>DATDHI010000188.1:0-10787 GCA_036521655.1 Pseudonocardiaceae bacterium | reverse complement strand
GGCAGCGATCTCTCGAGAGATAGTTTCCCGCTCCTCGGCAACAACCTCTGTACCCCGCACTGACGATGGCTCCTTCTCTTGCTGACTGGGCGGGCGATAAGGTATCATTCCTGGTGGTGCACTCACCCTATGACGCCAAGGAACGAACCACATGCTATTACCGGAAACGCTAGCGCCGTTGGCGCCAGGAACACCCTAGGCACCGCCGTCACCAACTGTGCTCAACAGCGACAGGACGGTACGGGCCGGCAGCAGCTCCACCTGCTGCAGGTCGAGCTCGGCACAGCTCATCGCATCAGACATCAAATCCTCCTAGGAAACGGCAACACCTCACCGGCGGCATTTGCGGATTCGGCACCACATACCGTGCCGGGCGGCAAAGTCATCTGACAATCGGTAGCCGCACGTAACTCTTCCCGCGAATCACCCAGGCGCGGCCGCTGGGCCCAGGAGCGCCGTGTAACCCCGACCCCTATCAGTTGGTGAGGCTCGCCGCTCGCGGGCCGCACCAGATCAGGGAGTGGGACCGTGGTGCGCAGTTTGCGTAGGGCGGGTGACGAGCCGGCGGTCGCTGCGCCACAGTTGCGTGTGGTGACTGACGACGTCTACGCGGACTGGGAGGCGGTGTACCGGGACAACATCGACCGGGTCTATCGGTTGATGTTCGCCAAGGTGGGCAACCGGCTTGACGCCGAGGATCTGACCGCCGAGGTGTTCGTGACCGCGCTGGGCCCGCTTCGGGTCTCTGCCAGCGTGGGCGAGGTGCGGGCGTACCTGCTGGCCACGGCGAGGACAGTGCTGGCCGGGTACTGGCGGCGCACGCTGGGGCGGGAGATCACCACGTTGGATGAGGACCAGGTGCAGGTGGTGTTCGCCTCGTCGCCGGTCTCTGCCGACTCCCGGGGCCGGGCAGCGGCGATCCTCGCCGCACTGCCCCAGCAGTACCGGCGCATCCTCGAGTTGCGGTTTCTGAAAAGTTGCTCCGTGCGGGAAGCTGCGGCTGAGCTGGGTGTCAGCGTGGGCAACGCGAAGGTGCTGCAGTATCGGGCGCTGCGCCGGGCGGCACAGGTAGCGGAGGAGGTGGACCAGTGAGCGAGCGTGGCGTGCGCCGGTTTGTCGAGGCCCTACTCCGTGGGAGGCGGCCGAGGGCATTTCACGCGGAGGACAGCGACGTTCCCGAGTTGCGCGCGGCGATCACGTTGCGGGCCGCTGCGCCGGGCAGTGACGCGCCGCGTGAGGAGTTTGTGACCAGTCTGCACGGGCGCTTGGCCGCCCAGCTGGACGGCGCGCAGCGAGCCGAGGCGGAGAAGACTCCCGCCACCGGCACCCGGCGCCGATTGTTCGTACAAGGGACCGCGATCGCGGCTGCTGCCGCCACCGTCGGGGTAGTGCTGGATCGCACCCTGACCAGCGTCACACCCGAAAGCCCTCCGACAGGCCAGACGCTGACCCCCACCACGGGTCTATGGCGCACCGTGGCCACCAGCGAGGAGCTGCCCGACGGGGGAGTGCGGCCCTTCGATCTGGGCAACGTCGTCGGATTCGTGCAGCGCACCGACGGGGTGGTGCGCGCGGTGTCCGGGAGCTGCACCCACCAGGGTTGCCGGCTGCGGCTCGACCCGCCGACCAGGCGGCTGAACTGCCCGTGCCACACCACCGCCTTCACCGTGAGCGGCGAACTGCTCGTGCACCAACTGCCCATCGCACCGGCCCCGCTGCCCCACTTCCAGACCCGCGAGGTCAACGGCGCCATCCAGGTCTACGCCCCCCCGGCTCCAGCGTGATCACCAGCGGGTCCGGCCTCAGGGCTTGAACACCGAGAGCAGCCATTAGGTTCCAGTTGGCTGTTCGCAGGGCCGGTGAACGTGCAAAAGGTTCCACTTGGCGGCTTGCGTGCTCAGGGCTTGCGCGCGACACCGCAGTACGAGGGGACCGCTGCTGGTGCACCGATATCGCTGGGCTCCGGGCGCCAGAACGGAAGCGAGACCACGCCGGGATCCAGCGGCTCCAGGCCGTCGAAGAATCTGGTGATCTCCTCGCGACTGCGGGCCCTCACCTGAAGTCCGCCTCGTTCGTTCATCGATCGCATCGCCCGGGTCACCGCCTCGCCCTCTATGTCCGCGGTGGGGTGGGCCAGCACCAGGTAGCTGCCCAGGGCAGCGCCTCGGTAAGCCGGTTGACGATCCGGTAAGTCTCGCCGGTGTCCATGATGTGGTTGATGATCCCCAGCAGCATGAGCGCGAGGGGCTGGGTGAAGTCCAGCGTGTTGGCGGCTACTCGCAGGATCGCGTCAGGGTCCCGCAGATCAGCGTCGAGGTAGTCAGTGGCGCCCTCCGGGCTGCTGGTGAGCAGGGCGCGGGCGTGGGCCAGGACGAGGGGGTCGTTATCCACGTAGACGACGCGGCTCGCCGGCGCGACAGCTTGCGCCACCTCGTGGGTGTTGTTGGCGGTAGGCAAGCCGGTGCCGATGTCGAGAAACTGGCGGATCCCCACGTCACCGGCCAGATACCGGACGACCCGGACGAGGAACATTCGTTCGCCGTGGGCGATGTCGACGATACTTGGCAGGAGAGCATGAACCTGCTCGCCGGCCTCCTGGTCGGCCAGGTAGTAGTCCTTGCCTCCGAGCCAGTAATTCCAGACCCGCGCGGAGTGCGGCACGCTGGTATCGAACATCGGACGCTGCTGGCCGGAAGTGTCTGGGCCGTCAATCACGGGGTGAGCCCCTCCGCTTGCTGTTCCTGAGCGTGACGACGCGACTGTAGACCACCTCGGTGGCCTGGTAGTGCTTATACCAGCAAGAACTCGCTCCTGATAGCAGTAATGGCGAAGGCCGGAGCAGCGCGACGAGATCGCCGCAGCGCTGCGCGCCGCCGGGGTCGACCACGAACTAGTCGTCTACCCCGGTACTCCGCATGGCTTCTTCTGCGACGAACGTGACACCTACCGCCCCGCCGCCGCGGACGATGCATGGGCGCGGGTGCGTGCGCTGCTTGCGGCCGCGCTCGCCGGCGCACCCTGACATGCCGGGGCGCCGCTTGAGGGGTCCATACTCGGTCAAAACCAGACAAATGAGGAGCAGGGATGGATGTCAAGGAGCTCATGGCGCAGGCGCGCGACACGATGGACGGGCGCAGGGTGTTCGGGGAGCCGGTGCGCGAGGACGGGCTGACCGTGATCCCCGCAGCGAAGGTCCGCGGCGGCGGTGGCGGCGGTGGCGGCGGGGACGGCGAGAGCTCCGGCGACGGCGGCGGGTTCGGCCTGCTGTCCGGGCCGGCCGGCGCGATCGTGATCAAGGACGGCGACGTGGCGTGGCGCCCGGCGGTGGACGTGAACCGGATCGTGCTCGGCGGGCAACTGGTGGCCGTGGTCGCGTTGCTGGTGCTCCGCTCGGTGCTGCGCCACCGCGCCAGCGGCCGTCGCTGACGCCTATTCGGCTCGTCCCGCTCGTCTGGACCAGGGCATGTAGGACGATCCCCGCCACGGGGCAGGCACGGGGGACTCCGAGTCGAGTGCTTGGCGGCTCTGGTAGGCCTCCCACGCGCGCAGGTGCGCTTCGTTGGCGCGTTGCTGCGCGTACTCGCGCACCAACTGCTCCTGCTCGGGCGTGGCGTGACCCTCGGCGATCGCTAGCTCGGCGGCCACCCAGCGGTCAGCCTCGTCGTCGTGGCTGGCGGTCTCCCCTGCGGCGGAGCCGGGGTCACCGCGATGACGTTGCTGGTAGTAGGGATTGTCCGCCGCCAAGCCACCGCTGAAGCGACCGTAGGCACCGAGGAACAGCAGCAGCATCCCGGCGATGAAGCTGAAGATCACATTCGAAAGGCGGAACGCCAGCAGGTTGAACCCGGTATCCAGCACCGCCAGGTTGAGCAGGCCGGACAGCAGGAACAGCACACCCACAACGACCGTGATCGTCGAGGAGATCCGGCCACCGCGCAGCGCGGCCGCGATGAGCACCCCACCTACAATGAGCGAGACCGTCGACAGCAAGCCGTTCGACGTCATCCCGAGCACGGCCTTGCCAGGGAGCGCGAGGAACTCCAGGCGGTCGACGAACCCGAGGATCCCGAACACGCACAACCCAACACCGAGAATCGCCGCGCCAACGCGGTGCACGAGGTCCAGCCGACCCCCTGGCTGATTTCCCGCCATTTACCACACGGTACTCGGAAATGGTGTTCCAGGTAAGGTAGCTCACGCGGCTGACGAACAGGGGAGGGCACGAAGATCGACGCATCCACCGCCCTGGAAGCCGTGGCCTCCGAGTCGAGCAGTTACCGACCGCTTCTGGCTGACCGCCTCCGACTTCCGGCGATGATCGTCATCGTGCTGGCGATCATCGTGGTCGCGGTCTCCGGGATGCACTACGCCGATCAGGACATGCCAGGGCATCTGGACCGCGGGTTGGATGCGATCATCAGAAGCCACATAGCCCGGAGCCAGCCCATCACTCGCGCTCTGGTCAGTCTCGGGGATCCGGCACAAGCCGCTCTGCTGGTCGCGGCGGTGGCCGGGGCTGCCGCCGTGGCCAAGCGCTGGTCGGGGGTGCTGCTCGTCATCATCAGCACGGTCGCCGCCGCCACGATCAGTGAGCTGATTCTGAAGCCGGTCGTCGGCCGGCTGAGGTACGGACACCTGTCCTTCCCCAGCGGTCACAGCACGGTGGTGGCCACGATCGCCATTGCGACCGTGATCCTGCTCATCGGAGCGCGGCGGCCACGCAATATCGCTCTGCGCCTGCTCGCAAGCCTCGTTGCGGTAGCAGTGGCGGTCGGCGCCGCGATCTCCCTCATATCCGAGCACGTGCATTACACCACCGATACGATAGCCGGCTCCTGCGTAGCGCTGGCTACCGTGCTTGCAGTGGCACTCTTTATCGATTTCGCCACCAAGCGTCCCGCTGGGTGAGGTCAGGCTTGTTCGTGCGACCGTTCCTCCAGCAGCGCGAGGAACCGCTCGGCGAACAGGTACGCATCGCCAGGCCACCGGGCTGAGACGTAGTTGCGGTCCTCGACAACGAACGCGGGGCCGTGGTTGGCTGACGATCCGCGCCGAAGCGCGCGCGGGCCGCGGACGAACTGCGAGGGATCGTTCAGGGCCTGGGTGACCTCGTCTTCCACGTACTCCTGATAGGTGCGGTAGTAACGGCCGTGCCGCCAGGCCGTCAGGTAATAGGCGCCGCGTTCCAGGTACTTGGGCAGGCACGTGGTCCGCCGGTCGGCGATTACGCTGCGGTTGGTGCGTGAATCGACCGTGCGGGCCAGCACGAGCACACCGTGGCAGATCGCGCCGATCGGCCTTTCGAGTGCCCAGAACTCGGCCACCTTGTCGCGCAGCACCGGTGATCCGAGGTACTGCCGCATCCCCCGGGCATGGCCACCCGGCAGGATCAGCCCGTCATAATCGGGAGGAACAATGTCCCTCCAGGCGATCGGATTCCGGAACTCCGGAGCGTTACTGAGCTGCCGGTAGAACTCCTTGGCCTCGGGGTCAGCGCCCAACTGCCCGAAGATGACGCCGTCGAGCAGCCTGGGATCGGCCTCAGGGGCCTGCGCACCGTGTTCGGTTGCAAAGACGATCTCGTGACCAGCGTCACTCACTAACCGCCACGGCACCGAAACCTCGGTCACATCGAAGTCCCTGTCCGGCACCGGCACCAGAATTCGCATGCATACACCCTACCTCCGCCCAGCAAACCGCGATTCGGCTCCGAATGGCGGTACAGCGGGGCTTGGGACAGCGATTCGGCTCCGAATGGTGGTACTCTCACACACTCGGCCCGGTCAGGGTTGCTGGTGGAAGCCTGGCCGGGAGGAGTCGTCGATCTCGACGGCAGGGGCGTGGCCGGCTGTGGTGTTATCGCGCACGGTGCAGCCGGTTGAGCCGTTGGTAATCAATATCGCGCGCTTGATCCGTGGTCCGAGGAGCTTGTTCTTGTGCATATCGACGTTGGGCCAGTGGCGTAGATCCACCGCCTGATCCCCGTTGGCCGCGCAACTGTTTCCGATGAACGTGATCGACCGGGAGCCGGCCGGAGCCTCGCTGTTACCGCTTGCGTCGCCGGTGGCGATCAGACAATTCTCGGCGACGTTCTGGCAGGCGTTCCCCAAGATGACAACGTCGAATGTGGGTCGGTGGCCGGTGTCAAGAGTCTGGAAGCAGTTGGGGTGCGAGGGACGCGGATGGCTGCTGGCGGAAATGTCCCGGATAGTGTTGCTGATGACCCGGTGACCATTGCCGAAGAAGAGCATGCCATCGGCGGCGTCGCCCTCACCTGCGACCGTGTTGCTCACCAGGTTGGCGCGCACCGTGATCCGCTGCCCACTGATGAAGACACCGGCCGTGGCGACATGCTGGACGGTGTTCGACTCAATTGTCGAGTCGGTGCATGGCGAGCAGGTGATCCCGGCCGTCCTGGTGTCGCGAACCACATTCTTCTGCGCGACGATCCCGGCCCCGGCGAGGAGCAGTTCGTCACCACCGGTGATCGTGAAGCCCTGGATGACGACATGATCGCCGATGACATGAACCTGGTGGACGGTGGTGCGCCCGTCGGACACCAACCTGATCGGCGCGGCGGCGGTGCCCGACCTGATCATTGTCAAGTCCGCGCCGGCGAGGTCACCGCCGATGAAGCACAACGTGTCTCCCGGGGATGCGGCACCCAGCGCAGGACCTGCGTCCTGCGCCCGGGTGATCGTGCGGGTGCATTCGGACCCCACCTGCTGCAGGAAGCCCGGGCCAGCGGAAGCCAGACCGGCAGCGAGCGACACCGGGCTGAGCAGCCCGACGGACCAGAGCGCCATCGCGGACCCGACTGCCAGTGCGGACCAGATCGGCACTGCGCGGCCGACCGGCACTGCGCGGCCGACCGGCACCACGCGCACCCAGGAAAAGAGCTTCATCGCTGCGCACTTTAACGCTGCGTTGAACTGATGTCACTGTTAGTGCAGAGTGTCCGTGCCCTACCATGGGATCAATGTTCACCGACGGAGGCCTACCAGCTCGTCGGAGGACGGCAGTGATCAGGGCATGCGCCGGGGTCGATGTGGGTGGCACGTTCACCGATGTCGTCGTGCACGCCGCGGGTCACCGGCCCAGGGCGGTGAAGGTGCCGACCACCCCGGACAACCAGGCTGTGGGTGTCGCGCGAGGCGTCGAGCAGGGTTGGCCCGGCGGGGGGCTGCGGCTGCTGCCGCACGGCACCACGACGGCCACCAACGCCGTGCTGGAACGCAAGGTCGCCCGGACGGTCTTGGTGACCACCCACGGGTTCGCCGACGTGCTGCAGATCGCCCGCCAGGACCGGCCCGCGCTCTACGACCTGACCGTCACCCGCCCCGAGCCGCTGGTGCCGGACGACCGGGTCGTCACCGTCGTGGAGCGGACCAGCGCAGACGGTGCCGCGGTCATCCCGCTGGACGACGAGGAGATCGACCGGGTTGTGCGCCAGGTCGAGCGGCTCGAACCGGAGTCGATCGCGGTGAGCCTGCTGTTCTCCTACGCCGGTGACGGGCATGAGCGGCGGCTCTGCGATGCCCTGAAACGGCTGGACGTGCCGATCACCCGATCCAGCGTGCTGCTCCGGGAGTTCCGGGAGTACGAGCGGGCCTCGACGTGCGTGCTCAACGCGGCGATCGCGCCCGTGATGCGCCGCTACCTGTCCAACCTCACCGCCCGCGTCACCGGCCCGACGATCACGGTGATGACCTCGGGCGGCGGCACCGCTGGCCTTGACTTCGTCGCGGCCGCGCCGGTGCACACGCTGCTGTCCGGGCCCGCCGCGGGTGTGGTCGCGGCGGGCGCGGTGGCGCGGTCCGCCGGCTTCGAGGACGCGATCGCTTTCGACATGGGCGGGACGTCCACCGACGTCTGCCTGATCAGAGGCGGCCGGCCCGAGATGTCAACGTCCGCACAGATCGCCGGGCTGCCGTTTCGCACGCCGGCGGTCGGGATCCACACGGTGGGCGCGGGCGGCGGGTCGATCGCCTGGGTCGACACCGGAGGCGCCCTGCGGGTCGGCCCACGGTCGGCCGGAGCCGATCCAGGCCCGGCCTGCTACGGGCAGGGTGGCACCGAGCCGACGGTGACTGACGCGCATTGCGTGCTCGGCCACCTCGACCCGGACCGCGAGCTGGGTGGGGGGCTCCGGCTGGATGTCGACGCCGCCGCGCGGGCCGTAGGTGCGCTACCGGAGTCCGCCGGTGGGGCTGCGGGGATCCTGACGGTGGTGCGGGCCACGATGGCACGCGCACTGCGCAAGGTCAGCACCGAGCGCGGCGTCGACCCGGCCGGGCTGGCGCTGGTCGCCTACGGTGGCGCCGGCCCGCTGCACGCGACCGCGCTGGCCCGCGAGCTGGGCTGCCGCGCCGTGGTGGTGCCACCGGCACCCGGCGTGCTCAGCGCGCTGGGCCTGCTGCTCGCGCCGGCCCGCTACGAGGCGTCGCGGACGGTGATGGCCGATGCCGACGCCGATCTCACCAGCGCATGGGCGGAACTGGAGGACCAGGCTCGCCATGAACTGGAAAGCCAGGGAGTGGCCAGTGAGATCACGCTAACCCGCGTCGCCGATACCCGCTACGCCGGCCAGTCCCACGAGTTGCGGCTCCCCGTCGAGGTCGGCTCGGATCTAGCTGACCTGATGCACCGCGCACACCGGGAGGCCTACGGGTACGCGATACCTGACGAGCGGGTCACGGTCGTCACGGTGCGGGTGGTGGCGCAAGGTGAACCGATCCTGTCGCAGCATCCCAGCGACTGGGACCAGGGGGAGCCGACGCCGGCGCGGTGCCGAGCGATCGGTGGGGTAGGTGAGGCCCAGGTGGTGTCCCGAGCGGGGTTGGCGTTCGGGAACGAGGTCGCCGGTCCTGCGTTGATCGAGCAATCGGACACCACCACACTGCTGGCCGGCGGCGAGGTCGCCGTGCTGGATGACGCGGGCAACCTGGTGGTGCGCCTCGATGGCTGAGCTGTCCGGGGTTGAACTGGAGGTGTTCCGGCATGCCCTGGCCGGGGCTGCCGAGGAGATGGGAGTCGCGCTGCGCCGCGCGGCGTACTCCCCGAACATCAAGGAACGCGCCGACTGCTCGGCAGCGGTGTTCGACCCGCACGGCGAGATGGTCGCCCAAGCCGAGCACATCCCGGTGCACTTGGGCGCCATGCCGGCCAGTGTCCGCGCGGTGCTCGACACCTTCGGCGCACTGCGACCCGGGCAGCAGGTCTGCGTCAACGACCCGTACCTCGGTGGGACCCACCTGCCGGACCTCACGATCGTGGCCGCCGTCGCCGCCGGCTCCGAGTTGCTCGGCTATGTGGCCAACCGCGCGCACCACGCCGACGTCGGGGGAGCGGCACCGGGGTCCATGCCGGCGAATGCCACCGAGATCGCGATGGAGGGCATCCGGATCCCGCCGATCCTGATCGCCGACGCAGGCGGGGAACGCGACGACGTGCTGCGGCTGATCGCGGCGAACTCGCGCACGCCCGGGGAGCGCCGGGGTGACCTGCGGGCCCAGTTCGCCGCCAACCATGTCGGCGCCCGGCGGCTGCAGGAACTCGCCGATCGGATGGGGGCAGCGCGGCTGCGCGAGGCCATGGCCGCGGTCTGCGACTACTCCGAGCGGCGGGTCCGGGCCGCAGTCAGGGAGATCCCCGATGGGTGTTATCGCAGCTCTGACGTCCTGGAGGTGGGTGCCGGGGTGACGATCCGCGCCGCGGTGACCGTCGCGGGCGACGAGGTGTCGATCGACTTCGACGGCACCGACCCCCAGATCCCGGTGAACCTCAACGCGGTGTTCGCGGTCACCCAGTCCTGCGCGATGTTCGTGTTCCGGATGCTGACCGACCCGGACGCGCCGCCCAACGTTGGCTGCTACCGGTCACTGCACGTGCGGGCCCCAGAAGGCTCTGTCGTGCACGCGAGATTCCCGGCGCCGACCGCCGCCGGCAACGTCGAGACCAGTCAGCGGATCGTCGACGTCCTGCTCGGCGCGTTCGCGCAGGCGATTCCCGACCGGGTGCCGGCGGCCAGCCAGGGCACGATGAACAACCTGCTCATCGGCGCCGGCGGTGATCACTCGTTCAGTTACTACGAGACGCTGGGCGGCGGCGAGGGCGGCACCCCTAGCCGACCCGGCATGTCCGGCGTGCACACCGGGATGACCAACACGCAGAACACCCCCGCCGAAGCCGTGGAGCTCGACTACCCGCTGCGGGTTTGGCGCTACGAGCTGCGGCCATCCTCAGGTGGCGCCGGTTGGCATCCCGGCGGCGACGGTCTGATCCGGGAGCTCGAGGTACTGGCCGACTGCACGCTGACCGTGCAGTCCGAACGCCGGGAGCACCCCCCGTGGGGGCTGCGTGGCGGCCACCCCGGCGCAGTGGGCCGCAACGTCCTGCGCCGCGCGGACGGGACTGAGGAGGATCTGCCCGGCAAGGGCACCTGGCCGCTGCACCGTGGTGACCGGATCCGCATCGAAACCCCCGGTGGCGGCGGCTGGGGAGCTCGCACCGAATAGCGCGACACACAGCCAGCGCCTGACGTGCGTAGGTGACGGCACGCTCGGCGGCAATCGGCGGCAGGTGTCTGCCGCTATTGGCGGATTCGGGTCAGGTTGGGGGGGGTGTGGAGGGGGTTGCGGCGTGGGGGTCCGCCCAGCCAGGGTGGTGGGTGGAATTCGGGGATGCCGCCGGGCATCTCGATTCGCCAGTCGGAATGGTGCAGGAGTCGGTGGTGCCGGCCGCAGAGCAGGACGCAGTTCGCGACGCTGGTCTTGCCTCCGTCGACC
>DATDHI010000187.1:0-2641 GCA_036521655.1 Pseudonocardiaceae bacterium | reverse complement strand
GTTCGGGCTCCGTGAGCTGACCCTGGTCGGAGACCGAGGAATGATCACCAGCGCTCGGATCGCGGCACTGACAGATCTGGGTGGGCTGTCCTGGATCACCTGCCTGCGCGCCCCGGCCATCGCGAAGCTAGCGGGTGAGCAAGGGCCGCTGCAGATGAGCCTGTTCGATCAGCAGGACCTGGCCGAGATCAGCCACCCCGACTACCCCGGCGAGCGGCTCACCGCCTGCCGCAACCCGCACCTGGCCGCCGAACGAACCCGCAAGCGCGGCGAGCTGCTCGACGCCACCGAGACGCTCATCGCACCGATCATCACCGCGGTGGCCGAGGGCCGGCTGCACGGGGCGGACAAGATCGGGCTGCGGCTGGGCAAGGTCATCGACAAACACAAGATGGCCAAACACCTCCAGGTCGCGATCACCGACGCCACCCTCACCGTCACCCGCGACCAGGCCCGCATCCAGGCCGAAGTCGCCCTCGACGGCATCTACGTCATCCGCACCAGCGTCCCCGCCGACCGGCTCGACACCGCCGCGACCGTCACCGCCTACAAGAGCCTCGCCCACCTCGAGCGTGACTTCCGCACCCTCAAAGCCGACGACCTCGACCTGCGCCCGATCCGGCACTGGACCGAGGACCGGGTCCGCGCCCACGTGCTGATCTGCACCCTGGCCGCCTACCTCGTCTGGCACCTGCGCCGCGCCTGGGCACCGCTGACCTACACCGACGAACAACCCCCCGACCGCGCCAACCCGGTCGCCCCCGCCACCCGATCCGCCGCCGCCGCCCGCAATGATTCGCCCCGGATTTTGTGGAGACTCTGAACTCACGGAGAGTGGGAGTCATGCCAGCACCGAGGAAGTATCCGGATGAGTTGCGTCAGCGCGCTGTCCGGCTTGTGATGGAGGCCCGGGGCGAGGACCCGGATCTGAGCTGGACGGAGGCGTGTAAGCGGATCGGGTCGCGGGTCGGGGTCAACGCGGACACGCTGCGTGGGTGGACGAAGCAGGTCGCGATCGACACCGGTCGACTGCCCGGCACGACCACGGGCGACGCGAAGAAGATCAAGGATCTCGAGCGTGAGGTCCATGAGCTCAAGCGCGCCAACGAGATCTTGTTGGCAGCCTCGAGTTTCTTCGCGCGGGAGTTGGACCCGCGACTGCCGTGGTAGTCGAGTTCATCGACGCCCACAAGGACCGCTTCGGGGTCCATCCGATCTGCCGCGTGCTCACCGCGCCCGGCGTGGCCAAGATCGCCCCGAGCAGCTACTACGCCGCCAAGACCCGCCCGCCGTCGCCTCGGTCGCTGCGCGATGCTGAGCTGCTCGTCGAGATCGAGCGGATCTTTAACGACCGGCAACTGGGCCGCGGCGTTTACGGGGCGAAGAAGATGTGGTTGCAGCTGCGCCGCGAGAACATCGTCGTGGCCCGGTGCACCGTGGAACGACTGATGCGCCGGGCCGGGCTTCGGGGTGTGCGGCGCGGCAGGCAGTTCGTCACCACCCGGCCGGACAAGAGCGCCAACCGGCCACCGGACCGCGTCAAGCGCAACTTCCACGCCGACCGGCCCAATGCCTTGTGGGTCGTGGATTTTACGTACGTGCCGACGTGGTCAGGGATGGCGTTCACCGCGTTCGTCTCTGACGTGTACTCGCGGCGCATCGTCGGCTGGCGCACCGCCAGCTCGATGCCGACCCAGCTACCGCTGGACGCGTTGGAGATGGCGTTGTGGATCCGCGCCCGGGCCGGCCAGGCCGTCGACGGCCTCGTACATCACTCGGACGCGGGGTCTCAATACACGGCTATCCGCTACCACCAGCGGCTGCTCGACGCCGGAGCTATCGCCTCGATCGGCACGGTCGGGGACAGTTTCGACAACGCGCTCGCCGAGAGCGTCGTCGGCCTCTACAAGGCCGAATGTGTGTGGCATGACGGCCCCTGGCGCGACGTGCACCACCTCGAACTCGGCACCTGCGACTGGGTGTCCTGGTTCAACACCAACCGGCTTCATCACTCCCTCGGCGGACTTCCACCGATCGAGTACGAAGCCGCGTACCACACCGCCGACCACAACAACCAAGCCGCGTAGCGCCGTGTGCCGTTGCTCCGCCTCGCATCAGATCCCGGTGCTCAGCACCGTCAAGGGCGCTCCGCGCCGCTACGCGGGCGAGACAAGCTCGCCCCTTGACCGCGCCTGCGCGCCGGAAGAACTGGCAGCGACGGAGGAACGGCACCAGAATGAGCAACCTGTCAGATCAAACCGATCTGCGGGGAAACCAAGTCTCCATCAAACCCGGGGTCCTTCACAAATGGCAGTCAGGTCCCTACCCACCCACCCAACTCGGCGCCGATCGCCACCCGACAGCGACACGTAGCTCGCCGAGCCGCGTTAGCCGCCCAACCGTCCGGGAGACCGAGACCCAGCGCGCCGGCCACCGCCAGCCCGCCACGCGGGGAGGGGGGTGGGGGCTGTGGCTGGGTGCGTGCGTAGTGCGGAGTTGTTTGCGATTCGCGGACAGCGCGGGCCGCGATAACTAAGGCTGACTCCCGCCGGCCACCACGAAGGACCACAACTCGCTGCTGACGCCAACCGGCTTCCTGGGCGCCTCGGCCGACTCCGACTCCGACGCAGACTCCGATTCA
>DATDHI010000186.1:0-3929 GCA_036521655.1 Pseudonocardiaceae bacterium | reverse complement strand
GAGGGCTTCCTGCGCAGCGGCACGTCGCTGATCCAGACGATCGGCCGCGCGGCACGCCACGTGTCCGGCGAGGTGCACATGTACGCCGACACGGTCACCGACTCGATGAAGCGAGCCATCGACGAGACCGACCGCAGGCGTGCAAAGCAGGTCGCCTACAACACCGAGCGCGGCATCGACCCGCAGCCGCTGCGCAAGAAGATCCAGGACATCCTCGACCAGGTCTACAAGGAAGCCGACGAGGAGACGGTTCCCGTCGGTGGGTCCGGTCGCAACGCCTCGCGTGGCCGCCGGGCGGCCGGGGAGCCGGGGGGCGGCCGGGGTAGCTCGGGCGTGTTCACCGGTCGGGACACCACGTCGATGCCCCGAGCCGAGCTGGCCGACCTGGTGCAGCAGCTCACGGACCAGATGCTCAACGCGGCGCGCGACCTGCAGTTCGAGCTCGCCGCCCGGCTGCGCGACGAGATCGCCGACCTCAAGAAGGAGCTCCGCGGAATGGACGCCGCCGGCCTCCGCTAGTTGGGCGCCCTTCAAGGACTACCAACCCCCCGCTGCGACGTCTCTAACCGCTACCAACCCCGACGTGGGCGCGGCCCGTCGCTCGCCGGGCTGAGCCGTGAGGGTCGCCGGTGCGAGGATGGCGGTGATGAGCGAGGACGCGACTGCGCTGCTCCGGCTGCTCGACGTGGTCGGCCGGCTCGGCGCCGAGCGCCGCAGCGAACCCGTACTGCGGAGCATCCTGGACGGTGCGCGGGAGCTGGCCGGGGCACGGTACGCCGCGATCGGCGTGCCAGACGGTGACGGTGGATTCGCGCTGTTCCTCACCGCTGGAGTGGACGCCGAGACCTGGGACCGGATCGGCTCGTTGCCGCGGACCCACGGCCTGCTCGGCGCGCTGTTGGATCAGCCAGAGGTGATCCGGCATCGCGACATCCGCGCTGATCCGCGCTTTCGCTACTATCCGCACGCGCTCCGGACATGCGGTCCTTCCTCGGCGTGCCGATCATGGCCGGTGGCGAGGTGGTAGCCGCGCTCTACCTGACCGAGAAAGTCAACGGGGACACCTTTACCGACACCGATCAGCGCCTGGTGGAGACTCTCGCCGGTCACGCCGCGCTGGCCGTGGTCAACGCGCAGCGTCAGGAGCGGCTCCGCGAGCTGTCCATCGTCGACGAGCGCACCCGGATCGCCCGGGACCTGCACGACTCGGTGACCCAGACCCTGTTCAGCCTCACCCTCGCCGCCGCGTCCGCGGCCACCGTAGCGGGCGCCGAGTCCCCGGCGCATGCGCACCTCGACCAAGTCAGGGAGCTGTCAAGGACCGCGCTGGACGAGCTGAGAGCGCTGGTGGACACACTGCGTCCGCCAGATGTGGATGCCGACGGACTCGGCGCGGCGCTGCGCAAACGGGTGGGCCTGCTCCGCGCTGTGCACCACGTGCCGATCCGGCTGGAGATGCGGGGCCGGGGCATCAGCGGCACCGGGGAGGTTGCGCGTGAGGCGCTCAAGGTAGCCAACGAGGCGATCGGCAACGCCCTGCAGCACGCGTCGCCGCAGCGGATCCGGGTGCGGCTGGACAGCAGCGGGACGGCGACGCGGCTGCAAGTATCCGATGACGGACACGGATTCGACCTGGCGGCCACTGCCCGCACCTCCCGGCGGCTCGGGTTGGCCAGTATGCGGGAGCGCGCCGAAGCCCTCGGCGGCACCCTGCAGGTGGACACAGCACCCGGGGAGGGCACGACGGTGACGCTGGAGGTGCCCGCTGGCTGAGCCGACGCCGATCCGGCTGCTGATCGTGGATGACCACGAGATGGTGCGCACCGGGCTGCGGACCTTCCTCGAGCTGCAGGAGGACATGGACGTGGTCGGCGAAGTGAGCAGCGGCGAGCAGGCGTTGGCGCTGGTGGCCGCCATGCACCCCGACATCGTGCTGCTGGACCTGATCCTGCCCGGGCTGAGCGGGGTCGAGACCGCGCGGCGGCTGCGCGACAGCCATCCCGACGTCAAGGTCGTGGTGCTCACCTCGTTCTCCGGCCAGGACTCCGTCCTCCCCGCGGTGCGCGCCGGAGTGGCCGGTTACCTGCTCAAGGACGTCGGGCCGGTCGAGCTCGCCGGCGCGCTGCGGTTGGTGCACCGTGGGGGCGCACCACTGCACCCGCGCGTCGCTGCGACGGTGATGCACTCGGTCACCGACCGGGCTGCACTTCACCGCGCGCGAGCGAGAGGTGCTACGGCTGATCGGGCGTGGGCTGTCCAACCGGCTCATCGCCCGCGAGCTGGTGCTGTCGGAGAAGACGGTCAAGGCGCACGTCAGCGCCATCCTCGGGGTGGCCGATCGCACCCAGGCTGCCCTGCTGGCCGTCCGGGACGGGCTGGTCGACCCCTGACCTCGTCAGAATCCGAAGTCCTGCGTCCAGTAGTTGCCGCGCGGGTCGAAGCCGACGCCGATCGACGTGTAAGCGCAGTCCAGGATGTTGCGCCGGTGCCCTGGGGAGACCATCCAGGCAGCAACCACGCGGGCCGCCGTCGGCTGACCATAGGCGATGTTCTCGGCACCTGGTCGCGGATAACCGGCCGCATGGATGCGGTCGGTGTACCTGCTGCCGTCCCCGCCGATGTGCGACATGTTCCTGCTGTTGGCCATGTCGACGGAATGCCGCTGAGCGGCGGTGTTGAGCCGGTCATCTACCCGCAAGGCCCGGCAGCCAGCCGACACCCGTTCGGCATTGGTCGCCGCGACGACGGCCGCGATCGTTGCGCCGGGTGCCCACCGGGCAGGCGGAGCGGCCGCCGGAGCCCTCGGTCGTCCCACAGTCGTTGGCACTGCCGTCGGTAGCGTCGGTGGCAGGGTCAGAATGCCTGGCACCGGCGGCAGGGGCGCCGCGCTGCCGGTGGCGGTTACCGGGGCGGCTGCCGCGGGCAACGGTGACGGCGGGAGGTCCACGGCCGGTGCGACGGGCACGTCGCTGGCCCGGCTGGTCCCGTTCAGCAGCGCCGATCGGGGCGCATCCATGGCGATGGTCAACCCGGCACCCGCGATGATTGCCCCGACGGCCAGGCAGGCCAACAGGGGAGCGATGCGGCTCGGTAGCGGGGGGATCACGGCGCGTCAACATAACAGCACTGTGAGTACTAGCCCCTTGGGGCTATGCCCGCCCGGACCTAGGACCAAGGTCGGGTCCCGGTCAGTGCCGCAGGCCGAGGGAACGCGCCTGCTCCGGGAGCACCGTGAGGGGTATGCAAACCGCACTGATTACTGGAGCCTCCCGAGGTCTCGGCCGAGCGCTCACCGACAGTCTCGTCGCCGACGGCTGGCGGGTCGTCATCGACGCCCGCTCGGCCACCGAACTGCATGACACCGCTGCCGGGTGGCGCGGCGCCGTCGCCGTGCCTGGTGACGTCACCGACGACGTGCACCAGCGAGAGCTGGTCGCCGCGGCTGGCGACCGGCTGGACCTGCTGGTGCTCAACGCCTCCTCGCTCGGGCAGACACCACTGCCCCCGCTGGCCGGCTACCGCGCCGAGGAGCTGCGCGCGGTCCTCGAGACGAACACGATCGCCCCGTTGATGCTGGTCCAGCGTGCGCTGCCGGCGCTGCACGCAGCCGGCGGTCTAGTGCAGTGATGCGGCCGTGGAGGGCTATCCAGGCTGGGCGGGTACGGCGCCAGCAAGGCCGCGCTCGATCAGCTGGCCCGGGTGCTCGCCGCCGAGGAGCCGAACCTGCGGGTGATCTCCGTGGATCCCGGCGACATGCGCACCGCGATGCAGGCGGCGGCGTTCCCGGGGGAGGACATCAGCGACCGCCCATGGCCCGAGGAGGTCGTGCCCACGGTGCGCCGGGCGGTCGACGAGCCGGTGCCCAGTGGCCGCTACACAGTGGCCGACTTGAGGCGGGTGCCGGTGTGACCCCGCCGGTGAGCTCCTTT
>DATDHI010000185.1:0-8060 GCA_036521655.1 Pseudonocardiaceae bacterium | reverse complement strand
CATCGGGCGGCGAGGAGGAACACGGCGTGATCGGTGTGGTCCGCGCCCGCGCGGCTCGGCTGTTGAAGGTCGCCGCGCTGGCTGGACTGGTCGCCTTCATGTCCACCGGGTGCTCGGTGTACCAGGTGTTCGCGCTCGGCTGGCCGGAGGGGGTCACCCCGCAGGCCGAGCGGATGCGCTCGCTGTGGATCTGGGCGACGGTGGCCGCACTGGTGGTCGGTGTGATCGTCTGGGGACTGATTCTGTGGTCGGTCGCCTTCCACCGCAAACGGTCGGACGAGATGCCCCGTCAGACCCAGTACAATCTGCCGCTGGAGATCGTCTACACGGTCATCCCCTTCGTTATCGTCACAGTACTATTCTACTTCACCGTCACAGCACAGAATTTTGTCAACGCCAAGGTCGACAACCCGGCTCTGCGGGTGAGGGTGGTTGGATTCCAGTGGGAATGGGACTTCCAGTACCTACAGGACCAACCGGCCCCGGACGGCAGTTATCCAGTCCGCCAAACCGAGGCCCGCACACCGTTGTCCACAGTTGGATCGTCCACCATCATCCCGATCCTGGTAGTACCCACTGACCGGGTCGTGGAGTACCGGATCGTGTCCACCGACGTGCTGCACTCCTTCTACATCCCGGAGTTTCTCTTCAAGCGCGACGTCTTCCCGCTGCCCGAGAAGAACAACACCGACAACGTGTTCCAGACCACCGTGCAGCGGCCAGGCGCGTTCGTAGGCCGCTGCGCGGAGCTGTGTGGCACCTACCACTCGATGATGAACTTCGAGCTTCGGGCGTTGCCGGGAGACCTGTTCGACCGCTACATGGTCCTGCGGGCTCAGATGAACCCGCTGACTCACCGGCCGAACACCGCAGGCGAAGCTCTGGCTCAGCTGAACTGCGGTGAGTTGTGCGCGCCCGAAGCGGTGACCACGTCCCCGTTCGACACCGATCGCACCGCCCGCGAGGCCCATCAGGCCCGTGAGGGCCACTAAGTTGATACCGGACCATCACCGTCGACCGGAGTCCTGCGGCAGGTTCGAGAGCGAGGTAGCATCATGAGGGTCGAGGCGCGGATCTTCGAGATCGTCACCGCATTCTTCTTCCTGTCCGCGGTGGTTTACGGCCTGTGGTCATCAGGTGAGCCGGTTGGGTCAGTGGCGCTCACCCTCACCGGCGGGCTGACCCTCATCGTCGGGACCTACTTCCGGTTCGTCTCCCGCCGGGTGCAGATGCGCCCGGAGGACAAAGACGACGCAGAGATCTCTGACGGTGCGGGCGAACTCGGCTTCTTCTCACCCGGCAGTTACTGGCCCGTCGGGATCGCGCTAGGCGCGAGCTTGCTCGGGTTCGCCCTCGCTCTTGGTCAGTGGTGGATGGTCGCGATCGGCATCGCTGCGGTTCTCAGCACGGTTACCGGGCTCGTCTTCGAGTACCACATCGGACCCAAGGCGGACTGATCTTCCGCCTTCAGCCAACTACGCAGCGATATGCGACCACTTACTCGCGGGGCTGCTGTGGCCGACCGGCCAGCTTCCGATCTGAGCCGTTGAGATCGGAGCCGCTGCCAAGGTCGGAGGACTGGTGGCGGGCGCTTTCCAGAGCCCTGGTTTGTTCCGGAGGGTCCGGCCGCACGAGGGATCCCGGCACCGGGGAGCCGGCCGAACCCAGCTGGTTCATTCGCTTGGGTACCGGAGCACCCTGGTACTCAAGCGGGATCGCGTGGCCGTGATCGTCGACACCGCCAAGCGGTTGGTGCACCTCGATGAACTCACCGTGCGGCAGGCGCTTGATGATTCCGGTCTCGATGCCGTGTTCAAGAACCGCCCGGTCGGCGCGTTGTAGGCCAAGGCAGATCCGGTAGGTGACGTAGTAGGCGGCCGGGGGCAACAGCAGCAGACCGATGCGCCCTGCCCAGGTGGTCGCGTTCAACGAAATGTCGAACGTGTAAGCAAGGACATCGTTGCCGCCAGAGAGCAGCAGCACGAACATGAACGAGATCGCCATCATGCCCAGACCAGTTCGCACCGGGACGTCTCTGGGGCGCTGCAGCAGATTGTGGTAGGCGTTGTCCTTGGTCAGTCTGCGCTCGATGAACGGGTACGCGAACGCCAGGGTAAACATGATGGCCGGGATCACCATCGTCGGGAAGACCGACGCCGGGATCAGGTAGTTGCCCAGGTAGACCTCCCAGGCGGGCCACAGCCGGGTCGAGCCGTCGAGCCAGCCCACGTACCAGTCGGGCTGCGAGGCAGCGGAGACCTGGGCGGGGTTGTAGGGGCCGAAGTTCCACACCGGGTTGATCTGGAACAGGCCTGCCATGATGCAGATCACGCCGATGTTCACCATGGCGAAGCCGGTTGCCTTAGTCGCGAAGATCGGCAGGATCCGCACCCCGACCACATTGCGCTCGGTTCGTCCAGGTCCGGGGAACTGGGTGTGCTTCTGGTACCAGACCAGCGCCAGGTGCACGGCAATCAGTGCGAACAGTATGGCAGGGATGATCAGCACATGGACAATGAAGAACCGGGGGATGATCACTGTACCGGGGAATTCACCGCCGTAGATCGCCCAATGCGCCCAGGTACCGATCACTGGTGGTGACATGGTGATCGCCGAGATGATCCGGAGTCCGGTGCCCGACAGCAGGTCATCAGGTAGCGAATAGCCGGTGAGGCCCTCGAGCCCGGCCAGGATCGCGATGGCGACGCCGATCATCCAGTTCGTCTCCCGCGGCTTGCGGAAGGCGCCGGTGAAGAACGTGCGGAACATATGGGCGACCAAGGCCGCGACGAACAGCAACGCTGCCCAGTGATGGACCTGCCGGATGAACAGACCACCCCGGACGTCGAAGGAGAGCTGCAGGGTCGACTCGAACGCCCGGGACATCTCGATCCCGCGCAGGTTCTCATAGACTCCCTGGTACTTGACGTCCTCCATGGAGGGGTCGAAGAACAGCGCGAGGTAAATCCCGGACAGTATCAACACGATGAAGCTGTTCAGCGCGATCTCACCGAGCATGAACGACCAGTGCGTCGGGAAGACCTTGTTGATCTGCCGGCGCACTCCGGCAGCCAGATGGAACCGCTGGTCGAGCTCGTCGGCTTGCTTGGCCGCCCTGGCGGCCAGGCCTCCCGACGTGGTCGGCGTCGTCATCGCGCTCATGACCTCCGCTCCCAGAACGCGGGTCCTACGGGTTCGATGAAGTCACCCTTCGCATAGAAGTATCCCTCATCGTTGACCGCTATGGGCAGCTGTGGCAAGGCCCGGGTGGCCGGGCCGAACACCGGCTTGGCGTACTCCAACATGTCGAACTGCGACTGGTGGCAGGGGCACAGCAGCCGCGCCGTCTGCGCCTCGTACAACGAAGCGGGGCAGCCCAGGTGGGTGCAGATCTTCGAGTACGCGTAGAAATCGCCGTAGTTGAAGCCTACCTGGTCCCGGCGGTCGATCACCTGCGCCGCCTGCTCGGGTCGCAACCGGATGAGCATCACGGGGCTGTCGGAAGCGCGCAGCGCCGCGTGTGCCTCCTCCGCCGACCACGTGCGCTTGTAAGGGAAGACAGTTGCGATGCTGCCGGCGTCAAGGTCCTCGGGGCGCGCCAAGGTAAGCCGCTCGTTGTCATACCGCAGGAACACCGGCTCACCGTTGTCCGAGCGCCACGGTGTGGTCCACAGCGCGGCGTGAGCGCCTCCCTCCCACGGGTTGCGCACCAGCCCGCCAAGAGCAATGACTCCCACTCCGGCACCGAAGACTCCGGCGCCTACCCCCGCCACCCGTTTGATCATGGACCGCCGAGCGATCTTGCTGCGCACGCCGGAGTCCGCCAGGATCGCTGCAGTGGTCACGCGGTCCACCTCGGAGGAAGCGCCGATGTGACGCTCCTGCACGGCGGTCTCGTGCGGCAGCAGTCGCTTGGCGTAGGTGATGGTGCCGGCTCCGATGGCATATACCGTCACCCCGAGAAGCACCCCGATGATCGGCGTATACAGCACGTAGAGCAGATGCTGGCTTCCCGGGCTACCGGGCGGCACGTACTGGTATGGCCACAAGAGATAGGCGGCGATGAAACCCAGCCCGGCCAGCGTCGCTATGATGAACCATCGGGCGACTGCCCGTACGGTCCGCTTCTCCGCGCGGGTGCCCGGGACCGGGAACGGGTCCTCCTGGTGCACGATGGTCACGCCGTCGAGCGCCAAGCCCAGGCGGACCAGTTCGTCGCGGCTCATCGAGGACAGGTCGGCGTCGCTTGCGCTCTGGTGCTGCCCGCCAGGCCCCCCCGAAGGTTCCCCGTGGCGATTCATGCTTTGGCTCCGATCCACAGCGTGACGGCTACCAGCGCCGCGATCCCGACAATCCAGGCGATCAGACCCTCCGAGATCGGTCCATAGCCACCGAGTGCATAGCCACCCGGGTTGTTGCGCTCCGCCGAGATTGACTCGATGTAGGCGATGATGTCGCGCTTCTCGTCAGGGGTGAGCTGCCGGTCGGAGAACTTGGGCATGCTCTGCGGTCCGGTGACCATTGCGGTGTAGACCTGCTGCGGGTTCGTGTCCTTGATGGCGGGAGCGAACTTGCCGGATGACAGCGCGATACCTCGTCCGGTGAAGTTGTGGCAGGACGCGCAGTTGAGCCGGAACATGTCCCCACCCCGAGCGGGGTCGCCGCCGGTCAGGCTGGCTTCCGTCGGCACTCTCGGTCCACCGCCGTTGGCCTGCACGAAGGCGCCCAGCGCGTCGATCTCTGCGGGGGTGAACTTGACCGGCTTGGCGACGATCTGCGCCTCCTGGCGCGCGGCGGGCATCCGCCCGGTTGAGACCTGGAAGTAGACCGCGGCCTCGCCGACACCGGTGAGGCTGGGTCCCCGGCCCGGCACCCCTTGCAGGTTGGTGCCGTGACAGCTGATACAGGCGTTGTTGTAGAGCTGCTCGCCTTGGCGGACCAACGCCGGGTCGTCTTGGGCATGCGCGGTCTGTGGCTGCGGAGCAAGCACCGTGTAGAGCCCGCCGGCAGTCAGCAGCGCCACGGCGAGTGCGAGCATCCCCGACACCTGACGACGCAGTCGGCTGCGTCCTCCCCGGGAAGGTTGCGACCCGGTGCGGCCGGATCGGGCGTCCGGTCTGGCGGTGGTCATCGGTTTCGGTTACCCCTGCTGTCTCGTTCGGTTCACTGCTGGGCGGTCGGGCCGGATCGGGCCTCCTGAGGTGGCCCGTGCCCGCGTGCTAGGGCAAGAAGTAGATGGTGGCGAACAGGCCGATCCACACGACGTCAACGAAGTGCCAGTAGTAAGACACGACGATCGCGGCGGTGGCCTGTGCCGGGGTGAACTTGCTCAGCTTGGTCCGGACGATGAGAAGGATGAACGCGATGAGACCGCCGGTCACATGCAATCCGTGGAACCCGGTGGTGAGGTAGAACACGGTGCCGAAGGCACCTGAGGGGATGGTGACGCCCTCATGGATGAGGTTGCGGTATTCGTTGGCCTGCCCGAGCACGAACATCGTGCCCATGATCAGCGTAATGGTGTACCAGAGCCGGAGCCCGAAAACATCGCCCTGTTCGGCCTTGAACACGCCCCACTGGCAGGTGAACGAGGACGACACCAGGATGATCGTGACCACCAGCGCGTAGGGAATATCGAGGTGGATCGGCTCGCCGGTCGACGCGAGGATCGGCGGCCACGGGCCGTCGTGTTGCGCCTTCACCGTAAAGAACATCGCGAACAGACCGGCGAAGAACATCAGCTCGCTGGACAGCCACACGATGGTGCCGACACTGACCATGTTGGGCCGGTTCAGCGAGTGCACCCGTTGGCTGATGGAGGGCGCCGCCAGGCTGGACGAGGGGGTCACGCCAAGCATTATGACGGGCGGTTCTCGCCTGGGCCGGACCGGGGGCGCCTGGCTGCCCACCGGCGGTGACGATCCCGGAGGGCTGACTCCCGGCAGTGTGGAGGCCACCGGCTCGCGATGCCAAACCCTACCGCCCGAGGCCCGGGTGACGTGCCGGATACCATCGACGCCACCGCCTGCGGCGTGAATCCGATCGCCCACACCTGCTGGCCACCCGGGACGCCGACACGGAGGATCTCGACCACCAGATGAACGCTCCGAGCGACGTCACCACCGTCCTGGTTTTCAGCCACCGGCCCGAGGTGCGCGAGGCCATCATCAACGCTGTCGGGCGGCGTCCCTCAGTGGATCTCGGCCAGCTGCACTATATCGAGGCCGGGACGATCGCTGAGGTGCTCGCCGAGGTGGACGGGGGTGAGGTGGATCTCGCGATCCTGGACGGCGAGGCGCAGCCTACCGGGGGGATGGGGCTGTCGCGGCAGTTGAAGAACGAGATCGTGCGGTGCCCGCCGGTGATCGTCGCGGTGCAGCGCAGGGACGACCGCTGGTTAGCCGTGTGGTCGCAGGCAGACGCGGTAATCGTGCACCCACTGGACCCGCTGGCGGCCGCCGAGACCGTGGCCGAGGTGCTTCGCTCGCGCCTCTCACTAGGGAACGGCTGAGGCACAGTCACGATGACCACTACGCATAGCTGGCCCGCGCTGCTCACCCAGCTGATCGCCGGGGCGGACCTGGACGGCGGCGACACGGCGTGGGCGATGAACCAGGTGATGTCCGGTGCGGCCACCCCCGCGCAGCTAGCTGCCTTCGTGGTGGCGCTGCGCGTCAAGGGCGAGACTCCGGCGGAGATCGCAGGGCTGGCTGAGGGCATGCTCGCCCACGCCCGCCGGGTGCAGGTGCCGGAGCGGGCGGTCGACGTGGTGGGCACCGGGGGAGACCGAGCGCACACCGTCAACATCTCCACGATGGCCGCGTTGGTGACCGCCGCCGCCGGTGCGCCGGTGATCAAGCACGGTAACCGGGCAGCGTCCTCGCAGTGCGGAGCCGCGGACGTGCTCGAGGCGCTAGGCGTGGCGATCGACCTTGGCCCGGAGCAGGTGGCACAGTGCGTCGCTGAGGTGGGAATCGGGTTCTGCTTTTCACCCGTATTCCACCCCGCGATGCGGCACGCACGCGGCGTTCGGGGCGAGATCGGAGTGCCCACAGCGTTCAACCTCCTCGGGCCGCTCACCAACCCGGCGCAGCCCGCCGCAGGCCTGGTGGGCTGCGCGGACCTGCGGATGGCCCCGGTGATGGCCAGGGTGCTCGCCGACCGGGGTGTCAGTGTGCTGCTGGTCCGCGGCGACGATGGGCTGGACGAGATCACCACCACGACCACCACCTCGGTGTGGGTGATCGACGGTGGCGCCGTGCGGCGTGACCGCTTGGACCCGGTGGTGCTTGGCGTGCCCGTAGCCAGCCGGCAGGACCTGCGGGGCGGGGACGCCGCGACCAATGCCGCGGTGGTGCGGCGGCTGCTCGCCGGTGACCACGGTCCGATCCGGGACGCTGTGCTCCTCAACGCCGCGGCCGCGCTTGCCGCGCACCACGGCCTCACCGGTGACCTGGTCGGGGACCTCCGGAGCACGGCGCAGCGGGCCGCCGAGGCTGTCGACTCGGGCGGCGCAGCGGCGCTGCTGGAGCGCTGGACGAAGCTGACCACCGAGCTGTCCGCCACGCCGCACTGACCGCGTTGGTAGCTCTTCAAGTACCGCCAACCCGGGTGTGGAGCGCCTCAAACCGCTACCAACCCCCGCCGGCTAGCCCCCGCGGTGCCAGGTCTGGCTGGGTTGGCGGCGGTTGAGAGCAGCTCAACTGGGGGTTGGCGGTACTTGAAGAGCCACCAACTCTGGGCTGGGTGCGCTGCCCCCGCGCGCCCTCCGGTAGCCTCCGCGGTGCCGCTCGCCCGGCTGGCTGCCGCTGACCTGCACCTCACCGGCGTGTGCGAGCTGTGCGCGGAGAGTGATCACGTCCGTCACAGTCGCACCACTGGTTGACGTGATTACTCCGTTCGAGTGACCTTTCGCGCCCATGCGCCCGAGGGGCCGTTACGCCAATTGCGAGATGATCTCTCGCAACCGGCCAGGTTCCGAACGATGAGGTCCGAGAACAGGAGACAGCCGCGGGTGGTTTCCCAACCTCTGAACCGCACTGCTTGTTGGCGTGTTACCG
>DATDHI010000184.1:0-17405 GCA_036521655.1 Pseudonocardiaceae bacterium | reverse complement strand
GCGAGCTGGAGCTCGCATCGCCACTCACGGGGTCACGTGCGGCCACGACCGGTACGCCCCGCCAGCTGCCGGACCAGACCGCTGGGCAATACATCCACCAGCCCGACCAGCATCCGGTACCGCCAGCCGGGCACCGAGATGACCCGCCCGCGCCGCAGATCGGCCAGGCACTCCTGGACCACGTCGTCCGCGTCGAGCCACCACGCCGAGGGAGTGCCCGCCATGTTGATCCCCGCGCGGGCATGGAACTCGGTGTGGACGAAACCCGGGCACAGCGCGAGCACCCGCACCCCGGTGCCCCGCAGCGATGCGGCCAGGCCCTCGGAGAGCATCGTCACGTATGCCTTGCTCGCGCTGTAGGTGGAGCCGCGGCCAGGCATAAAACCGGCCACACTGGACACGTTGATCACCGCCCCGCGCCCGCGGCGCACCATGCCCGACACGGCCGCGTGAGTCAGGCGCAGCACAGCGGTCACGTTGACGTCCAGCTGGGCCTGCAGCGCGGCGATGTCGGCATCGAGGAATTCAGCCGCGACCCCGAATCCCGCGTTGTTCACCAGCAGGTCAACCGGATCACCGTCACGCAGCCGTCGCTCCACCAGCTCCCGCTCGCCGGCGTCAGTCAGGTCGGCGGGGAGCACCTCGGTGCTCACACCGTGGCGTTCGGAGAGCTCGGCGGCCACCTGCCGCAGGCGGTTCTTGTCCCTCGCGACGAGCACGAGGTCGTATCCCTCGGCAGCGAGCTTGCGGGCGAAGGCAGCTCCGAGCCCCGCGGTGGGCCCGGTGATCAGCGCTGTCGGCATGAGACCGACGGTAGCCCCTACCAGTGCCGAGAGCCCGAAGGATCGATGGGCTCGACGCTGTCGGCAAGCTCACTCAGATCCGGACCCCGGTCGTCATCGGAGTCAAGCAGGTCGGCGATCTCATCGAGAGCGCGCAACAGCCTCTCCAGTCGGGTTGGCGTGGCGGTGAACGGCGTCGCGGCCAGTACCCAGTCCTGCTCGAACCAGGCGACCGGGACGTCGGCGCCCAGGGCGTTGAGGGCCAGTGCCAGCTCGGGCGTCATCAGCCGGCGGACGCCGTCCGGATCGCTGACGAAGGCGACACGATCACCAACCGGGCCCAGCATGTCCAGGGCGGTGTCCTGCGATAACGGCTGGTCCAGCCACAGCTCCGCGACCAGGTCGCCGGCGTGGACTCGCCGTTGCAGGGCGACCACCACGCTGGAAACCTGGCCACCGTGCACGTGGTCGAAGACCCGTACTGAACGGCGGCCAAGCGGAGTGAACAGGCTGCCGCTCACCAGATCCGTAGCCATCCCCGGACCACTTCGGCCGATGACGCCATGCCGCCAGTGATCGGCAAGCTCGGGGTCGGACGGCACAAAACGCCACCCACGCAGCGCCGCCCAGCGACGTCGCTCCCGCTGGTGAGCGGTGCGGTGCCGGCGCTCGACGCTCAGCAGCACCGTACCGGCGACAGCAGCCAGCCCGGCGATCACAAACCACACCCACGGCGTCACCCCTCCGAGGGTAGTCACCACTCCCGCCCACAGCCCGCAACCACGCCGGGCACCGCTCCTGGACAGCGACAAGCATCCATGTCGCTATCCAGGGCGCTCCACAGCAGCGATAAGCATCCATGTCGCTGTCCTAGATGCGGGGGGTGACGGAGAGGGCTCCGGTTGCGCCGGCGGTGGGGTCGTCCAGGTCTACGGTGACGGTGTCGCCGTCGTGGATCTCACCGGACAGCAGGCCGCGGGCGAGTTGGTCGCCGATCGCTGACTGCACCAGCCGGCGCAGCGGGCGGGCCCCGTACAGCGGGTCGAACCCGTTGAGCGCCAACCATTCCCGGGCAGCCTCAGTGACATCCAGCTCCAGCCGTCGCCCGGCCAGCCGGGCCGCCAGCTGCCCCACCTGGATGTCCACGATGGACGTGAGCTCCTCGGTGGACAGCGAGTGGAACACCACCAGGTCGTCCAGCCGGTTGAGGAACTCGGGCTTGAAGTGCCGGTGCACCACCCCGAGCACGGCGTCGGTGCGCTGCCACTCGGTGAGCGCGCCATCCGCCAGGGCCACCGAACCGAGGTTGGAGGTGAGCACCAGGATGGTGTTGCGGAAATCCACCGTGCGGCCCTGCCCGTCGGTCAGCCGCCCGTCGTCGAGCACCTGCAGCAGCACGTCGAAGACGTCCGAGTGAGCCTTCTCGACCTCGTCGAGCAGCACGACGCTGTAGGGCCTGCGGCGGACCGCTTCGGTAAGCTGCCCGCCCTGGTCATAACCGACGTATCCGGGCGGCGCGCCGACCAGCCGGGCGACCGAGTGCTTCTCGGCGTACTCGCTCATGTCGATGCGCACCATGGCGCGCTCGTCGTCGAACAGGAACTCCGCCAGCGCCTTGGCCAGCTCGGTCTTGCCGACGCCGGTAGGCCCGAGGAACAGGAATGACCCGGTGGGACGGTCGGGATCGGCGACGCCGGCGCGGGCTCGGCGCACCGCGTCAGACACGGTGCGCACCGCTTCGGCTTGGCCCACCACCCGGCTGCTCAGCGCGTCCTCCATCCGCAGCAGCTTGGTCGTCTCACCCTCGAGCAACCGGCCGGCGGGGATCCCGGTCCATGCCGACACCACGTCGGCGACATCGTCGGGGGCGACCTCCTCCTTGAGCATCACCTGCGGGTCACGTGCCGATGCGCTGGCCTCCACGAGCTGCTTCTCCAGTGCCGGGATCTTGCCGTAGCGCAGCTCAGCTGCTCGGCCGAGGTCACCGTCGCGCTCAGCGCGCTCGGACTCGCCCTTCAACTGCTCTAGCTGCTCCTTGAGCTCCCGGGCGGCCTCGATGACATTCTTCTCGTTCTGCCAGCGGGTGGTCAGCCCACCCAGGCGCTCCCGACGATCGGCCAGCTCTGCTCGTAACGCGGCCAATCGCTGCACCGAGGCCGGATCGGACTCCTTGCCCAGCGCCATCTCCTCGATCTCCAGGCGGCGTACCGAGCGCTCCACCTCGTCGATCTCCACCGGCCGTGAGTCGATCTCCATGCGCAGCCGCGAGGCCGCCTCGTCCACCAGGTCGATCGCCTTGTCCGGCAGGAAGCGCGCGGTGATGTAGCGGTCGGACAGCGCCGCGGCGGCGACCAGCGCGGCGTCGGTGATCCGGACGCCGTGGTGCACCTCGTAGCGCTCCTTGAGCCCGCGCAGGATTCCGATGGTGTCCTCCACCGACGGTTCACCGACGAGCACCTGCTGGAAACGCCGCTCCAGTGCCGCGTCTCTCTCAATGTGCTTGCGGTATTCGTCCAGCGTGGTGGCGCCGACCATCCGCAACTCACCGCGGGCCAGCATCGGCTTGATCATATTTCCGGCGTCCATCGCCGATTCCCCGGTCGCGCCGGCCCCGACAATGGTGTGCAACTCGTCGATGAACGTGATGACCTCACCCGCGGAATCGGTGATCTCTTTCAGAACTGCCTTGAGCCGCTCCTCGAACTCGCCGCGGTACTTGGCGCCGGCCACCATCGAGCTGAGGTCCAGCGCGACGACCCGCTTGTCGCGCAGGGACTCCGGCACGTCACCGGCGACGATGCGCTGGGCGAGGCCCTCGACGATGGCGGTCTTGCCGACGCCGGGCTCACCGATCAGCACCGGGTTGTTCTTGGTGCGCCGGGACAGCACCTGGACCACCCGGCGGATCTCCGCGTCGCGGCCGATCACCGGGTCCAGCTCGCCGGAGCGCGCGCGGTCGGTGAGGTCCAGGCCGTACTTGGCCAGCGCCTGGAAGGTGCTCTCCGGATCCGGACTGGACACCCGGGCCGACCCGCGGACGGCCTGAAACGCATCCCTTAGCGCATCCGGAGTGGCGCCATGCCGGCTGAGCAGCTGCCCGACGGCCCCACCAAGCGCTGCGAGTCCCACCAGCAGGTGCTCAGTGGAGATGTAGGAGTCGCCCATGTCGGTCGCCAGGTTCTGGGCGTAGCCGAGCGCGTTGGCTGCCTGCCTGTCGAGCTGCGGCGCGGCGACTGTCGAGCCGGTGGCCGAGGGCAGGCGCTGGGTGATGGTGTCCAGCTCGATCCGCACCGCCTTGGCGTCCGCGCCCACCGCCGCGAGCAGCGGCGCCGCGACCCCGTCGACCTGCGCGAGCAGCGCTCCGAGCAGGTGCGCGGCCGTCACATCTGGGTTGCCGGCCATCGAGGCGGCCTGCACCGCCGAGGAGATCGCGGCCTGCGTCTTGGTCGTGGGGTTGAAAGAATCCATCCTCGAAGCGTCCCTCTCATCGCGTGCTTCCCGGCCCATCTGCACTGTTAACGCGGGGAAAGTTGAGTGGGTTCCGCTCAACCTCAGGTGGCTGGGAAATCGCGTCAGGCTGCTGTCAGGTCCCACGCCGTTTGGGCGGTGCCCACCCGAATGGGCCAACTCAGCGTGCCCACTATAACCCCTCCCGGACACAGCACGTTGTTACGGCCGAGAGTGTCGGCGCATGACCGCCCAGAGGTGAGGAAATGACCGCTTTACGCCTGGCCGCGCTTGTTGCTGCACTGCTGTTGCCCACCATCATGGGCCTACTTCCCCCCGGGTTTCGGCCTGAAAACCAGCACCATCAGTTACGGATCCCCACGGTGAGAAGGGATCGATCAGCTGCGTAGGCCAGATCGGTGGTCACACCGTGATGGGATCCGGGCCCTTCGGATTTGACGGCACATACACGGGGGATTGCGTGTCCAACGTCGGGTCCGGCACGGTTTCCTACACGATCCCGACCGATGCGGGACGGATGCATTACACCGGATCGTACACAGAGAGCAGGCTAGGAGTCAGTGGCCCGGTCAACGAATTCCAGCGGAAGGACGCTTCAGCGGGTACCACATCGTCGTCTCCACTCGAGGCGATTGCGTCAACACGCCCGTCACGGAGGCCCTCGTTTACCTGGTTGGTTCATTGAGCGGATGACCTTAGTCACGGTGGCGGCGGCGCACCGTGGCCAGCGTCACGGGCGGGGCCAGCTGTCTGCTGAGACCCGCCCGTGCCACTGAACACCGCGTCACGCACTCGCACTCGCGCTCGATGCACCAATCGAGTGGAATGTCGGCTCCTGGCCCGCGCGCCATCACCGTCGCGGCGAACGCAAGCCGATACCGTGTCATACTGCGGGCCGCGCAAGCACCCACCAGCTGTGCACTAGCACGTGAATCGAGGTCATTGTCAACCTGTCGTCACACCATAACCCGAGGAGTGACCAGGGAGTGACCGGGTCGAATGAGGGGCAAGAGTCCCGGAACGCTCAGTGATTTTGCAAGGCCCGCGGCGGACCTGCCCGCCTGCCATCCGCCTGGAGAAGACGCACCCGAACCATGACAGCCGACGCCGTGCTGAGGCCCGTTCCCCCGCCTGGACGCGAACCCACCGTCAGAGGTGGATCCGCGACCATGGTCCGACTGATCCGCGAGAGCTTCGCGGTGGTCGAGCCGCACGCCGATAAGGTCGTCGGCTTTTTCTACGGGATGCTGTTCGCGATAGCTCCGGACACCCGCGAGCTGTTCGCAGCCAACATGGAGGTGCAACGTAGCCGGTGGCTGCGCGCCCTGGTGCATGTCGTGCAAATGGTCGACCGGCCCGACGATCTGGTGCCGTTCCTGCGCCAACTTGGCCGCGACCACCGCAAGTTCGGGGTCCTGACGCAGCATTACGGCGCGGTAGGGGTCGCGCTGGTCGCCACGCTGAAGCACTACGCGGGTGACGCCTGGACGCCGCCGGTAGAGAAGGCGTGGACCGACGCGTACGCCCTGATCGCCAAGACCATGCAGGAGGCGGCCGAAGCCGAACGCGGCCCTGCGTGGTGGACCGCAGAAGTGGTCGATCACCAGCGCCTGAACTGGGACCTGGCTGTGGTCCGCGTCAAGACCGACCGGCCGGTGCCCTACCGGGCCGGGCAGTACGTCAGTGTGGAGGTACCTCAGCGGCCGCGGCTGTGGCGCCACCTTTCTCCCGCGAACGCGCCGCGCCCGGACGGCTCGATCGAGTTCCACATTCGTGCCGTGCCGGACGGCTGGGTCAGCCGGTCGATCGTCGGCCACGCTCAGGTCGGTGACAGCTGGCGGATTGGGGCTCCGATGGGGCTCATGCCGGTGGACCGGCGCTCCGGCCGGGACATCGTGATGGTCGCCGGCGGCACCGGAGCGGCCCCGATGCGCGCCATGCTCGAGGAGCTCAGCAGTTGGGGCAGCAACCCGGCCGTGCAGCTGTTCCTGGGCGGCCGCACCCCGGCCGACCTCTACGCCATCGACTCGCTCACCGCCATCGCCGCCACCAACCCCTGGCTGACGGTGACCCCGGTACTAGAGTCGCCCCGGAGGGTGGCCGGGGTCGAGCATGGGACGCTGGCCGATGTGGTCACCCGATTCGGTGCGTGGGCGGACCGGGACGTGCTGGTCTGCGGCTCTCCCGCGATGATCAGAGCTACCGTGTCTCGAATGCTCGTCGCCGGCACCCCGCTGGACCGGATCACCTACGACCCGTTCACCCTCGACTAGTTGGTAGCCCTTCAAGTACCGCCAACCCCCGTGTCGATCACCTCAAACGGCTACCAACCCCACCGTCTTCCGGGCAGCCGTGCAAGGCAGGGTTGGTAGCCGTTGAGAGCAGTCCCAGCCGGGGTTGGTAGCCCTTGAAGAGCTACCTACGGGGGCGCCAGATGACCAGCGCGCCTTGGCCGGGGGGGCGCACTGGCACCAGGTCACGGCGGTAAGAGGCGTGCACTGCCGCAGCGGCCTGCTCAGCGGCGGCCTGCGCATGGGCCAGTTCGGCGGCGAGCTCGGTGAGCCTCGATTGCAGGGCCTCCACCTGGTTCTCCAGGTCGATGATCCGCTTGATCCCCGCCAGGTTGATCCCGTAATCGTGGGACAGCCGCTGCACTTCGTGCAGCAGCGCAATGTCGCGGGCCGAGTAGCGGCGGCCGCCTCCGGGGCTACGGCCAGGCGACACCAGCCCCAACCGGTCGTAGCTGCGCAGGGTCTGCGCGTGCATCCCGGCCAGCCGGGCGGCCACCGAGATCACGAAGATGGGGGTGTCCTCGTCGGCACCCGGTGGCGTCGGGATGATCATCGCGTCGCTCCCGGGCGCTGGGCACGGGTGAGCAGGTCCGCCCGCAGGTCCTCCCCGGCGGTGGCCTGCGCGTAGGCCTGCAATGCCTCCTTCGCCGCTCGCGCGAGCTTTGCGGGCACCGCGATCTGCAGCGTCACCAAGAGATCACCAGAACGGCCGTGTCCCCTGTTGATGCCCCGGCCACGTACCCGCAGCGTGCGCCCGTTGGCGGTGCCCGCAGGGACCTTGACCGACACGGTGCCATCCATGGTGGGGACGGTCAGCGTCGAGCCCATGACCAGCTCGGGAAAGGACACCGGCACCTGCACCGTGAGGTCATCACCGGAGCGCCCGAACACCGGGTGCGAGCTGACGTGCACCAGCACATAGAGGTCACCAGCCGGGGCCCCAGACATTCCCGGCTCACCCTGCCCGGCCAGCCGGATCCGCTGACCGTCAGCAACCCCAGCGGGAACCCGCATGGTCAACGTGCGGTGCCGGTTCGACACCCCCCGACCGCCGCACTCGGTGCAGGGCTCATCGATGATCCGACCCGTGCCGCGGCAGTCCCGGCACGGCTCGGAGAAGGCAAACGCCCCTTGGCTACGGGTGATCAGCCCGGTGCCGCTGCAGACCGGGCAGACCCGCGGGACCGTACCAGCGCGGGCCCCGGAACCGCCGCAACTGCCGCAGCTGGCCGGGCTGGACAACCGCAGTGGCACGGTGGCGCCGCCGACCGCCTCGATGAAGTCGATCCGGAGCTCGGTTTCGACGTCGACACCCCGCCGCGGGCGACTAGCCCCGGCATTGCCGGCGCCGCGGTTGGCGAACAGCCCACCGAGCAGGTCGCCGAGACCGGCCCCATCGCCCGTCGCCCGGCCGGCGGCCGCGGTCCCGAACAGGTCGCTGAAATCGAACCCCTGACCGCCCGCGCCGAACCCTCCGCCGCCCGGGCGGAAACCCCCGTTGAACAGGCTGCGTGCCTCGTCGTACTGCTTACGCTTTTCTGGGTCCGACAGCACTCCATTGGCCTCGGACACCGACTTGAAGCGCGCCTCGGCCCGAGCGTCACCGGGATTGGCGTCCGGGTGCAGCTCCCGGGCCAGCTTGCGGTAGGCCCGCTTGATCTCCTCTGCGGACGCCGTGGAGGAGACACCCAGCTCTGCGTAGAAGTCCTTTTCGATCCATTCCCGGGCGCTCACCGGACACCTCTTCCCCGGATCAATTCTCCTGCATCTGTGCAGTCCCGCCACGCGGCTCAGCGTCCCCACACGGTTCAGCATCGCCACCCTCCCGGGACTCGGCGGCGTCCCGGGACATGACCGTGGACGGCTCGGCGTCGGTCACCGCCACCATCGCCGGGCGCAGGACCCGCTCACCGAAGCGGTAGCCGCGGCGCAGCACGGCGGTGACGGTCGGCTCGTGGACGTCCGGGGATGTGGCGTGCTGCACTGCCTCGTGCACGTCCGGGTCGAAGCCGTCACCGGTGGCCCCGAAGGGTTCCAGGCCGTGCGCCTGAAGCCCGGTCACCAGCTTGTCTGCGACGACCTTGAACGCCCCGGACAGGTCGCCATGCGCCTGGGCCCGCTCGATGTCGTCGAGCACGGTGAGCAGCTCACCGGCGACCTGCGCCTTGGCCAAGGCGATCACGAGCTGGCGGTCGCGCTCCACCCTGCGCCGGTAGTTGGTGTACTCGGCAGAGATGCGCTGCAGGTCGCCGGTCCGTTCGTCCAGCTGAGCCTGCAACGCATCGGTTCGGGCGGTCAGCTCATCGAGCTCGGCCGTCCGTGCTGAACGGCTACCCTCTTCGACGTGGACGCCGCCGGCGGGCTGGTCGCCCGACGGTGGAACCCGAACCTGGCCCGTCACCGGATCGATCCTCCGCTTGTCTCTTACCACAACTCTGGGCTGGTCTTCACCTGCGGCGCCGTCGCCGAAGGTGCTCTCGCCGTGCCTCACTTCTTGCCGCTCCCGGGCTGCTCATCGACGATCTCGGCGTCGACGACGTCGTCAGCGCCCGCCGTGGTAGCCGACCCATCCGACCCGCCCGGTGCGCCGTTGCCCGCCTGAGCCCCGCCCGCCGCGGCCGCGTCGCTGTACATCGCCTGGCCCAGCGCCTGGGACTCGGTGGCGAGCTTCTCCATCGCGGCTCGGATCGCGGCGGTGTCAGTGCCCTTGAGCGCCTCCTGGGCCTCACCCAGCGCGATGTTCACCTTATCCTTGACGTCGGAGGGCAGCTTCTCGTCGTTGTCCTTGATGAACTTCTCGGTCTGGTAGACCAGCGACTCGGCCTGGTTGCGGGTCTCGGCCTCCTCGCGGCGCAGCCGATCCTCCTCGGCGTGCTCCTCGGCGTCGCGCATCATCCGGTCGATATCGTCCTTGGGCAGCGCGGACCCACCCGTGATGGTCATAGCCTGGCTCTTGCCGGTGCCCTTGTCGAGGGCGGAGACGTTGACGATGCCGTTGGCGTCGATGTCGAAGGTGACCTCGATCTGCGGCACACCGCGCGGCGCGGGCGGCAGCCCGGTCAGTTCGAACATGCCGAGCTTCTTGTTGTATGCCGCGATCTCGCGCTCGCCCTGGAACACCTGGATCTGCACCGACGGCTGGTTGTCGTCGGCCGTGGTGAAGATCTCCGAGCGCTTGGTGGGGATGGTCGTGTTTCGCTCGATGAGCTTGGTCATCACGCCGCCCTTGGTCTCGATGCCCAGCGACAGCGGCGTGACATCGAGCAGCAGGACGTCCTTGACCTCGCCCTTGAGCACACCGGCCTGCAGAGCCGCTCCCACGGCGACTACCTCATCTGGGTTGACGCCCTTGTTCGGCTCCTTGCCGCCGGTCAGCTCCTTGACCAGGTCGTGCACCGCCGGCATCCGGGTGGAGCCACCGACCAGCACCACGTGGTCGATCTGCCCGATCGAGATGCTGGCGTCCTTGATCACGTTGCGGAACGGGGCGCGGCAGCGGTCCAGCAGATCGGCGGTGATCCGCTGGAACTCGGCACGCGAGAGGGTCTCGTCGAGGAACAGCGGGTTCTTGTCGGAGTCGACGGTGATGTAGGGCAGGTTGAGGGTTGCGCTGGAGGAGCTGGAGAGCTCGATCTTGGCCTTCTCGGCCGCCTCGCGCAGCCGCTGCATCGCCATCTTGTCCTTGGTCAGGTCGATGCCCTGGGAGGCCTTGAACTTGTCCACCAGCCAGGTGATGATCCGCTCGTCCCAGTCGTCGCCGCCGAGGTGGTTGTCCCCGGACGTGGCGCGGACCTCGACCACTCCTTCGCCGATCTCCAGCAGCGACACGTCGAAGGTGCCGCCCCCGAGGTCGAAGACCAGGATGGTCTGCTCCTTCTCGCCCTTGTCCAGGCCGTAGGCCAGCGCGGCCGCGGTGGGCTCGTTGACGATCCGCAGCACGTTGAGCCCGGCGATCTGACCGGCCTCCTTGGTGGCCTGGCGCTGGGCGTCCTCGAAGTAGGCCGGCACGGTGATCACCGCGTCGGTCACGTCCTCGCCGAGGTAGGACTCGGCGTCGCGCTTGAGCTTCATCAGCACCCGGGCGCTGATCTCCTGCGCGGTGTACTTCTTCCCGTCAACCGTCGTCGACCAGTCGGTCCCCATGTGCCGCTTGACCGACCGGATGGTGCGGTCCACATTGGTGACTGCCTGGTTCTTGGCGGACTGACCGGTGAGCACCTCGCCGTTCTTGGCGAAGGCGACCACGGAGGGCGTGGTGCGCGCGCCCTCCGAGTTCGCCACCACGGTGGGCTCGCCGCCCTCCAGGACGGACACGACGGAGTTGGTGGTCCCTAGGTCGATGCCGACCGCACGAGCCATGTGAGCAACCCTTTCGAACTTGACTGGCACTGGCTCAAGTCTGCCGATGACCATGGCCGGCCATCAAACCTGAACTTGAGTGGATCCCGCTCAATCTTGCTGCCACCTTAACGGCACAGCCGACCCCGAGGTTCCCCGGCAACCCGTGAGTGGCGTTGCGAGCGATAGGCCGCATCGCCACTCACGGGCCTAGGCTGGGGCGCATGGCGCGGTTGGTGATCGGTTTAGGGCTGACCGTCCTGACCATCGTTTTCGCTGGTCGACGGGTGTGGTGGCTGTACTCCCTGCTCAGCGCAGGGCAGCCGGCGCCGGGCCGCACTGCCGAGCTGGGGGCGCGGCTACGGGCTCAGCTGGTCGAGGTGTTCGGGCAGCGGAGGCTGCTGAGGTGGACGGTCCCAGGGCTGGCCCACTTCTTCACCTTCTGGGGCTTCGTGATCCTGATCACGGTCTACGTCGAGGCCTACGGCGCACTGTTCGACGAGCACTTCGCCATCCCACTGATCGGGCACTCGCCCGTACTGGGCTTCCTGCAGGACTTCATCGCGCTCGCCGTGCTCGTGTCGATCATCACCTTCGCGATCATCCGGGTGCGGCAGGCCCCGCAACTCCGGCAGCGCGCGTCGCGCTTCTACGGCTCGCACACCGGCGGCGCCTGGCTCATCCTGTTCATGATCTTCAACGTGATCTGGACGCTGTTGCTGTTCCGCGGAACCGCGGTGAACACGGGCACCTTCCCCTACGCCTCCGGCGCGTTCGCCTCGGAGACAGCCGGCGCGCTGCTGGCACCGTTGGGCGCCGGCGCCAACGAGGCGCTGGAGACCATAGCGCTGCTGCTGCACATCAGCGTCATGCTGGGCTTCCTGATCATCGTGCTGTACTCCAAGCACCTGCACATCTTCATCGCGCCGATCAACGTCTCGGCCAAGCGGATGCCCACGGCACTCGGGCCGCTGTTGCCGATGGAATCGGGTGGAAGGGAGATCGACTTCGAGGACCCGGGCGACGATGACGTCTTCGGCCGCGGCAAGATCGAGGACTTCACCTGGAAGGGCATGCTGGACTTCGCAACCTGCACCGAGTGCGGCCGCTGCCAGAGCCAATGCCCGGCGTGGAACACCGGCAAGCCGCTGTCCCCCAAGCTCGTGATCATGGACCTGCGGGACCACCTGTTCGCCAAGGCGCCCTACATCCTGGGTGACCGCGACCAACCGGACCACAGCGACGTCGACGTGCTGGCACTGGCCGCAGGCAACGGGCACCACGTGCCCGAGTCCGGCTTCGGACGGGTGCCCGGATCGGGTCCCGAGCAGGCCGCCCGCCCGCTGGTGGGCAGCGCCGAGGTGGGCGGCGTGATCGACCCGGACGTGCTGTGGTCGTGCACCACGTGCGGGGCCTGCGTGGAGCAGTGCCCGGTGGATATCGAGCACGTCGACCATATCGTTGATATGCGGCGCTACCAGGTGCTGATCGAGGCGGAGTTCCCCACCGAGCTGGGCACCCTGTTTCGCAACCTGGAGAACAAGGGCAACCCGTGGGGGCAGAATCAGTCCGCGCGGATGGACTGGGCGAAAGGCCTGGACTTCGAGGTCCCACAGCTCACCGCGGAAAAACTGCCCGGCGACGTCGAGTACCTTTTCTGGATCGGCTGCGCCGGCGCTTATGACGACAATGCGCGGCGGACCGTCCGGGCCACCGCCGAGCTGCTGCACCACGCCGGGGTCAACTACGTGGTGCTCGGCGACGGCGAGACCTGCACGGGTGACCCGGCCCGCCGATCGGGCAACGAGTTCCTATTCCAGATGCTGGCGCAGCAGAACGTCGAGGTCCTCAACACCGCCTTCGACGGGCGCGAGCCAGGCCGTCGCAAGATCGTGACGACCTGCCCACACTGCTTCAACACGCTGGGCCGGGAGTACCCGCAGCTGGATGGGCACTACGAGGTGGTGCACCACACTCAGCTGCTCAACCAGCTCGTCCGGGACAAGCGGCTCGTGCCGGTGGCCGCTGCTGACGGCCCCACAGTCACCTACCACGACCCGTGCTACCTGGGCCGGCACAACGAGGTGTACTCACCGCCGCGCGAGCTGGTCGGAGCGTCCGGCGCCCAGCTGACCGAGATGCCGCGGCACGCCGACCGTTCAATGTGCTGCGGTGCCGGGGGCGCCCGGATGTGGATGGAGGAACGCATCGGCAAGCGGGTCAACCTGGATCGGGTCGACGAGGCGATCGCCACCGGGACCTCCGCGATCGCCACCGGGTGCCCGTTCTGCCGGGTGATGCTCACCGACGGCCTCACCACCCGCGAGTCCGACCACACGGCAGGCACCCAAACCGAGGTCCTGGACGTAGCCCAGCTCCTCCTCACCAGCGTCAAGCGCGGACACAAACCGCCATTCGGCTCCGAATAGTGGGGTGGGGTTACTGGTCGAGCAAGGCTAGGACGGTGGTGCGGAGGTTGTCGGGCTTGGCGCCTGCAGCGACGATAACCTGCATCGCGATGCCCTGGCCCTCGCGGATCATGCCGAGCACCAGGTGCTCGGTGCCGATGTAGTTGTGGCCGTGATGGTGTGCCTCGCGTAGTGCCAGCTCTAACACCTTCTTGGCTCGGGGCGTGAACGGGATGTGCCCGGTAGGCGTGGCCGGACCGGAACCGACGATCTCCTCAACCCCGGCACGAGCGGCATCCAGCGTGATGCCGGCCCGCTGGAGAGCCCGCGCACCAAGACCCTTGTCCTCGACCAGCAGGCCTAGCAGGAGGTGCTCGGTACCGATGTGAGTGTGTCCCAGCTCCCGGGCCTCCTCCTGAGCCAGCACCACCACGTGCCGCGCTCTCCCGGTGAACCGGGTAAATGTGCTCACCACGGCCGACTCGGCGCCGCCCTTGAGCTTGCCGAGTAGCGAGCGCACGGCGGAGTGGCGCTGCTGGGCTGCCTGCTTGGTGACGCCGAGCCCGGTGCCGATCTGGGACCACGAGCACCCGGCGGCCCGAGCCTCCTGGACGAAGTGGTCGAGCAGTTGCTCCCCGAGGTCGGCCAGCTTTTGCTGCTGGCGCGCGGCGCTGGCCAGCAGCTCGAGCGGCAGGACGCTGACGGCTTGGGTCCGGGTCTGGGTGATGAGTTCATCGAGTGTCATGCGTCAACTATGACTTGACGACGACGGAGCGTCAAGGGCACATTGACGCTCACCGCCGAGTGTCGGTGCGGTGAAAGTTGCGGTACGCCCGGGACGGTGTGGGCCCCAGCTGACCCTGGTAGCGCGACCCCACGCCAGCACTACCGTACGGGTGCTCAGCCGGGCTGGACAGCCGGAACAGGCACAGCTGGCCGATCTTCATTCCCGGCCACAGCGTAATCGGCAGGTTGGCCACATTCGACAGTTCGAGGGTGATGTGGCCGGTGAACCCGGGATCGATGAAACCCGCCGTCGAATGCGTCAACAGCCCGAGACGGCCCAGGCTCGAGTTGTGGGTGGGGATGAATGTTGGCCCGGCCAGGAAGAGACCGTCCTCGGAGTCGATCTCGATGCAGCGGACGGGGCGTGTCGGCACTCGGCGAACGTCGACGATGGCTCGGAAACGCTGCACCGGCCCGTCCTTCAACCTGGCGACCTTCCGCTCCAGCCGGAACACATTCAGATGGGGGGTGAACTTCACCTGGAACGCCACCCCCTGATCGACACCACGGAAGGTCACCTTCTTCTTCCGCTTCACCGGTCGCAGTCCGAGGCTTGCCGCCAACTCGAGCACCGCGTCGGAGAGGTTCTCCCGAATGCTGACGAACTCGCAGCGCCCGTAGATGTCCACGTACCCGTCAGAATCCATGAGCCCCTGCAACAGCGCCAAACGCTGCGGTACCGACGACCGCAGGTAAAGCTGCGGAACATGCTTGTTACCCAGCATTCCGAGCCCTCGAAGCACGCTGGATAGCGAGTCGTCCGGGAGGAACCTGCCGGTCGCGGAGTCACGTCGCCGCCCCATATGGCGACGAGAGAGCCCGCCGATGCGGAACTTGCACCCGCCCACGTCCCGGACGCAGTAACCGGCCCACCGGATCTCCTCAAGCGTCTGCTCGTCGCCTTCGCCGCACGTGATCTCGGCGCAGCTACTTGTGCCATCCCCGAGCCAGATACCGAGTACATACGGGTCGATCGGCAACGGCTGCTCTGGGTACCGCACTGCATCAGCCAACGCGACGTGGTGGTTGTACTCCGTTCCCGCCCGCAGGGCGCCTGCCACTTCGCCCGTGGTGCGTACAGCAGCGGAACCGCCGTGCTTGCGAACAGACTTGGTCGTGGTCAGCCAGCGGTGGTTGGCATCCGCGACGATGCTCTGGCCGTCTGAGAACAGCACCTCGTAGCATGGGCGGCCAACCAGGATCTCGGTGGCGTTGACGACCAGGTACGCCCTGCCGTCAGCTCCGAACACCTCGTCGCCGACCTGCAGCCCGCCCATCGTCTGCCATCCCAGGGGCGTGGGGATCGGGGTGTCGACCGCGAGCGCTTTGCCCTCAAGCCGACCAGCAAGATCATCCGGCAGGGTAACCTGCTCGAAGGTCGAGCCGAGCACGAACTCACCGGGGTGGAGCACGAACGGCTCATCCCCCTCCGGCTCCACCAGCGAGGTCAGCTCGTCCTGCTGCAGCGACGGATCGATGTGGGTGTACTTGGTGTTGACGAAGACCCGGAAGTAGCGGTCCAGCCGCACGTCGATGCTGGATGGCTGGAGCAGGCTCTCGTCGAACGGGTCGACGCCCAGACGCCCGCCGTGGATCTCGGCACGCAGGTCGCGGTCGGACAGCAGCACGCCGCCACCCTAGCGACGCCCACCGACCCTTCAGCCTGCCAGCAGGCCACGCTCCCGGCGCGACCCGTGTTAGGCTCGGCGGCGCTGCGGGTGTAGTTCAATGGTAGAATGAGAGCTTCCCAAGCTCTAGACGCGGGTTCGATCCCCGTCACCCGCTCCAGTTCATTACCGCAGCTCATCCATGGTGTGCAGCAATGATTCGTGCCGGGGAGCATCGGATTCCTAGTCATGTGTGCCCTCTCCGTGCCCTGAGTTGCCATCCTTGTGGTGTTGTTCGATAAGGAGACTCAGTCCGTCTGCGATCAGCTGGTCAGCTGTCTTGGTGGCGTGTTGGTAGATCATTGCAGCGCGAGGGCTGTCGTGGCCCATCCGGGTCATGAGGTCTCGCAGGCTGCTGCCTGTCGCCGCGGCGAGGGTGTTTCCGGTATGCCGCAGATCGTGAAAATGCAGGTTTGGAACACCAATCTTGGTCGCATTCTTTTTCCAGTTCGTTGCCGGGTTGAAGTTACCGCGCCTCATCGGCCCGCCGCGCTGCATGGTGAACACCAGGTCGTCTGGGTTGGGCCCGACGTGCTCGGCTAGATGCCGGACAAGGTCGGCTCGAAGGGCCTGCGGAACGGTCACCGTCCGCCGACCGGCCCGGGACTTCGGTGCTCCCCGCGCCAGGCCCTGGCCGGACAACTCGATCAACTGTGACGTGATGCGAATGCTGCTACCGTGCTTGTCCACATCGCGGCGCCGGAGGCCGGTGATCTCACCCCACCGCAGGGAACACAGTGCGGCGACGAGGATGAAGATGCGCAGCGGCGGGCGGGGCATGCTGTCGGCCAGCTGAAAGACCTGGGCGAGGGTGAGGACGGGTCGTTCCTCGGGCGTCTCCCGATCAGCCCCTCGGATGCGACATGGGTTTCGGGCCAAGAGCTGGTCGTCCTCGACCGCAGTCGTCAGTACCGCGCGCAACAGCCGATACGACTTGGCGACGATCGTCTGAGCGACGCCCTGCTGCAGGAGAGCGGCCCGCCACTCCCGCACGCCCGCTGTCGTCAGACGGTTCAACGGGAACCCACCCAGTTCAGGTCTCACGTACTTATCGAGGAGACGGCGATAGAGCTGGACAGTCGACGGCCGAAGTCCGGCCCGCTCGCTGATCCACTTATCCGCATAGTCACCGAGGCACACTCGGCCACGGTCGGGATCAGCCCACTCCTCACGCGTGATCCTGGCCTCGACCAGTGCCAGGTACTTCGTCGCATCCGACTTGCGCTCGAATGTCCGTGGTGCCGAATGCCGCTTCCCATCCGGGCCGTAGTACCGCACCTGGTACCGGCCGGAGGCCAGCTTCCGCACGGTGCCGAATCGGCCACGCTGCTGTGCCGGCATCAGGCCACCCCGTGGAGGTCGCGCCACACCATCTCCGGTGTCAACGGTTCCACCCGGCCAGCATCGAGCCAGGCGTCGAGGTCGGCCACCGAAAACCGAACATGCCGGCCGACGCGGTGAAACGCGATGCGCCGTTCGGCGATGAGCCGACGCACGAATCGATCTGAGGTGTTCAAGTAGAGAGCCGTCTCGGCGACGGTCAGGTACTTCTCCACTGTGTTTTTCTCCCTCTCAGGCGGCTTGATCGAGAGTTGCCGAACGGTTTTGATCGGGTGGTGGGTCGTTGGTGGCGAGCTGGGCGGCGGTGTATTCGGCTTTCCATCG
>DATDHI010000183.1:0-2066 GCA_036521655.1 Pseudonocardiaceae bacterium | reverse complement strand
CCGCCGACCGCGCCTACCAAACCGCCTTCGACGAACTCGCCCACTACGCCCACCTCGCGGCCTGACATCCGACTGGAGGTTGACTCGCCGACCACACAATTGACTCGATCATGACGGCTTCGCCGCTTAAGCTCAGCTAACGGGGCTTCGCCCCAGCCCGACGAGGCATGCCGTGGTCCGGCCGGATGAGCGGGCTTCGGTCGGGTGGTGTAACGGTGCCCTGCCGGGCCCGTGTTGGACCGCTCGCTGGCGGTGGTTGGCTGCGTGAGCCGCCCACCCGACCGGAGCCCGCCATGACGCTACCTCGCACCGTCGCTGATGTCCTCGCTGACCACGTGGTGTTCGAGGTGGGGTGCATCGACCGGATGTACTGCAACGTCTATGTCCCGAAGTTGCAGTTCGCGGCGGGTTTGCTGGCATATGTGCAGCGCCAGTTGGGGTTGCCGATCGCCTCCACCGCCCCGCTGGGAAAGATCACCGACGCGTTCAGCGCCGCCATGCGCCGCTTCGCCCGCGACCAGCTGGTGCCGTGGGTGGATTTCGTGAAGGGCCAGCGCAAGGACGATGTCATGCACGCCCACTTGGCCGAGTTCGATCAGGAGGAGGGGATTTGTTCATCGGCCGGGCGCAGGAGAAGACCGGACTGTTTCGCACCGAGCGCCGCCGCGATGCTAACGGGGACGCCTACCCGTGGATCGTGAAGACCACCGGGGTGGTCAACCACTTCTACGTGTATGCCGTGGACGCCGAGTTCGGCCCGTTCTTCCTGAAGTTCTGCTCCTATTTCCCCTATAACGCCAAGTTGTGTCTTAACGGCCACGAGTGGGCCAAGCGCCAAGCCACCAAGGCCGGGATCACCTTTACCGCGCTGGACAACGGCTTCGCCACTGTCGATGATCCCGTCACGCTGCAGGCCCTCTGCGACCAATTGGGCCCGGAGCAGATCGACGCTCTGCTGCGCAAGTGGCTGGCGATCCTTCCCCACCCGTTCAGTGCCGCGGACCGCGAGGCCGGTTACCGCTACGACGTCTCGATCCTGCAGGCTGAGTTCTCCTTGACCCAGGTACTCGACAAGCCGGTGTCGGGGCGGGTGTTTTTCGAACACGTCATTCGCGACAACCTCGACGCCGGGCGCCCGGACCGGATCGGGCTGGTCTTCGATCGCCGACTCAAGACCAGGGGGCCGCGGCCCACCCCGGGCCGGTTCCGCACCCGGGTCATCACCGAGGGCGTCACCCCGAGCCTTTATGTCGACTACAAGCACGCCACGATCAAGCAGTACCACAAGGAAGGCAGGGCGCTGCGCACCGAGACCACGATCAACGACACCCGCGACTTCGGGATCGGGAAACGGCTGACCAACCTGCCCGCGCTGCGGGAGGTCGGCTTCTCCGCCAACCGACGCCTGCTCGGCGTCCAACGACTCAGCCACAACCCGATCCACGCCGAACAAGCTTTCACTGCCGTGCACGACCCGATCATCACCGCCGACGGGCACCGCATCGCCGGGCTGCGCCTGGGAGATCGCCGCGCCCACGCGCTGCTGCAAGCGCTGCTGATGTTCCGGTTACTCCCCGACGGGTTCCTCAACCGCGACCTGCGTGGACTGCTCGCCGGCCTGCTCGGCAAACACCCCAACGAGATCAGCGCCGGCCAAATTAGCTACGACCTGCGCCGGCTGCGTGCCCACGGCCTGATCGCCCGCATCCCCCGAACCCACCGCTACCGGATCAGCGACACCGGGCTGCACCACGCCATGCTGATCACCCACCTGCACACCCGACTGCTTCAACCCGGCCTGGCCCAGCTCACCGATCCCGACCCACCCGTACCCAGCACCCTGCGCACTGCCGCACACAACTACCAGCGCGCACTCGACCAACTCACCCACCAGGCCGGATTCGCCGCATGACACCAAACCTGACTCGATCAAATCGACTTCGTCGGCCCTAGCCGTCCAGTCCCGTTCCGGGACCCTGCCCGGAACGGGTGGCCCCTTCGGGGCAGCTGATGGGAACCTGCCGTGGTGGCTGACGGGTTCAGTGAGCGGTACGGCGATCTTCTGT
>DATDHI010000182.1:0-1632 GCA_036521655.1 Pseudonocardiaceae bacterium | reverse complement strand
CAAGTCTTCTGTGTAAGCTTGGGCAGTCGTTGTCCTTTTGTTACCTTTACTGTGGGTAATTCCTGGTGCCGGGTTCAGACGGGGACGCGGTCGCCGAATGCGACGGCGAATGCGTTCATTGCTGCTTTCCACCCGTAGGTGCCGGTGCCGCGTTCTCCTCTTTCGCGGACGAGCCCGTCGCCGTCGATATGCCGTCCGGTGATATTCCTGATCCCGAGGTAAAGCAGCTTGACCGCGGCGTCGTCACCAGGGAAATGGCCGCGGTTCTTGATGATCTTCCGCAGCTGGAAGTTCACTGACTCGATCGCGTTTGTCGTGTAGATGACCTTCCTGATGGCGGCGTCGAATTCCAGGAACGGGATGAACTGGTCCCAGGCCCGCTCCCACGCGGCGACCAGGCCGGGGCTTTTCTTCCCGAAGTCGCGGCGCAGGTTCTCCAGCGCCGTCTTCGCGGCGGCCTCGTTGATGGCGGTGTAGATGGGCCGCATCGCGGCGGCGGCCTTCTTGCGGTCCTTCCAGGACACGTATTTCATCGATGCCCGGATGAGGTGGATGACGCAGGTCTGCACTTTCGCCTTGGGCCAGGTCGCCTCGATCGCGTCGGGCAGGCCGTTGAGCCCGTCGCAGCACACGAACAGGACGTCCTTGATGCCGCGGTTGCGGAGCTCGGCGAGCACGCCCGCCCAGAACCGCGATCCCTCGCTGGCGGCCAGCCAGATGCCCAGCACGTGCTTGAACCCGTCCGCGTCCACGCCGGTGACCAGGTGGGCCGCCTTGTTGTCCACCGCGCCGCCGTCCCGGACCTTGATCACCAGCGCGTCGATGTACAGGATCGGGTAAAAAGCATCCAGCGGCCGGTTCTGCCATTCGCTGATCTCATCGGAAACCACGTCAGTCACCGCTGATACCAGCGCGGGAGAAACCTCAACCCCGTAAATCTCCGCCAGGTGCGCGTGGATATCCCGGGTGGTCATGCCGCGGGCATAAAGCGACAGGATCATGTCATCGACCTGGCCGACGCGCCGCTGCCCTTTCACCACGATCTGCGGCTCGAATCCGGACTTCCGGTCCCGCGGCACCGAGATCCGCACCGGCCCCGACGTCGTGGTAAGCGTCTTCCCGAAAGAGCCGTTCCGGGAATTCCCCGACCCGTTCCCCGCCGGGTCGCCTTTCACGTAGCCGAGGTGGTCATCCATTTCCGCGCCCAGCGCCCGCTCGATCACCCGCGCCGTCAGCTGGCCGATCAGCCCGCCCGGCCCGTCCAGCAGCGAGATGCCGGCGTCCTGCGCATCGACGATCATCTGGTCGATCGCGGCGTCGCTGACGAAATCCGCCAGCCTTTTCGCCGCGGCTTCCTCAGCGGGAAGCACCACGTCATCCAGGCCCTCGCGCGCTATGCCCTCAGCGACGATTTCCTGCAGCGTCCCGATCTCTTCCGTGCTCACTTAGAGTGTCCTTCCCGCCAGCGCAACACCCGTCACACTGGGATCTCCGGCCCCTGCTCACACAGAAGATTAAACATGCTCTCCGCCGCCCGGGTCCGGGCTGGTCCCAGCGCCTGCCGGGCCTCACGCAGGGCCTCATGGCGGCGGCGCGCCTCAGCGGGTGCCCCCGCGAAACCCTTCCAGAACG
>DATDHI010000181.1:0-10280 GCA_036521655.1 Pseudonocardiaceae bacterium | reverse complement strand
GGATGGGTGAGCCATCGGCGTCCCACGATCCCGCCGTGATCGAACAGACCCAGCTACTCTCCCGCCAGCTTGGTGGCGTTCCTCTCGCGCTGCACAACGCCGGCCGGTATCTCCGCTCGCCACTAGCCAGCCATCACATAGCTGAACTCGTCACCGCGCTCACCCCGGTCCGCCGTGTCGAGGACCAGGTGATGTCCACAGACCCGACGCACCGTATCCGGGCCATCTGTGAGTTGTCCCTGACCGCGCTCACTGAGAAGGACAATTCCGAAGCCCGCACACTCCTACGTTTGCTATCCTGCTACGCGCCCGAGCGGACCATTCCGTGGAATGTCATCGATTTCCCGCTGCTGGCCACCCGCGGTCTGAGCCCGGAGACCGCCAATCCGGTGAGCGCCTGGAAACGCGCCCTGAACGGTCTGCTGGAAGTGGGGCTGATCGAAAGCACTACCACTGTGGGCCAGAGCGTCACGGGTATCGCGGTCCATCCGCTGATCGCGGAGGTCTCCCGCAACAGCGATCTCGGCCCGGAACGTCTCGATCGCATTGAGGGGGCTGCCGTGAGCCTTCTCTTGCAGGCGACCTACCGGCTCGATGCGGGAGCGCCCGCCGACTGGCCCACGCTCCGCCGGCTGGAACCACACACCTACGCCTTGCTCGAGGCGCTCACGACACATGATGAGACCGTTCTCGAAGACGCCTTGACGCTGGCGAACCGGATCGCAGCGGGGCTGACTCGCGCCGGCCTGTTCGTGCTCGGCGAGGAGCTGATCCGGCACAGCCTGCGATGCACCGCGTCACTCGGAGGGGATCATCCCGCAATCCTCGCGGCCGAGCACACGCTGGCCTGGACGCTCGGAAATCGTGGCCAGCGCGACGACGCCGAACGGCGGTTCCGTCAACTCCTGGAAGCTCGAATGCGCATCTCCGGCCCCGCGGACCCCGGCACACTCGCAGCTCGGGACGGCTTGGCCTGGATGCTCGCCGAACGTGGACAACTTCGCGAGGCACATCAAGAGTTGACCGCTCTACTGCCAGACCGGCAGCGGCACCTCGGCTTCCGCCATCCCGACACCCTGGCCACGCGGCACCGCCTCGCCTGGATCGCCGCGTTGCTAGGTCGGATGGACGAGGCCGAGCGCGAGCTGCGCCGCGTGCTGCCCGAACGAGTGGACGTGCTCGGACCCGACCACATGGATGTGTTCGGAACACGCTACCGATTGGCGTGGGTGCTGGCCCGGCGCGCGAAGCTGGACGAGGCGGAACGCCACTTCCAGGACCTGCGGACAGACCTGGAGCGCGCGCTCGAGCCTCATCATGCGGCCACCCTCATGGTCAGGTCCCGCCTCGCCTGGACGCTGGCCCAGCGCGGGCAACTGGTCGAGGCCGAGCGCGGATACCGCGGCGTGCTCGCCGATCGGGAACGGGTGCTCGGTAAGGATCACCTCAGAACCTTGCGGGCGCGCCACGACCTCGCCATCGTGCTGTGCCAGCGCGGCGCACACGAGGAGGCTGAGGCCCTTTTCCGGCAGGTGCTGGCTGATCGTGAACGGGTGCTCGGCAAAGATCACCTGCACAGCCTGGACACCCGCGGCTGGCTGGCCACACTACTGGGCTATCGAGGCCGGCTCGACGAGGCCGAGCGGCGCCTGAGTGCACTGATCCCCCATCGCCAGCGCGCGATCGGCGCCGACCACTCCGCCACTCTGATCGCCCGCTACCTGCTCGCTCGGGTGGTGGTTCAGCGGGGGCACTTCGTCCAAGGCGAGGCTCTGCTGGACAAGCTACTCACTGATCAGTGGCGGTTGTTCGGGCCCCATGACCGTCACACCATGCGAACTCGCGACAGCCTCGCGTGGGTGCGGGGTTTGCGGGGTGCGCTGGACGAGTCCGAGCTCCAGCTGCGAGATGTGTTGCATGACCAGGAGCATGTTCTCGGCAAGGAGGACCCTGACACGCTGAAAGGACGGGAGCGCCTCGGATGGATCCTGGCCGAAAGAGGCTCGTTAGCCGAGGCCGAAGAGACCTATCGTGCTCTGCTACCGGAATGTGATGGCCTATTAGGACCTGACCACCCCCATACCCTGACCATTCGATACCGGCGCGCCTGGGTCGACAGCCTTGCCGGCCATGACTCCGCTGCCGAACTCGGCTATCGCAGCGTGCTGGCGGACCAGCAACGAGTCCTTGGCGACCGGCACCCGCACACGCTGCGCACCCGCGGCGGCCTTGCGCGGTCCCTGCTGAGAACCGGGCAGCTGCGCGACGCCGAGGATCGTTACCGCAGCCTGCTGCGCGATCAGACCCGCTTCCTGGGGCCCGATCACCCCGACACCCTGTACACCCGCAACGGCCTTGCGGTGGTCCGTGCCAGTCAAGGTGAGCTGGTCGAGGCCGAGAGATCACTGCAGGCGCTGCTCGTCGACCAGGAGACCACGCTGGGTGGCGATCACCGTCACACGCTGACAACTCGCAATCACCTCGCCTGGGTCCGAGCCCAGCGTGGCCACCTGGTCGAGGCGATGGAGCTGTGGAAGCAACTGGCGCTCGACTGCGAACGAGCGCTCGGCTACGCGCATCCCGACACAATTCGCGCTCAAGCTCGGCTCGCCGCCAGCGCAGTGGCTGCGCCCTGTGAGTGGCGTTGCGACCTGTAGCTCTCATCGCCACTCACAGGGCAGTGCCATGAGCCCGTTCATGAGGACGCCTGGTCGCCAGGTGAGGTGGTCGGGGGGTACGGCGAGGCGGAGGTGGGGGAAGCGGGTGAGCAGGGTGCCCAGGGCGATGCGGCCTTCCAGGCGGGCCAGTGGGGCGCCGAGGCAGTGGTGGATGCCGTGGCCGAAGGCCAGGTGTGGGGTGGCGGTGCGGGTGGTGTCCAGGGTGTCGGGTTGGGTGGTGCAGGTTGGGTCGCGGTTGGCGGCCAGCAGGCCGGGGATCACGGTCTCGCCGGCCGGGATGGTGATCCCGGCGAGGTGCACTGGTTCGGTGGTGCGGCGGAAGGTGGCCACTTGCAGCGGCCCGTCGAAGCGCAGCAGTTCTTCGATGGCCTCGGGTAGCCGGTGGGGTTGGGCGCGGAGCAGCGCGAGTTGCTCGGGGTGGGTGAGCAGGGCGCGGACCCCGTTGCCGATCAGGTTCACGGTGGTTTCGTGGCCGGCGACCAGCAGCAGGAACACCATGGAGGTGAGTTCGTCCTCGGAGAGCCGGTCCTGGCCGTCGCGGGCGGTGACCAGCGCGGAGAGCAGGTCATCGGCGGGTGTGGCGCGTTTGGTGTCGACCAGTTCCCGCAGGTATCCCACCATCGCGGTGCTCGCGGCGACCAAGGCGTCGCGGCCGGCCAGCACTCCGGTGACCACGATGGTGGACCAGCCACCGAACTCGTCGCGGCGCTGCGTGGGCACGCCGAGCAGTTCGCAGATCACGGTGAGCGGCAGCGGGTAGGCGAAGGAGTCGATCAGGTCCACCCGTGTCGCGTCGCTGCCGGCGATCGCGTCCAGTAGCTCGTCGGTGATCTGCTGGATGCGCGGGGCGAGCTGCTCGATCCGGCGGCGGGTGAACGCCGCGGTGACCAGCCGGCGCAACCGGGTGTGATCCGGCGGGTTGCGGTTGAGCATGTGCTGGGTCACCGCCGCGAAGATCTCCGGCGGCAGCATGCCAGCGCCGACAGTGGCCACCGCCGGGCTCTTGACCAGCCGCGGGTCGTGCAGGGCCTGGTGGGCCTCGTCGTAGCCGGTGATCAGCCACGCCGGTTCACCGGTGGGCAGCTCGATGCGGTGCACCGGCCCGGCCGCCGCCAACTCCGCATACCTGGCATGGCGCTGCCCATCGGTCACCGCGAACGGTGCCGCAAGCAGGGTTTCGGTCATGTCATCAGGAGCGCCGGCGACGACCTGCAGATACACCTGAGCCGGGTCGCTACGATGCCGACCTGGTCATCCAGGAGGCATAGCGGACATGAAGAGATCCGATTCGATGAAGGCGACGACCTTGGACTGGGTCGTGGTCGGCGCGGGATTGCTGGCGTATATCTCGAGTTTCTTCCGTTGGTACCAGACCAGCATCTCGGTCTTCGGGATCGAGCGATCGGCCGGCGTGAACGCCTGGAACGCGGGCTTCGGTGCCTGGTTCGCCGTGCTGCTACTGGTGGTGGCTGGCGGCCTGGTGCTGGCAAGCATGCTGGTCGGGTGGCGTGGAGCGCCGACACCGCTGATCACGCTCGGCGCGTCCACACTGGCGTTCGTCACGATCGTGCTGCGGTGGGTCACATTTCCGGACGCCAATGGCGGGCAGGTCGGCGTGGACGACGTTGAGATCGGTAGCCTCTTCACCGCCTCCGGTGGGGCCGGATTCGGCCTTTACGTGGGACTGATCGCGGCCCTGGCTGCCGCCGTGGCATCGTTCCTGAGTTTCCGCGCCGGGGGCCATCCCGGTCGATCATGAAACCCACCGGCAGGAAAACAACCCCTTTCGCCCCTGTCAGGCTGGACGTACTCTTATAGGCTTAGCGTCGCCAGCCGATCGGAGGGCTGTTCGGTGCGGATAGCAAATGTACTGCGAGCCAAGGGATCGATGGTCGCGACCGTTACGCCGGACAGCTCGGTCGCCGGCTTGCTCGCCGAAATGGTCAAGCACAGCGTCGGGGCCGTGGTCGTGGTCCGCGACAATATCGTGGTCGGCATGGTGTGGGAGCGAGACGTCGTCCGGCTCCTGCACCTGCACGGGGTCGCGCTCGTCGCCGCGCCCGTCTCGGAGATCATGAACACCGATGTGATCAGCTGCCTGCTCACCGACGAGGTGGATGACATCCTGCGGACCATGACCGACCGGCGGATCCGGCACCTGCCGGTGATGGTCGACGGCGCGCTAGGCGGCGTGGTCAGCATGGGGGACCTGGTCAAGGCGCGAATCGATGAGCTGGAGGCCGACCGGGCACACCTGCAGTCCTACATCCGTGCCGGCTCCTAGCGGCCGAGACGGCGGGAATGCGCGGGGCGGCCGGGACGTTAAAACGGGCAGTTGAGATTTCAATAAGAGGGAGCGCCCGTGCCTGCTGTCACCGTCGAGGACGTCACCATGCTGGTCCGCGTCCCGGAGCCCGGACCGCAGGCAGTTGACCGCCCGGTCCGGTCGGTCACCACCGCGCCGTCAGCGTACGAGGGCGAGGGCTTCCCCGTTCGTCGCGCCTTCGCTGGGGTGGACCTGCGCGATCTGGACCCGTTTGTGCACATGGACCAGATGGGCGAGGTGGAATATGCCCCGGGCGAGCCCAAGGGCACCCCGTGGCACCCGCACCGGGGATTCGAGACCGTCACCTACATCATCGATGGCATCTTCGAACACGCCGATCCCACGGCGGAGGCGGCGAGATCACCAACGGCGACACCCAGTGGATGACCGCGGGCGGCGGCATGCTGCACATCGAGCGGCCACCGGAGCACCTGGTGGTCAGCGGTGGGCTGTTCCACGGCCTGCAGCTGTGGGTCAACCTGCCGGCGCAACTCAAGTGGGTCGAGCCCCGATACCAGGACCTGCGGGCTGCGGAGGCCACCCTGCTCACCACGGTCGACGGCGGTGCACTGGTCCGGGTGATCGCCGGCGACGTCGCCGAGCACTACGGCCCCGGATCCACCTACACCCCGATGGCGATGCTGCACGCCACCATCAGCCCCGGCGCGACATTGCGGCTGCCCTGGCGCACCGACTTCAACGCGCTGGTCTACGTGCTCTCCGGAGCCGGCACCGTCGGCGCCGAAGGCCGGCCGGTGAGCACCGGGCAGCTCGCCGTGTTCGGGCCCGGTGACACCATCGCCGTCTCCGGCGCAGTGCACCAGGAGTCGCGGCACCCCGCGCTGGACGTCGTCGTGCTGGGCGGCGCCCCGATCCGGGAGCCGATCGCGTGGGGGGGACCGTTCGTGATGAACACCCGCGAGGAACTCGCCCAAGCCTTCGAGGACTACCAGGCCGGGCGGCTGGGCACCATCCCTGCCCAGCATCTACCGCATGCCGACCTGGGAGACCGCGCCCGCTGATCCATCTTCAGCTTCTTCTCATCTTCGACGCGGATTCTGGTGGGATACCGAGCCGGTGCTAGCCCCGGTGCGCCGCGTCGTCAAGCCGGTCGTGGCGTGACGCACGTCATTCACCCGGTGTCGCCCTGTTGTTCATTCCCCCGGACTAGGTTCCGCGCGTGCGGCGACTCCTTGGTGTTACCACAGCCGTCGTGCTGGCGGCCTGCTCCCCTGCGGTGACCAGCGGTGATCCGCTGCACAAGATCGACCACGTGGTGGTGATCTACCAGGAGAACCACAGCTTCGACAACCTCTACGGAGGATGGGGTGACGTCGGCGGCGCGCACGTCAACGGGCTGTCCGACCCCACGGCCGCAGCGACAGGGCAGGTCGGCCAGAACGGCGGCCGGCTGAGCTGCCTCTACCAGAACGACGTCAACCTCACCTCGCCGTCCCCGCTGCCCACGACATGCACCGACACCGCCCAACCGGCGAAGCAGGGGACCCCGCCCACGCCGCAACCGGTGAACAGCGCCTTTACCAACCGGCCGTGGCAGATCGACGACGACATCCCGGCCACCGCAACCACCTGCTCCACCTCCGCCGGCTCCGACGACACTCGCAACGGCACCGGAGCGCCTGGCGGCTGCACCGAGGATCTGGTCCACCGCTTCTACCAGGAGCAGTACCAGATCAACGGCGGCAAGCAGGACCGCTACGTCGCCGGCAGCGACGCCGTCGGGCTGACCATGGGCCACTACGACACCACCAAGTTGCCGATCTATGCGTATTTGCACGGCGCCGGCGCCCCGGCCTACGTGATCGCGGACAACTTCTTCCAGGGTGGCTTCGGTGGTTCGTTCCTCAACCACCAGATTCTCGTCGCAGCGCAACCGCCGGTCTTCGCCGGCGCCGACCACAGTGGGCAGACCACCGGCTGCGCCACCGGTACGGCCAACTGCGACCTGCACTCCGCGCTGGATGTCAACGGCATGCCGACCAGCTACCCCTACTACACGCCACCTCCCGGAACCGTGAAGGACCAGCAGCTCACCGAGGCCGCCGATACGTCGGGGCGGTGCACGCCGAGCTTCGCCGCTGCCGTGCCCGCTCCGGCCGGCACGCTGTGCGGTGATTACGCGATCAACACCATCCAGCCGTTCACCCAGCCCTACGCCCCGGGCACCACGGTGGGCAAACGGCTCCCCCTGCTGCACAGCACCAACATCGGGGACGCGCTGTCGGCGCACCAGGTGTCCTGGAGCTGGTACTCCGGCGGCTGGGACAACGCCGCGGGCAACAACGGCCGCGACACCACTCACGCTCTCGGCCCGGGCTGGACCGCCGGCCCTCCCGGAACCGGCTCCGGCACCTGCGCCGGCTCGGTTGCTGCCGGCGCGGTGTTCCCGAACTGCCCGGGTCCGCTGTTCCAGTTCCACCACCAGCCGCTGGGCTACTTCGCCAACTACGCCGACGGCACCCCTGGGCGAGCCGGGCACCTTCAGGACGAGCAGCAGTTCCTGCGCGACGCCGCCCGGCCCGACGGCCTCCCAGCGGTCAGCTTCGTCAAGCCGATCGGCGCCGAGAACGAGCACCCCGGCTATGCCAGCGAGCCGGCCGGCAGCTCACACCTGGTAGATCTGATCAAGGCTGTCGTGAACGGGCCGAACGCCAAGAACACGATGATCGTCGTGACCTACGACGAGTTCGGCGGGCAGTGGGACCATGCCAGCCCACCCGGCACCCCAGCCAATCCCGGACCCCACGACGCCTTCGGTCCCGGCACCCGGGTGCCGACCCTGATCCTCGCGCCGGCCATCACCCCGGGAGTCGACCACGCCCAGCACGACACGACGTCCATCCTGGCCACCATCGAGCACCGGTTCGGCCTGCCACCACTGACCCTCCCCGACGGCCGGCCCATCCGAGACGCCCAAGCCACCGACATCTCCACTGCCCTGCGCTGAGATCGCCCGGTGTGAAGCCACATGGATGCTTGTCGCTGCCGGGCGGGTATCCAAAACAGCGACATGGATGCTTGTCGCTGTGCAGCTTCAGCCGCTGCCGTAGGGACGGGTGAGGAGTTCCAGGACGTGGCCGTTGGGGTCGTCGAAGTAGACGCCGCGACCACCGTCGCGCGTGTTGATCTCGCCGGGCTGCCGCTGGGCGGGATCGGCCCAGTAGGTGAGGTTCTGCGCCCGGATCCGGTCGAAGATCGTGTCGAAGTCGGCCTCGCTGACCAGGAACGCGTAGTGCTGCGGATGGATGTCGCCCGAGGTGTCCAGGAAGTCCAGGCTCACCCCGTTACCCAGTTCCACCACCAGGAACGGCCCGAACGGAGTCGGTGCGGGCAGCCCTAGCAGGTCGGTCAGGAAGGTCGCGGCGGCCAGCTTGTCGTGCGCCGCGACGATGGTGTGGTTGAGTTCGACGGCCATGACAACGTCCCCTCTTGGTGTGACGGTTCGGAGGTTAGGCCCCGCCTCGGTTAGGCCCCGCCTCGATCGTGGCCGACGGTCAGCTATTGAGGAAGGGCGGCAACCGGGTCCGCTGCTAGGCCAAATAGGTTGTTGCGTTCGAAGGCGGATTACGATCAGTGATGGTCTGCCTAAGGTCAGCGTGCCAATGCCACGAACGTGAAGTGATTACCGTGACCAGTTACCCGGCGTGGCAACCTTCCCTGCTTTGCCGAGGAGAGACATCCCATGACCGTCACCCTGACCACACTGCACGGGCCTCAGGCTGACCTCGCCGAAGACGTCCTCGACGCTCTCCGCGGCCAACTGCGGGGCCACGTGCTCGCCTCGCCCAGCTCCTCCGGAGTTCCAGGCACCCGCGACGTCTTCAATGCCATGCATACCGGCCAGCCCGCGCTCATAGCACAATGTACGGGCACCGCCGACGTCGTCGACGCGGTGAACTTCGCCCATGAGCACGATCTTGCCGTCGCAGTCCGCGGCGGGGGGCACTCCATCGCCGGTCTGTCAACGATCGACGGCGGCATGCTCATCGACCTCTCGGCGATGCACGGCGTCCAGGTCGATCCCGAGCAACGGTTGGCGCACGTGCAGGGCGGCGCCGTCCTGGCCGACCTCGATCGCGAGACCCAGGCTTTCGGTCTGGCCACCCCGGTCGGAATCATCTCCGACACCGGCGTCGCCGGCCTGACCCTGGGCGGTGGATACGGGAACCTCCGCCGCACGTACGGGCTGGCCTGCGACAACGTGGTACAGGCTCAGGTGGTGTGCGCCGACGGCCAGGTACGCACCGCCTCCGCCGAGCACAACCCCGATCTGTTCTGGGCGATCCGCGGCGGTGGCGGCAACTTCGGGATCGTCACCTCGTTCACCTTCCGCCTGTATCCGGTGGGGCCCATCGTCGCGTTCACGGCGCCGTTCTACCCGCTGGAAGACGTCGCCGAGGTGATGCGCGGCTGGCGCGAGTACCTGGCCGGGGCGCCAGACGAGGTCGCTTCCACGATCGTGACCGTCACCATGCCAGCGGCTCCCCAGATGCCCGAGATCATCCACAACCGCGCCGTCGCCATCGTGGCCGGCGTCTATTCCGGCGACACGGACGAGGGCATGAAGGTGATGCAACCGCTGCGCGAGTTGGGCACCCCGCTGTTCGATATGTCCCAGCCGATGCCGTACACCATGGTGCAGAGCGGGTTCGACCCGTTCTTCCCGCGCAACACGCTGCGGGCGTACTGGAAGTCGCAGTACCTCACCGATCTCACCGGCGATGCGATCGAGGTCATCGCGGGTCGCATGCTGGACCGGCCGTCCCCGCTCACGACAGTCAACGTCTGGGGCATGGGCGGTGCGATCGGCGCAGTCGGGCCCGAGGAGACCGCCTTCGCCGAACGCTCAGCGCCATTCATGCTGGAGATCTCCGGCCACTGGAGCGATCCGGCCGCTGACACCGACACCATCGGCTGGGTTCGGTCGGCATGGGAAAGCGCCAAGCCTTACGGCACCGGCGGGGTGTATCTGAACTTCACCGGGCTCTCCGACGAGCCCATGCGCGCCGGTGTCGACGACGCGCTCGGCCGCAACCTGCGCCGGCTGGGCAAGATCAAATCGATCTACGACCCGGAGAACTTCTTCCGCTACAACAACAACATCCTGCCCACCAGTTAGCTGAGCTTAAGCGGCGAAGCCGTCATGATCGAGTCAATTGTGTGGTCGGCGAGTCAACCTCCAGTCGGATGTCAGGCCGCGAGGTGGGCGTAGTGGGCGAGTTCGTCGAAGGCGGTTTGGTAGGCGCGGTCGGCGG
>DATDHI010000180.1:0-1679 GCA_036521655.1 Pseudonocardiaceae bacterium | reverse complement strand
TCAAGGACGTACTGCTGCGACACTGCCGGGGTGCTGATGTAGTTGGTTTGCAGTGCGTGCGTGGACAGTGCCAGGGCCAGGACATCGCTCGGCGACACTGTGACGTCAGCCATCTTGCTCGCGCTGATAGCCGGGGTCGGCGTGCGCCTTGTGGCCGCGGATGCCACCGTCGCCGGGAGCGCGCTCGTGCCCCCTGCGGCCAGCAGCCCGAGCGGAGCCGTCGCCAGCGCACCCCCGATCGCACGCAGGGCGACGCGCCGCGTGATCTGTGTTGAAGAACTGACGGCGACGGGTGGTGGATTCCCCTCCGGGTCCCTGCGGATTCCGACGGCGCTGAAGCGTTTCATGGCTGGTGCCGAGCACGATGGCCTCAGCGCCTGTGATTCGTCTGGACAGTCGCTGGGAGGGTCCTGGGAGTTCGCTCCACGCCACGACGGAGCGCCGCACCGGGGTTGGTGACGAAAGCGATATGGTGGTCAACCGATGAGGCGAGCAGGATCGGTGGACTCTCGCGTTGTCGGGTGGCCACTCCTGCTGGTTGCGCTCATGGGTCTGTGTGCGTGCCAAGCGGCCCAGCCGGCGTCCGCGGCGCCGGCGGGAACGCGTGCGCCTGCCGCCGCGACCACGACGCTGCAGGCGGCGGCGACGGCAACCGCCACACCGGCTGCGACACCGGCCGCCGTGATCCGTCTATCCGTCAGACCCTTCAAGGAACCGAACGACTACGCTCACCGCAACTACTGCGGCGCGGGGGCGACCGAGGTCCTGCTGTCGGCGTGGGAGTCGCAGACACCCGACCTCGAGACCGTGGCGCGCGCCGCGAGCCTCGACCCCCGATCGGGCGAGACGGGTGCCAACGCCGTGGTCGCGATCAACACCCTGCTGGGGCCGATCGTGCGGCCTCTCCTCGGTCACGATCGGTACGCCGGCGATCATGCGACCAGCCTCGGCGCCGTCCTCACCGCCCTGCGAGCCGACCTTGCCGACAGCGAGAGCCTCGCCCTCTTCGACCACGGCGTTCCCGTCATGGTGCAGACCATGACCCGATCGATGCCGGGGTGGAACGGCTGGAATGCCACGCACATGATCACCATCGTCGGCGCGGATCTGACCACCGGGAACGCGGATGTCGACACGGTCACGTATGCGGAGACCCCGTCGACGGTCGCCGCATACGGCGGACCGCCGTTTCAGACCATCACGCTGCACCGGTTGTGGGTTGCGATGCAGCAGTACAACACCGACAGTCCGAGCGATCCCGTCAACCTGATCCACTGACGAATCGCCCCCGAGCGCGTCGGTCAGCCGGCGGCGTCCTGGCAGCGAGCGCAGATGCCCTCGATGGTGACGCTCACCGGGCCCACAGTGAAGCGCTCCCTGGCCAGCACCCGCCGCTGGAGCGCGCGCAGATCCCCGTCGAGCAGCTCGGCCACCCGGCGGCAGCGAACGCAGACCAGGTGGTGGTGGGGTGCAATACCAGCCAGCTCGAACTGTGCAACCGAGCCGCCGAGGCGGTGCATGGTCACCACATTGGCGTCGGCAAGCTGCTCGAGGACGCGATAGACCGTCGAGCGGTTGAAACCGTCGTAGCGGTCGCGGACGGCCGTCCAGACATCCTCCGCTGTCAGGTGCTGGCCGGCGGCGTGAGCGAGCACGTCGATCACCAGCCGGCGCTGGGG
>DATDHI010000179.1:0-11694 GCA_036521655.1 Pseudonocardiaceae bacterium | reverse complement strand
AGCTTGTCGTGACCGCCACCAGGGGGCTCGAAGCGGCGGTCCGCCAGGGAATTCGCATCCCGCTCGGCAAAGGCTTCGCCGGTCGCGTCGCGGCAGAGAAGCAGCCAGTGATCCTTGATCGGGTCGATGACACCAACGTGTTCTCTTCGATCCTGCCGGAGCACGGGATCTGTTCCCTGCTCGGCGTTCCGCTGCTGAGCGGCGGGACGGTCATGGGTGTCCTTCACGTCGGCACACTCGTCCCGTACCAGTTCACCGACGACGACGTCAGGCTGCTTCAGATCGTGGCCGACCGGGTCGCTTTCGCTACCCAATCTCGGCGCGCCGAGGTCGAGCGGGCGGCGGCGGCGGTGTTCCAGCGCAGCTTGCTGCCAGCGCGGCTGCCGGTGGTGCCGGGCCTTGAGTTGTCCGGGCGCTACGTTCCGGCCGAACTCGGCGGGGTCGGCGGCGACTGGTATGACGCGTTCACTCTCCCGTCCGGCTGGCTGTGCGTCGTGATCGGGGACGTGGTCGGGCGCGGCCTTGCCGCCGCCAACGTGATGGGCCGGCTGCGCAGCGCGCTGCGTGCCTACGCGCTCCTGGGCGGTGATCCCACCGAGGTGCTCAGCCGACTTGACCAACACGTGCGGCACTTCGAGCCCGAGACGATGGCCACGGTGCTACTGGCGATGCTCGAGCCATCGTGCGCGCGGCTGCACGTGTCCTCGGCCGGCCATCCTCCGCCGGTGCTTGCCCTACCCCATCAACCTGCGACCCTCCTCGACATGCCGAGCGATCATCCGGTGGGTGTAGCCAGTGGGCGGCGTCGCCGCACGACTACCACCAGCATGCCGCCGGGTGCGCTGCTCTGCTTCTATACCGACGGCCTGGTCGAACGCCGTGGCACCTCCCTGGGCACGAGTCTCGCGCGCCTATGTGAGGTGGTTGAGGCGGGCCCCGTGGACTCCGTATGTATGGAGGTCATGGCCCAGTTCATTGGTGGTGATCCCCCTGGCGACGATGTTGCGGTGCTCGCGGTGCGCCGCCACGACAGCGGCGAAATTGGCCCCTTGCACCTCGTCATACAGGCGCAGCCACCGTCGCTGAGGGAGACCCGCGTTGCGGTGCGCCGCTGGCTGTCGGCGGTCGGGGCCGCCCCGCACGCGGCCGCTGACGTGCTCGTCGCGATCGGCGAAGCATGCACCAATGCCGTGGAGCACGCCTACCTGGCCGGTGGCGGGACCGTGGCGGTGCATGTGGAGCTTCAGCCGCCGGATGTGCTGGTCACCGTCCGCGACACTGGCCGTTGGCGCCCGCCCCGCGGTTCGACCCAAGGACTCGGGACCCTGTTCATGCGGACCTGCAGTGACGATCTGCGAATCGCTCCTGGCCCTACCGGCACCGACGTCGTCATCCGTCGCCGCCTCGGTGAGCTGGGACCTCGATGACCGCCGCGAAGGTTAAGGTCCTTGCCGAGAACGGGTCGATCCGCATCGCTCTCAGCGGCGAGATCGATCTAGCGAATGCGGCAGCCGTCGAGGACGAGATCCGCGCAGCAGTCTCACGCCATCCGACGACAGTGTCGGTCGATCTCACCGATCTCATGTACATGGACAGTTCCGGAATAAGGATCCTGTTCACCCTCGCATCTCGGCTGCAGGCGATGCGGATCATGCTGGAGCTCATCGTGCCGCTCGATTCGCTCATCCGCCGGCTCATCGAGATATCGGGGTTCGAATCGCACGCCACGGTGCGCCCCGGCCGCCGCTGATCGACGTCCTGGGTCTCGGTTACCACCCAGTCACTCCGGGCTGGCCTGCTCCAGCAGCTCCTCGCAGGTCCGGACCAGGACCTCGGCGGCATTGCGCACGGCTCTCGTGGACCCCGGATGAGAAGCGCGGTGCTGCCAGCGAGCTAGCGCCACCCACGCGGCGAGGCGCACCTCGCCGGTGTCGGCGTCCGCGCCGAGCCCGAGCCTGACCCACGGCTGCGCTCCAGCCGCCCCCAACAATTGTTCAGCGGCCTGCCGCTCGTCGTCGGCCAGCGGCAACGCGCCGGATCGCAGCTCATCGATGAGATCGATCTCGGTCAGCTCATGTGCGCCCGCGCGGATGCGCTCAAGCTGGTAGAGCAGGCAAGTGGCCCGGTCACTGCCGCGGGGTGCGGCGCGCACGATGTCGTCGAGCACCTGAAGCGCCGAGCGGGCCTTGACCAACTCGGCTCGTTGGGCATCACCCGCCTGCGCGGGACCTACTATCGGCTCGTTCAGTCGAGCCTCGAGTTCGCCCAGCCGTTCGCTCTCGGCGCTCCCGTTATAAAGCTCGCGCGCCTCGCGGACGACCTCGCGCACCTGGCCGAGCACAGAATGCGCGGGAACGTCTGACGGTGTTGTTGGGTTTCCGGCAATGGGCGGCGCCTCCGGCGGCAGCGGCACCGAGCCTTCGATCGTCGTGCCGACGCCGGGTATCGAGCTGATCGAGATCTTGCCTCCCACCGCCGCAAGCCGGGCGGTGACGTTACGTAGTCCCCGTCCCCCAGAGCCGGTGGCAGAGTCGAAACCCGGTCCTTCGTCACGAACCGTGAAGCGGACGGTGCCGTCCACCTCGCGGATCTGCACCTCCACGGGCGCGCCCGCCGCGTGCTTGCGGGCGTTGTTGACCGCCTCCAGGCAACAGAAGTAGACCGCGGCCTCGATCTCCGGCGGGAAGCGGCGGCTCGGCAGATTTCCGTGGGACGCCACGACGATCGGCGGGTGCGCGCCGGACAGATCGGCGTTCAGCGCCGCGATGAGTCCGCGCTCGGAGAGCATGATTGAAGACACCCCGGCGGCTGTCTCGGCGAGCACAGCCTGCGCGGTGCCGATCTGGGTGGCGAGCTGACCCAACCGATCCCGCGCCTGGGCGAACTCACCGCACCCGACCTCGTGTTCGACGAGGCCCACAGCCAGCCGCAGAGACACCAGATGGTGCTGCGCGCCGTCGTGCAGGTTCCGCTCGATCGTTCGCCGCTCACTGTCCCTCTCCGCCACGGCCTGCCGGCGGGACGCGGCAATGTCCTCGGCGTGGGCGAGCGCCACCCGGAGCTGCCTCTCGAGCTCGATCCCGAGGCGACTTACCTGGAGCACAGTGCCCAGGCTGTCCGCGATGTCCTCGAGCAGTCGGTGGCGCTGGCTGCTCACTGCTGAGCGCTCTACCGCGATGGAGCCGATGTGGTCGGGGCCCAGCTTGATCGGGAGTACGACGTGGTCCCCGGCCTCACCCCGAGCGTCCTGCTGCCTATCGTCGCTGGCCCAGGTAAAGGTGCGGTCCCGCAGCCCGGGCTGGATGACGGTCAGCCGGCATGAGCTCGCGCCCAGCCCGCGACCAATTGCCTCGGCCACTCCGGCAAGGTTCGGCGCATCCGTCGACGTGGAGCGCGAACGCTCGGCGATGTCAGCGAGCACGCTGTCGAGCGTCGGCTGACTGCCGCGCAGCCGCCGGTCCACCCGCCGCTCGACGAAGTCATAGACCGGCAGAAACAACAGCGCCGCGAACGCAGTGGCCAAGGCAGCCGCTGTGGCCGTCTGGCTACCAGTCCAGCGACCCGCGACGGCCCGAACGATCAGGTACCCGCCCCCCACGAGCAGGACCACAAGCGCGCCCGTGAGCGCCCGTGAGTGGCGATGCAGGTCCTGACTCGCATTGCCACTCACGGGTGACTCTCCTCGATCGACGGCTCGAGCTGGTCGGGCAGCCAGGCTCGCAGCGAGGCGCCACCCGTGCCGTCCTCGGCCAGCCCCACGTCACCGCCCAGCGCCGCGAGCCGGTCGACATCCTCAGCCAGCGCCGCGAGCACCTCGGCGGCCGGGGTGGCGAGTGCGGGATCATCGATGCGCACCGCCAGCCGCCCCTCGGTGTGCGAGAGGTGCACGTGCAACGGCTGTTCGGCCGCCCGGCCGGCGAGCTGCTGCATGGCTGAGGCCGCCAGATAGTAGATACCTGATTCGACCTCCCAGGCCAGCCGCCGGGCCAGGTTCCCGGACAACCGCACTGGCCTCGGCAGATCGGTCGCGACCTCCTCGAGAGCGCCGTAGGGACCCTGATCCCGCAACACCGCCGGGTACACGCCCCGGGCGATCAGCCGGAAGCGATCGAGCACCTCATCCAGCCCGGTCCGGGCTCGCGCAATGGACTGCAGTGCGCGCTCGGCTCCCGCTGCGCCGCCGGAGAGGACCTCCGCAGCCGCGGCGAGTTCGGTGCGTAGCGCGGCGAGCCGGCCGGTCGTCACCTGGGTGAGCTCGGCGATCAGCCGATGACGCTCGGCATCCCGCGCCTGGCTCAGTCGCTGACGGGATGCCTGCAGCTCGGTGGCCAGTTCGCCGGCCCGACTCACCCGCTCGTGGAGCTCAGCGTTGAGCTGGACACCGCGCAAGAGCAGCCCAGCGCCGTTGGCGACATCCTGCATGAAACGTTGGTCTGCCTGGGTTACCGGCCGCCCCGGCTTAGCGATGGCAAGCACCGCACGGAGCACCGATCCGTCGAGAACCGGGACGACGTGGTCCACATCCGGTTGTGCCAGCAGAGCCGCCAGATTGGACCTGGCGCCAGGTCCGCCCTGGATGGCCGGGTAGGCCGCCGCGCTGACCAGCTTCTGTTCCACCGCGAGCCACACGACGGCCCGCTGGGCGCGGGTGCCCTCCGCGAGGACCCGAGCCAGCCCGGGCAGGGCCTGCTCCAAGGAGGCCGCCTGGATCCCGCTGGCACGTGCGACCGCTGAGTACGGGGTGGTCGCCGGATGACCGCCCTGTGCCAACCGGTTGATCCGGGGCAACGCGATGGCCAGCGCGGCCACACTCACCGCTGCCGCCGCGAACGGCAGCAGCACCACCGCCACCTCGGGCGACGTTACGTGCCCGAGGCCGCCGACCACCACGGCGAACGCCGCCGCCACCAGGCAGGCGACCAGGACCAGGCGCAGCGGCTTCGCAGCGATCGTCCTGTTCATCCAGCGCACCCCCGGTCCTGCCTGTCCACGCTAAGCGGCCGGACCGCACCGACCAAGCCCACAGGCTCCCGCGGTAGGCCTACCGCAATCAGGCTCCGGTGCGCTGTGAGCGCAAGTAGGTCAGGACGGCGAGCACCCGGCGGTGGTGGGCAGCGGTGTCGGTATGCAGTCCGAGTTTGGCGAAGATGTTCGCAATGTGCTTCTCGATCGCCTTGGGCGTCACGTAGAGCTGTCCGGCGATCCCGTTGTTCGAGCGCCCTTCGGCCATGAGCCGCAGTACGTCCAGCTCACGATCTGACAATGCCGCGACGGCATCCTTGTTGTCCCCTCGCGGCCGGTCGACCAACCGTTTCGCCAGCACCGGCTCGATGACGATCTCACCGTTGTCGATCCTGGTCAGAGTGTCGGTGAGGACGTCGACGCTGCCCACCTTCTCCTTGAGCCGGTAACCGATGCGGTCGGTGCCAATCTCGAGGATCCGCATGAGGTAGTGCGACTCCGCATAGTGGGACAGGAATAGCAGCCCCATGTCCGGATGTGCGGCCCGCAGCCGCTGCGCAGTGACCAGGCCGCCGTCGGGTTCCGGCGGCATCCGAATGTCCAAGATCGCGATGTCGGCGGGCCGGATGGAGAGCAGCGCGACCAGCTGGTCACCATCGGGCACAGCGCCGACGACCTCGTGGCCGGCCGCCTTCAGCAGCATCAGCAACCCTTCACGGAACAGGGCACCGTCCTCGGCCAGGGCTACTCGCATGGGAACCTCGCTGTGATCGTGCTGGCATCCGACCGAACTCCGCCCACCACATTGGCCACGTCGACGGTGCCGCCCAGCGGCCGCGCCCGGTCGTCAATGAGTTCAGCATGAAGTTCAGCACGGCATGCGTCGATACCGGAGACCGACAGGACCAGCTGGTCGCCCTCCCGCCGGACCCCAAGCTCCACCGCTTGGGCACCAGGTACCGCCCGCGCGCCAGGTAACGATGCAAGCAGGTCCGCCACGGCGAAGTAAGCGGCGCCCTCTGCCGCGGGGCCGAACCTCTCCCCCGACGCCACGACCGCGACGGGCAGCTGAAGCTGGTCGGCCACCCCCCGCAACGCGGGACCCAGGCCGGCCTCGTCCAGCAGCGGGGGGTAGATCTTGGCCGCTACGTCCCGCAACTCCTCAAGGACAGCGTGCAACTCGTCTTGGAGTTCCCCGATGCTGTCCTGGACCGCCGGTCCATCGGCGTCCGCCGGTAACTCAGGCAGGGCGCGATGCCGGAGCAGGCCGAGGCGGAGCGTCAGCGCAGAGATCCGCAGCGCCGCCCCGTCATGCAGCTCACGCTGCAGGTGCCTGCGGCGGTACCACTGTTCTCGTTCCCGGCGAGGACCTGCCGCACCCTGAGGATCGCCAGGACAATCGCCGGAACGCGGCGCCGACCCAAGCATCATCACCACATCCTCGACGGCGGCGGGCTGATCTGGACATGGGGTGCTCCCCCCATCGAGGTGGGGTATACCCCCAGGAGCGTGCGGTGCACCAACCCCGTAGGCGCTGCGCGCCACCCTGAGGGATGGAATGGGTTCGTCAATTGCCGATCGTGGCCGCCTGACAACCCTCCGTACGTCGAGTTCGACACCAGGGCTGTACGCGACTCCGTTTCGGTCACCGCCGCGACCCTGGGATACCACCCAGCGTGACGAACTCAAACCCTCCCGCTCGATGAGTATCAGACCGGTAACGCGCGGTAGGCAACTCACCAAGAAGGGACTTTCGAGTCAGACAACTACCCCCAAATGGCCGTGTTTTGAGTGACCGTTCGTTACGATAGGCCTCTTAGGGAGGCGGCGTGGGCTACAGCCTTGGGGTCGACCTCGGCACGACATTCGTCGCGGCCGCGGTGGCCCGCGCGACCAAAGTCGAGATGTTCACGCTCGGCGATCGCTCGATGGTCTCCCCAGCAATCGTGTACCTCCGTGAGGATGGCACCCTGCTCACCGGCGAAGCCGCCAGCCGGCGCGCCGTGAGCGGCCCGGACCGCGTCGGCCGGGAATTCAAGCGCCGGCTGGGCAACCCGACGCCGGTGATACTCGGTGGCCAGGCGCACTCCGTCACCGTCCTGCTCGGCACCCTCCTCCGAGATGTCGTGCAGAAGGTTAACGCGACCGAAGGCACACCCCCCGATCGTGTCATGCTGACCCACCCAGCCAACTGGGGCCCGTTCCGCCGTGCGCTATTCGAGGAGGTTCCGCAGCACGCGGGGCTGGCGAACCTGCCCGTGGTGACCGAGCCAGAAGCCGCTGCGGCGCATTACACCAAGTCCCGGCAGCTGGCCGACGGCGAGACAGTGGCGGTCTACGACCTGGGTGGCGGCACATTCGACGCCACGGTGCTGCGCAAACAACCCGGCGGCATCGAGATCCTCGGCACCCCGGAGGGCATCGAGCGACTCGGCGGCGTCGATTTCGATGAATTGATCCTGTCCTACGTCGACTACACCGCCGGGGGGGCGCTTCGCGAGTTGGACATGCGCGACCGGCAGACCACCGTCGCGCTGGCCCGGCTCCGGCAGGACTGCATCCTGGCTAAGGAAGCTCTCTCGGTGGACACCGAGACGATCCTTCCGGTCTTGCTCCCCGGCCAGCACTTCGACGTGCACCTCACCCGCTCGGACTTCGAGGACATGGTGCGAGCCCCGATCGAGTCCACTATCGGAGCGCTGTCCCGCACCCTGCAGTCGGCTCAGGTCGACCCCGCCGAGCTCAGCGCAATACTGCTGGTGGGCGGATCCTCGCGCATCCCGTTGGTCGCCCGGATGGTGGCAGCCGAGCTGGGACGCCCCACCGTCGTAGACACCCATCCCAAGTATGCCGTCGCGCTCGGCGCCGCCACCCTGGCCTCCCGGCTCAGCGTGCCTCACACAGTGCCTCACACGAACGGGCAGGTCACCGGGCCCCAGTCCGCCGGACGCCAGTCCGCCGGACGCCAGACCGCCGGACGCCAGACCGATGGACGACCGATTCGAGGGCAACAGCTCCCGACCGCTCCGGTGGCTGTGGCGAATGTGCTTTCCGCTGCCGGTTCCCAGCAGCGAGAGCCGCTCATTCCGGCGACGGACCCGGCCGGTGTAGTCCCGCCGCCGCCCGATGCGCTGGCCACCGATGCGCTCGGGGGCGGCGCGACCAGCCCCATTGCGACCACGGGCGGGAGCCCGGCTCCTCAGGCACCCCCTCCGACGGTAGACACCCGACTGCCGACTGACCGGCCCCCAGTACCAGAGAGCCAGCGGACCGGTCCTGCGGAGTCGGGCAACGCACCGGATACCGCAGGTCCTCCCGGCCTTCCCGGTCCCCCGCCACTGGGTGCCTTACCCGATCGCGAGCGACGGCGCCGGGCCCTGATCTCCACCGGCGCCCTGCTGGCCCTTGCCGGGATGGTCACCCTCGTCATATTCATCGTCTTCAGCGTTCTAGACCACATCCGGGCGGCATCACCACCCGCTCCCGCCAACGAGCCTGTACCAACAACCGCACGACCGACCGCCGGACCGGAGGTCCCGATTCCGGCCTTCGTTGCCACCATCCCGGTAGGGAAAAGTCCCCAATTCATCGCCGTTACACCGAACGGTAGGCACGTCTATGTTGCTAACGGCGAAGCCCAAGTCGTCACCGTGCTGGATACCGCGATCAACCAGGTGACCGCGACCATCCCGATTGCAGCAGGCCCACCGCAGTTCCTCACGTTCGCGCCCGACGGCCGCAAATTGTACGTCAGCATATTCAACGCCCAGAAGACCATACACGCGGTCGACGTGATCGACACCACATCGAACACAGTCGTCGCGACAATCCCGCAGCCGGCCCGCCCATTCCTGCCAGCGGTCACCCCGAACGGGAAGCTACTCTACATCCCAAACCATGATGTAGCTTCCGTCTCGGTGGTCGCCACCGACACCAATAAGGTCATCGCACAGATCAGCGTCCCAGCGAACCCGCATTGGGTCGCGTTCTCCCGCGACGGCAGCCGCGCCTACACGGCTAACCACGAGTCCAACGTGATCTCGGTGATCGATACCGGCACCCTCAAGGTGCTGACGACCGTGCCGGTGGGGAAGAGCCCGCACAGCATCGCGGTCAGCCCCAGCGGTTCCGTGGTCGCTAACGTGAATTACGACTCGAACTCCGTGACGGTAATCGACACCCGCACACTCAAGGTTCTTGCGACCATCCCGGTCGGGAAGAACCCGCGAGACATCATCTGGGCCCCGGACGGGCGGTTCACCTACGTGGTCAACGAGGACACCAATAATGTCTCCGTGATTGACGCCGCGACCTACAAGATCACAGCGACCATCCCGGTCGGGATCGCGCCGAACAGCATCGCGGTGCTGCCAAACGGCCGGCAGGCCTATGTGAGCAACATCAACAGCGGAACATTGACCGTTCTGGACCTTACGGGCTGATCATCACGGGCTGATCACCTGCCCCAACCCGCGATTGGTGGGGGTAAACCCCGGGTAAACCCTACCCGGGATCGGCGGGTTCACACGCGCTGCCGTAGGGACACCACGATGGCCGGGAAGTGTCGCCGAGGCCATCCTGTAACAGCAGCCAGGTCGTGAAGAGCCAATCCCGACGCTGCCGACCGGAAGGAGTGGCAATCATGACCACATGTGAGCTGAGCCATCGGGATCGTGCAGTTCTGCGGGCAGTCGCGGCCGGTCGCTGCGTAGTGTCCGGGGATATCGGGCTGTCCCTGCTAATCGACGGGCGGTACTGTTCTGACCAGTTCGCAGGCTTGCGATTGAAGGACGCTGGATTGATCGCCGCTTCCGTCTCGCAGCCAGGGCACGCGAAGCTCACTCCGAGCGGCCGCACGCTACTCGGCATGGCCGCGAACTGACTTGGCCCTGCAAAAGGGGTGCACCTCTTCCGACCGGCGGGGCGCACCCCTTTCTGACGAGATCAGCAGTTGATGAACTCCGGTCGCTGGTTCAGTAGCTGGGATCGGGGGGTGACAAATTCCTCGTAGAGTTCCCTGGCGGTCGGATCGAACATCGCGAGACGGTGGCAGTTCTGGAATGCGACTCGGACTCCGAAATGCCGTTCCACGGCCGATCTCATCGCGTCACTTGCCACCAACCGGAGCAACTCACCCCGGGCGTCCTCATCGGGAGGTGGCGTTTGATTGTCCGCGAATGCCCCGCCCTGGGCCGCCAGCTTGTCAGCCACATCGGCAACCACCGACCACGCATATGGCAATGACGTTCGTATGCACTCGACAAACTCAGCATCGGTTACCGGGCCCTGTTGAGCCCGCATCAACAGATCGGGATGGACGGTGAGCGACATTAGCCAAAGCCCTTTCTTCGCGCGAGAGAAAGATCGGACTCCGCCACTTAACCAGGAACGCATCCACGGCACAAGTGCGCCTTTGCGCATGAGACGCCTGGGGTAGGTTCGAGCTGGCACAAATGCGTGTTCCTGCGTTCGTGGGACGCTTGGTCGTCTGGTCACCACCAGAAGGTCGGCTGGGCTGTCGGCGACACCGCGTGGCTGGCGGTTCGGCGCGGAGTGCTGATCGGGACAACGCTCTGCGCCGCACCGGCGGCGGCCCCGACCAAGGCGTCCCTGCCCACCATCAACCTGCTGGCAGGATGGGCCGAGCCTGGGCGAGAGCGCCGCGCCTCGGGGGATCCGGACGAGGATTTCGCGGCCTGCGAACATGGGGTATCGGAATTCGTCCAGTCCGGTTCGGCGCTACGCGCTTGGTCGGTCCGACTTTGTCGGTGTGGGGTTGTAGCGTGCTGTTCGTGAACGTTCGGCAGCTGATTCCGGAGGGCCTGGCGCAGATTCCGCCCGGCCCGGAGTTGGCGCGCGTTCTGGCTGGTGTGGAGTTGTCTCGGTTGTCGGGTTTCGATTGTGTGGAGGTCCTGAAGGCCCAGTACCGGCAGGCCAATCATGAGCGGGCCCGGGTAATGGCCGCGATGGCGCAGGTCGGTGTCTGTGGCCCGGCGCCCGACGACGACTTGACGCGGATGGTGGCCCCTGATGAATTCTCTGCCGACGAGGTCCGCGCGGCGTTGGTGCTGACCCGCCGGGCTGCTGATGCCCAGTTCTGGCTGGCGCATGACTTGGTGACCCGGCTGCCCCAGGTGCACGCCGCGATGGACGCCGGTGTGCTGGACGAGCCGCGGGCGCGGGTGTTCTCGGACTGGACCATTGAGCTGTCCCCCGACAGGCCCAGACGGTGTGCGCCGCGCTGCTGCCCCGCGCGCCAAGGCTAACCGCTGGGCAGCTGATCGAGCAGATCAAGAAGATGGCCATTGCGGTGGATCCGGACTGGGCGCAGCGGCGTTACGAACAAGCGGTGGCCGACCGGAAGGTCGTCGGGTACCGCAATCCGGATGGGTCGGCGAACCTGTCGGGGTGCAATCTGCCGGTGGATCGGGTGGCCGCGTCCAGCGGCCACATCGACGCCCTCGCCAAAGCCGCGAAACGAGCCGGTGACACTCGTCCCATAGACCATATCCGCGCGGACCTGTTCCTCGGGATGACCGACGGCACGTACACCGGAGCCCACGACGCCACAATCATCGAACTCCTTACCATGAGGCTTATCGGAAACTCAGCTTGAAGAAGTAAAGTGAGCGAATCGCATTGAAGGCGGTCGGGTAGGTTCGAAGTGGACGGCGGTAGTCGGTGTGCATGCAGCGCCACGTCTTGAAATTGGCGATTGCTCGTTCGATGACA
>DATDHI010000178.1:0-7249 GCA_036521655.1 Pseudonocardiaceae bacterium | reverse complement strand
GATATTGCCTGGATCGAGACCGGCCTGATCAGATCCACTCACCGTACTCACCCCTTCACCTGCTGCCAGCAATCCGCCGAGTCTGCCACCCGCCCCCCCGTCAGCCCTTCAGCGGCGGCAGGTTACCGATAACGGTCGCGGCCAGCGCCTTCGCCGGCCCGCACGGTTCCTCCAAGCCCTGGCGTAGCGAACTGAACCGGACCATCACCGTCTGCGTCGGAGCGGCGGCGACCCGGAAGTAGCAGCTGGTGCCGTTCACGTTGTCCTTGGTACGTATCGCCGGATGCCCCGCCACCTCGGTGAGCTCGAAGACCGGGAACGTCGCGCGCTGCGCGTAGACGTTGTGCAACACGTCGTATCTGAGGTCCGTGAAGATCGAGATTTCCCGGGTGTGCGCCTTGTTGCCCCACACGCAACCGGGGTCGCCGCCCACGTCCTTGGGCCGGGCAGGCAGGTCGACCTGGTTGGCCGCCAGTTGCGCCGGGGTGAACAACGCGCAGACCGGCGTCCCCGCTAGATCCCTCGACTCCCGCACCGGCGGGATCGGATCGACCGGTGGTGGGTCCGCCGAGCAACCAACCAGCCCACCGCCAGCCAGCACTGCGGTCAGTGCCAGCACTGCCTGGATCTGGCGCATCAGAGACCTCGCGAGCCCGGTCGTATCAAGACCACTCACCGTGCTCGCCCCTTCACCCGCTGCCAGCAATCCGCCGGAAGTCTGCCACTCACCCCTGTCAGCCCTTCAGCGGCGGCAGGTTACCGATGACCGTCGCGGCAAGAGCCTTCGCTTGCCCGCACGGCTCCTCCCCGCCCGGGCGCAGCGAGGCGAACCGGACGATCAGCGTCTGCTTCTGGGCGGCAGCGACCCGGAAGTAGCACGCCGGGCCGTCCACGTCGTCCTTGGTGCGGATCGCCAGATGCCCCGCCACCTCGGTGATCTCGAAAGCCGGAAACGTCGTCCGCTGGGCGTAGACATTGCTCAGCACGTCGTCGCCGACGTCCACGAACATCGCGATCTCACGGGAGTGCGCCTTGTTGCCCCACTTGCATCCGGCGGAGCCGGCGACGTCCGTGGGCTGCCCGGGCTGGTCGATCCGGTTGCCCTCGAGTTGCGCCGGGGTGAGCAGCTGGCACGGCAGTAGGGCCACCAGGTTGCGGGAGTCCCGCAGCTGCAGCAGGGAGTCAACCGGTGTGCTCGCCGACGACAGTGGCGTCGCGTCCGCGCCGGTGCGCTGCGGACCCCCTGTCGAGCAGCCAGCCAGCGCAGCGGTCAGTGCCAACGCCATGGCTGCGGTGCTCATCACAGCTCGGGCTGCGCGACTGCCCTGGTCACCTTCACTCACCGTACTGGTCCCCTCACGTGCGGTCAGCGACCCGCTCAGAGTCTGTCACAGCGCCCGGCCGCCTCCGTGGGCACGGGAACACAACACACCGGGCACGGGAGCACGACACGCCGGGGGTCAGGGGATGAGGTGCGACACGGTCTCCATGATCCCGGTGGCGACTTTGTACACCAGCACCCAGAAGATGATCAACAGAATGATGATGACGATGCGGGCGCCTGGGCTGACGCCGCTGCGGGACTGCCGCCGCGGTACGGCGCGTTCTCGGGCGATCCGGCGACGGAAATCACCCAACGGCACGGGTTCGCGGAACGCCGCGGCCAACGGTGGGCGGTAACGCCACCCGGCCGGCTTGCGTGGCTGCGATTGAGCGGACGTGACCGGCCCGCTCACGGGTAGGCGTGGAGGGCGACGAGGGGCAGGCCCGGTTGGCGGCAGCCCTCCCTGCGACGGCGCGGGGGGCGGCGTGGCGGGCTGCGCTACCGGCGGTGCGGTCGGAGCCTGATCCGGCATGCTGCTGGGATCTCCCGCGAGCGCGGCGGCGATGGCTTCCCGCATCACGCTCGCGTCCGGGAGGGGAGGCAGGCTGATCGGCGGCAAGTCCGGCGCGTCCCCCCAGGCGCCGCGCCCATTCGACGGATCGGGCAGCGGCTCGGGCGATTGGGTGCCGTCGACACCGGACAAGGCGTCCGCCGTCGGTTCGCTCACCACGCCACGGTACCGCACAGCCTCCGCATTCAGCACGCTCAGCGGCCCCGCTGGCACCCCGATAACCACGCTGAGCCCGCTGAATGCGGGACGGGGGTGGGGGGATTGCTAGCGTTTGGCGGCGGGGGCTTTGGCGCGTTTTTCGGCTAGGAGTTCGGCGGCGCGGTCGTCGGTTAGGGTGTCGACGCTGTCACCCTTGCGTAGGGACGCATTGACGCCCGCGCCGTCCGTGACGTACGGCCCGAATCGGCCCTCTTTGACGACCATTGGCTTGCCCGTCACCGGATCCGCGGCCAGCTCGCGCAACGGCGGCTTGGCAGCGGCCTGCCGACCGCGACGCTTAGGCTCGGCGTAGACCTTCAGCGCATCGGGGAGGGTAACGGTGAAGATCTGCTCCTCGTCGGTCAAGGACCGCGAGTCCGTTCCCCTCTTGAGGTAAGGGCCGTAACGCCCATTCTGTGCCGTGATCTCCTGGCCGGTCTCCGGATCCGTACCCACCACCCGGGGCAGCGTGAGCAGCCGGAGCGCATCGTCGAGGCTCACCGTCTCCAGGCTCATGGACTTGAACAGCGAGCCGGTACGCGGCTTGGGCTTGGGCTTCTTAGCAGCGCCCTTTTCGACTCCACCATCAAGGCCCGCGTCAGGCAGCACCTCGGTGACATAGGGCCCGTAGCGGCCCTCTTTGGCGAGGATCTCGTGCCCAGTCACGGGATCGGCGCCCAGTGAGCGGCCCTCCACCGGGGTGGCGAAAAGGATCTCGGCGATCTCGACGGTCAGCTCGTCGGGCGGCAGGTCGTCGGTCAGGTTGGCCCGGCGCGACTCCCCGTCGACAACTCTCTCCAGATACGGCCCGTAGCGGCCGACCCGCACCACCACGTCCCGCCCAGCCTCGTCGGCGAACAGCCGGATGGAGTTGACCTCGCGCGCGTCGATCTCCTCCAGGTTGACCCCGACCAGCTTCTTTAGCCCACCCAAATGCGCCACCGACATGGTGCTGCCCTGCTCCGAGCCGAAGTAGAATCCGGTCAACCAGTCGGTGCGCTGCTGCGCACCGGCCGCGATGGAGTCCAGCTCGTCCTCCATCGCGGCGGTGAAATCGTAGTCCACCAGGCAGCCGAAGTGCTGCTCCATGAGCCCGACCACCGCGAATGCCACCCAGGACGGCACCAGTGCCGAGCCTCGCTTCCACACATACCCGCGGTCCTGAATGGTGTTTATGATCGAGGCATAGGTGGACGGGCGGCCGATGCCCAGCTCCTCCAGTGCCTTGACCAGGCTGGCCTCGGTGTAGCGCGGCGGCGCACTGGTGGTATGGCCCTCGGGCCGCAGATCGATGGCGGTGACGCGCTGGCCCTCGGTCAGCTGCGGCAGCCTGCGCTCGGCGTCGTCGGCCTCGCCGCCGGCCTGCTCGTCAACGGTCTCGACGTAGGCCTTGAGGAACCCGGGGAAGGTGATGGTGCGACCGGAGGCAGCAAACGTGCACTCCTCACCAGTCACGGAATGACCGATGATCCGTACGCTCATGGTGGTGCCGCGGGCGTCGGCCATCTGCGAGGCCACGGTGCGCTGCCACACCAGCTCGTAGAGCCGGAACTCATCGGCGTCCAGCGCGCCGGCCAGCTGGCCCGGTGTCTGAAAGGTCTCCCCGGCGGGCCGGATCGCCTCGTGGGCCTCCTGGGCGTTCTTGACCTTGCGGGTGTACTGCCGCGGCCCGTCGTGCAGGTAGCGCTCGCCGTAGAGCTCGCGGGCCTGGGTCCGAGCCGCCGCGATCGCCGTCTCCGACAACGTGGTGGAATCGGTACGCATATAGGTGATGTGGCCGTTCTCGTAGAGCCGTTGCGCGATGCGCATCGTCCGCTCGGCCGAGAAGCGCAGCTTCCGGCTGGCCTCCTGCTGCAGCGTGGAAGTCATGAACGGCGGGTAGGGCCGCCGCGTGTAGGGCTTCTCCTCCACACTCGAGACGGTCAGCGGGGCGTCGGCGAGAGCCTCCGCGAGACGGCCGGCATAGGCCTCATCGACGATCAGCAGGTCACCATCGGAGCGCTTGAGCTGACCATCGGGACCGAAATCCCGGCCGGTGGCGACCCGCCGGCCGTCGACTCCGACCAGCCGGGAACCGAACCTGCGGGGCGTCGCGTCGGCCCCGCCATCCAGGGTGGCGGCAAGGTCCCAGTAGGACGCGGACAGGAAAGCCATCCGCTCGCGTTCGCGGCGCACGATGATGCGGGTGGCCACCGACTGCACGCGTCCGGCGGACAACTTGGGCATCACCTTCTTCCACAGCACCGGGGAGACCTCGTACCCGTAGAGCCGGTCCAGGATCCGCCGGGTCTCCTGCGCGTCGACCAGGTGCTGGTCCAGGTCGCGGGGGTTGTTCGCGGCCGCGCGGATGGCCGGCTCGGTGATCTCGTGGAAGACCATCCGGCGCACCGGAACCGTGGGCTTGAGGGTCTCTATCAGGTGCCAGGCGATGGCCTCGCCTTCGCGGTCACCGTCGGTGGCGAGATAGAGCTCGTCGACGCCCTTGAGCGCCCCTTTGAGTTCAGTGACCGTGGACCGCTTGTCCGGGGTGACGATGTAGAGCGGCTCGAATGCCTGGTCGACGTTCACGCCCAGCCGGGCCCAGGGTTCACCCTTGTACTTGGCAGGCACGTCAGCGGCGCCGCGGGGCAGGTCGCGGATGTGTCCCCGGGAGGACTCCACCACGTAGTCCGGCCCGAGGTAGGAGGCGATCTTGCGGGCCTTGGCGGGCGACTCCACGATCACCAAGCGACGGCCGGAGCCATTAGATCCTGCACCGTCAGTAACGGCACGCGGAGCACCACCAGCGCCGCTGCGCCGACGAGCGCCGCCCGAACCTGCCGTTGTCTTCGACCCTGCCACGCTCGACCTACCTCATGTACGACTAGTGATTCCCCGACCCCACCCCGGCCCCACGGACCAGTGTGCACAAACCCCCCGCCCGACCATAGGCCCCGGCGAGCAGCCAGCGTCGCATAACACATCGCCGAGAACCGCATCCAGCGTTGCGCCACGCGGGTCAATCAGCCCGGCCACTGCCCGATCGGAGCAGCGTTCGTGCCTCCCCGACCAGCGTGGTCCGGCTTGAGGTCAGCGGGGCGCAGCGGCGGTGCCGAGCTTCTGGCACTCCGGCGAGGCGCGGAATGCGGGCATCAGCTCGGGATTGCTGACCAGATCGTGAGCTTGGGCGCTGGTCGCGGTGAGGTCGGGGCCGCCAAGTTTGCTGAGCTGCATCACGAAGTCCGGGGCGTTGGGGTCCAACGCAGCAAGCTTCGGGCGCTGGCCGGCAAGGGTCCCGGCAGTATTGCTGAAGTAACTGACCGCCGTGTCCTGCACACGCTTCCCGTCGGCGATCCTCGGCGGGCCGAGCGCGTCCAGCCGGTGGGCGGTGGACGCAAACGCCTGCTGGGATCCGTCGACGAAGGCCAGCACGGCGTCCTTCTGGGACTGCGCCGTCGGCTGCGCCTTGGTGAATGCCAGCGCTGCTGCGACCTCGTCGCTAATCCCGGTGCAGAACGCCCCGGCCCATGCCGTCGGGTCGGAGTCCTTGGCAGCGGCCGGCTTGCTGGAGCCGCATCCGGCGAGCGCGAGACCGAGCGCCAGCAGGACCACCGCAGCGGACCGGCGACGGGATGAGGGCACGAGTACTCCTCAAGCAGGAGATCGGACGGTCCGACCGTAGATGTGGCGAACCTACCTCAGGCGGCAACCTCGGCGGGTGCCGCGTCCACCAGTGAGGTGGACCGCCGCTTGGACACCACCACCGCTGTCACGATCACCGCCGCCGCAGCCAGGGCGATGCCGGCGCCCGCCAGCGGGGGGACGTCCCCGACTCCCCTGACCGCGACAATCGCCGGCGCGATCAGCACGGAGACCAGGTTCATCACCTTGATCAGGGGGTTGATCGCCGGGCCGGCAGTGTCCTTGAACGGGTCACCGACGGTGTCACCGATGACGGTCGCCGCATGCGCATCGGAGCCCTTACCACCATGATGACCATCCTCCACCAGCTTCTTGGCGTTGTCCCAGGCGCCACCGGAGTTCGCCAGGAAGACCGCCATCAGGGTGCCGGTGATGATCGCCCCGGCCAGGTAGCCGGCCAGCGGGCCGACACCGAGGCCGAAGCCCACCGCGACCGGCGCCAGCACCGCCAGCAGACCGGGGGTGGTCAGCTCACGCAGCGAGTCCTTGGTGCAGATGTCGACCACTCGCCCGTACTCGGGCCGTACCGAGCCATCCATGATTCCGGGGTTGTCGCGGAACTGCCTGCGCACCTCGTAGACCACAGCTCCGGCGGCCCGGGACACGGCGTTGATCAGCAACCCGGAGAACATGAACACCACGGCGGCGCCGATGGTCAGGCCGACAAGGACGTTGGGGACCGAGACGTTGAACACCGCATTGAGATCGATGTTCGCGGTTGCCGACCGGATGGCGTCGCGGTAGGAGCCGAACAGTGCCGTGGCGGCGAGCACCGCGGTGGCGATCGCGATGCCCTTGGTGATGGCCTTGGTGGTGTTACCCACAGCGTCGAGCTCGGTGAGGGTGGCTACGCCGTCGCCCTTGACGTCGCCAGACATCTCGGCGATGCCCTGGGCGTTGTCGCTGACCGGGCCGAAGGTGTCCATCGCGACGATCACACCGACGGTGGTGAGCAAGCCGGTGCCGGCCAGCGCGATCGCGAACAACGAGACGGTGACCGATCCGGACAGCAAGAACGCCGCGTACACCGCGGCGCCGATCACCAGGGCGGTGTACACCGCCGACTCGAAACCGATTGAGATCCCGGACAGGATCACCGTCGCGGCACCCGTCAGCGAGCTGGTGCCGACGTCGCGGACCGGCCGGTGTTCGGTACCGGTGAAGTAGCCGGTGAGCCACAGGATGATCCCGGCCAGCACGATGCCGATGATCACGGCGACCGCTGCGATCACTGCCGGGCTGCCAACCACCTGATCGAGAGGCTGACCATCGATTTGGCTGATTCCGGCAAGTGCGCCGAAGTTGTTGGGAAGGTAGAGGAAGGCGGCCACCGTGCACGCCACCGCCGAGATCGTCGCAGCGATGTAGAATGAGCGGTTAATCGCGCGCAGCCCCGGTTCGCCCACCCGACCCTTGGTGACGTACACGCCGATCACCGCGGTCACCACCCCGATCGCGGGCACGATCAGGGGATA
>DATDHI010000177.1:0-47830 GCA_036521655.1 Pseudonocardiaceae bacterium | reverse complement strand
CGCACATCCGAGACGCCCAGCGCCCGCAGCAGATCGCGCAGCGCGGTGACGTAGGCCCGGGCGATCTCCGGCGCCCGGGCCCCGGCACCGGTGATCGGCTTGGTGACGATCTCGATCAACGGGATGCCGGCGCGGTTATAGTCCAGCAAGGAGTGGCTCGCGCCGTGAATCCGGCCGGTGGCACCGCCGACGTGCAGCGACTTGCCGGTGTCCTCCTCCATATGCGCACGCTCGATCTCGACGGTGAACGTCGAGCCGTCGTCCAGTTGCACGTCCAGCCGACCGTCCGACGCGATCGGCTCGTCGTACTGGGAGGTCTGGAAGTTCTTCGGCATGTCCGGGTAGAAGTAGTTCTTCCGGGCGAACCGGCATTCGGCGATCGCGCAGTGCAACGCCAGCCCGATCCGCATGGCCGACTCCACCGCCGTGCCATTGAGAACCGGAAGCGATCCAGGCAGCCCCAGGCAGGTCGGGCAGACGTGGCTGTTGGGCGGCGCCCCAAACACATTGGCGCAGCCGCAGAACATCTTCGTCGCGGTGGACAGCTCGACGTGCACCTCAAGCCCGAGCACCGGCTCGAAACGCTCCAGCACCTCGTCGAAGTCCATCAACGCCGCAGTCATCGGGCCGCGACCCTCTCCCTGCCCGGACCCACGCGGTCCACGGCTAGATCGGGCACGCGCTGCGCCAGCGGGCCGCCGTCGGCCGCATCCCGGGCCGCCTCGTACGCCGCGGCCACCCGGTAGCCGCGGTCGTCGGCCAACGCCGGTGACATCACCTGCAGGCCCACTGGCAGACCGTCCTGATCGGACAGTCCAGCCGGGACGGACAGGGCGGCGTTACCCGCCAGGTTGGACGGGATCGTGCACAGGTCCGACAGGTACATCGCCATCGGGTCGTCCACCCGCTCGCCGAGCCGGAATGCGGTGGTCGGGGTGGTCGGCGAGATCAGCACGTCCACCTTCTCGAAGGCCGCTGCGAAGTCCCGGATGATCAGCGTGCGGACCTTCTGTGCCTGGCCGTAGAAGGCGTCGTAGTACCCGGCGGACAGGGCGTACGTGCCGAGCATGATGCGGCGCTTGACCTCGGGCCCGAACCCGGCCTCGCGGGTCAGCGCCATGACCTCCTCGGCGCTGCGGGTGCCGTCGTCACCGACTCGCAGCCCGTAGCGCATCCCGTCGAAGCGGGCCAGGTTGGAGGAGCACTCGCTGGGCGCGATGAGGTAATAGGCCGGCAGGGCGTAGTCGAACGACGGGCAGGACACCTCGACGACCTCAGCGCCCAGGTCGCGCAACCGGCTCACCGCGAGCTCGAACGCATGCAGCACACCGGCCTGGTAGCCCTCGCCACGGAACTGGCTGATCACCCCGATCCGGACCCGGGTCAGGTCGCCGGTGGCGCCGGCGCAGGCCGCCTGCACCACCGGCGGCACCGGTGCCTCGATGGAAGTGGAATCCAGCGGGTCCCACCCGCCGATCACCTCGTGCAGTAGTGCCGCGTCCAGCACCGTGCGCGCCACCGGGCCGCCCTGGTCCAGGCTGGAGGAGAAGGCCACCAGGCCGTAGCGCGAGACGCCGCCGTAGGTGGGCTTGACCCCGACGGTGCCGGTCACCGAGCTGGGCTGGCGGATTGAGCCGCCGGTGTCGGTGCCGATCGCCAGCGGCGTCTCGAAGGCAGCCACCGCCGCCGCCGATCCACCGCCGGAGCCTCCCGGGATGCGGTCGAGGTCCCACGGGTTGTGGGAGGGCCCGTAGGCGGAGTTCTCCGTCGAGGAGCCCATCGCGAACTCGTCCATGTTGGTCTTGCCCACGATCACCACGCCCGCCTCCCGCAGCTTGCGGGTGACCGTGGCGTCATACGGTGGGCGCCAGCCCTGCAGGATCCGGGAACCGCAGGTTGTCGGCATGTCAGCGGTGGTGAACACGTCCTTGAGCGCCAGCGGCACACCGGCCAGCGGGGAGGCCGGCCGATCCCCACGCCGCAGACTTTCGTCCACGGCGGCCGCGGCGGCGAGCGCACCCTCCGCGTCCAGGTGCAGGAACGCGTGCACAGCAGGGTCCACAGCCGCGATCCGCTCCAGATGCGCGGTAGTCACCTCCACCGCCGTGCTCTCCCCCGCATGGATCAGCCGCCCCAACTCCCCCGCACCAAGCCGCGTCAGCACAGCCCTCCCTCCCCCGGCCCCACCGCATTCAGCGGGCTGAGCGTGGCAAACGGCAGCCGAATAACCCCGTTGAGCCCGCGCGATGCGGTGACTGCGGGTGTCATGACTCGTCCAGGATGCGTGGGACGCGGAAGCGGTCTTGCTCAGTGGCGTAGGCACCCGAGAGGGCCTGCTCGGCGGTGAGCTCGGGGCGCCGCACGTCCTCGCGGAACACGTTGGTCAGCCCGACGGCGTGCGAGGTGGGCTCGATGTCCGCCGCGGCCACCTCGCCGACCCGGGCCACCGACGTCAGGATCACGTCGAGTTGGCCGGCGAACACATCGAGCTCCTCCTCGGTGACGGCCAGCCGGGCGAGCCTGGCGAGATGCGCGACCTCGTCACGGGAGATGGTGGGCACGCAGGCTCCTGGAGCGTTCGTTGGATGTTGGCGTCGACGAGTCTAGGCTGCGGTAGGCAGGCCGCCCCTGTGGGCCGGCCGCCCGGGCCACGCCGCGCCGCCGCGAGCAGGTGGGTTGCAGCCTCGTCTACCCGACGTCCGCGCCGCTCTGTCACAATCGCCGCCCGGACCGGCACCGGCGGTCAGGCGTGCCTTAACGGACCCGAATGGGAGTTAGCCCGGAATGAAGAGACGCGGCGGATGTCCTTTCTGATCCGGATCCAGCTTCCGGACCGCCCGGGAGCCCTCGGCGCGGTGGCAACCGCGCTGGGCAAGGTGGGCGGCGACATCCTGAGCCTCGACGTCGTCGAGCGGAGATCCGGTCTCGCCATCGACGACCTCGTCGTGGAACTCCCCTCCGGCCGGCAGCCTGACGTGCTGATCACTGCCGTGGAGTCGGTCGAGGGAGTCGAGGTCGACGCCGTCCGCCCGTGGGCCGGCGTGCTGGACACCCACCGCGAGCTGGAGCTGATCGAAGAGGTCGCCGCCGACCCCGGCCATGGCCTGCAGACCTTCACAGATGGTGTATCCAAGATCATCCGAGCCGGGTGGGCGGTCGTGCTCACCGCCAAGGGAGATGAGATGCACCGGGTGACCGGATCCGCCGCGGCGCCGGAGACCCTGACGGTGCACCTGCCGTGGTGGCCGCTGCGCCGCGCGACGATCCTGGACGGTGATGATCCATGGGTCCCGCTGCCCTGGCGGGAGTTGGGCACCGAGCTGGCGGCGAGCCCGTTGGGCGGTCCGAGGCGGGCCCTGCTGGTGGGGCGCCCGGGAGGGCCGACGTTCCGTGCCGCGGAGGTCGCCCGCCTGGAGCACCTCGCGGGGATCGTCGCGGTGGTCCTGCGCCGCTGACGCTGAGCCACTCCCTACCTACCGCAGCTCGCGACGCCCGCGGTGGTCGTGCCGAAGGCCAGCAGCCTCAGTCCGGGCACCGGGGACCAGTCGCGCTCGGGCATCCGAAGGAATCCCAGCCGGGCGTAGAGCCGATGCGCGACGCTCATCTGCTCGCCGCTACACAGCACGACCCGGTGCGCACCGATCTCGGTCGCCTGCTGGAGCACAGCGCTCACCAGCGCCTGCCCGACTCCCCGTCCGCGAGCCTCGGGCATCACCCCGAGCATCCGGAACTCCAGCTCGCCGGGACGCGAGACCTCAGCCAACGGGCTGCCCGGCCTGCACACCATGACCGTGCCCAGCAGCATGCCGTCCGGGTCCACCGCCACAAGCAACTCGGCGTCCCTGGCTCGCCGCGACGCATCGGCCAGCTCGGAGGCGTAGGAATCCGCGGGGTTCGCGTGTCCGTCAGCGACGTACGCCTCAAGCGTGAGCCGACCCACCTGGTCGAGCTCATCGGGACGGGCAGCGCGCACAGTCAGCCCATCCCTCACCCTTCGGTGATACCACAGCACCCGCGAGCCAACGAGGTAGCCGTACGCATTCAGCGGGCTTAACGGGTGACCGGCACCCCAATTACCCCGCTGAGCCCGCGCGATGCGGGTAGCTAGTGTCCGGCGGCGACGGCGCGGGCGGCGTCGGGTCCGTCGGCCAGTAGTACGCGGAACCCGTTCTCGTCGAGCACTGGCACCTTGAGTGCCACCGCCTTGTCGTACTTGGAGCCAGGCGACTCCCCGAAGACCACGAACGCGGTCTTCTTCGACACTGACCCGGCGGCGCGGCCCCCTCGCTCGGCGATAGCTTCTGCAGCCTCGTCCCGCGAGAACCCCTCCAGTGAGCCAGTGACCACAATGGACAGGCCCTCGAGGTGGCGCGGGATCGACTCGTCGACCGGCTCAGACATCCGTACCCCGGCGGCGCGCCAGTTGTCCACCACCTCGCGATGCCAGTCGACCGCGAACCACTCGTGCATGGCCGCCGCGATGGTCGGGCCCACGCCGTCCACGGCGGCCAGCGCCTGCTCGTCGGCTGCCTCGATGGCGTGCAGGGCACGGAACTCGCGGGCCAGTGCCTGCGCGGCGGTGGGCCCGACGTGCCGGATCGACAGCGCCACCAGCACCCGCCACAGTGGACGATCCTTCACGGCTTCCAGGTTGGACAGAAGCTTGCGCCCATTGGCCGACAACTCACCGGCTTTGGTGCGGAACAGCTCCACCTGCAGCAGTTTCGACTCGTCGAGGGTGAACAGGTCCCCCTCGTCGTGCACCACACCCGCGGCCAGCAGCGCCACCGCGGCCTCGTAGCCGAGCATCTCGATGTCGAAGGCCCCCCGCCCGGCCACGTGGAAGATCCGCTCCCGGAGCTGGGCGGGGCAGGACCGGGCATTCGGGCACCGGATGTCGACGTCGCCCTCCCGCTCGTGGCGCAGCTGCGTACCGCATTCCGGGCAATACGCCGGCATCACGAACTCGCGCTCATCGCCGGTGCGCAGGTCCACCACCGGGCCGAGCACTTCCGGGATCACGTCGCCGGCCTTGCGGATCGTCACGGTGTCCCCGATCAGCACCCCCTTGCGGCGCACTTCGTCGGCGTTGTGCAGCGTCGCCAGCGATACCGTGGAGCCCGCGACGGTCACCGGCTCCATGAACGCGAACGGGGTGACCCGCCCGGTGCGCCCGACGTTGACCCTGATGTCCAGCAGCGTGGTGGTGGCCTCCTCGGGCGGGTACTTGAAGGCGATCGCCCAGCGCGGCGCCCGGGACGTCGAGCCCAGCCTGCGCTGCGCCGCCAGCTCGTCGATCTTCACCACCACGCCGTCGATGTCATGCTCCACGTCATGACGGTGCTCGCCCCAGTGGGTGATGTGCTCGATCAGCTCCTCGATGGTGGACAGCAGCCGGGTGTGCCCGGAGACCGGCAGCCCCCACGCCGCCAGCGCCTGGTAAGACTCTGACTGCCGGGCCGGCTCGAACCCGCGCCTGCGACCCATCCCGTGGCAGAGCAGCCGCAGCGGGCGGGTCGCGGTCACCCGCGGGTCCTTCTGCCGCAGCGAGCCCGCCGCAGAGTTGCGGGGGTTGGCAAACGCCGGCTTGCCCGCCTCCACGAGCCGGGCGTTGAGCTCGGCGAAGTCGGCAAGCCGGAAGAACACCTCCCCGCGCACCTCCAGCAGCTCGGGCACGGGGTACCGGGCGGACTCGTGCAGCCGGTCCGGGATGTCTTTCAAGGTCCGCAGGTTGAGCGTGACGTCCTCGCCGCTTCGGCCATCGCCCCGGGTCAGGCCGCGGACCAGGCGCCCGTTCTCATACAGCAGGTTCACGGCCAGCCCATCGATCTTCAGCTCGGCCAGATAGCGCACGTCGGTGCCGACCTCGCGAGCGACCCGATCGGCCCAGGCCCGCAGCGCGTCGATCTCGAAGGCGTTGTCCAGACTGAGCATCCGCTCGAGGTGGCTGTGGGTGGCGAACTCGGTGCTGAAGCCACCACCGACCAGCTGTGTCGGGGAGTCCGGTGTGACCAGCACCGGCCAGCGCTGCTCCAGCTCCTGCAGCCGGCCCAGGAGCTGGTCGAACTCGGCGTCGGACACCGTGGGAGCGTCCAGCACGTAGTAGCGGAACTGGTGCCCGCGTACGGTCTCGGCGAGTTCGCCGTGCTCAGCTCGGGCCTCGACCGGCGGCTCGGCGGCGGTAGCTGTCATGATGCTCGACCCTGCAAGCAGGTCTCGGTGGTCACGCCGCGAGACTAGCTGCGGACACCGACCGTTTGACGCGCGACGCGGCCCCGCACCGGTACCGATGCGGGGCCGCGAAGGGTGCTTAGAGGGCGCGAACCGAGTCGGCCTGCGGACCCTTGGGCCCCTGGCTCGACTCGAACTCCACTTTCTGGTTCTCTTCCAGGCTGCGGTAGCCGTCACCCTGGATGGCAGAGAAGTGGACGAACACGTCGGGGCCACCTCCATCAACCTGGATGAAGCCAAACCCCTTCTCCGCGTTGAACCACTTCACCGTGCCGTGTGCCATGTGCCTCTCCCTGTTGGATCTGATGCCTGGGCCAGCACTTTGCGGGCCCGCGGTTGCGCGGACGACACGCACCAGATGGGAGACATCCCCGGACGGCAGCGTGAAGCCCGTAGTCACACATTCCACGGACGCTTCACAACGATCGGGGAACTACACGACCACAACCTGGCGACAGGCTAGCACCTATCCGTGCCGCCACCAGCGCCGCGACGTTCGTCAGATCGGCTGCAACAGATCGAGCTGCCACTCCCCGGTCCGGCGCAGCGGCCGGAACCCCATCGCCTCGTTGATCCCGACCATATAGGGGTTGGAATCAGCGTTGCACGTGTCGATGATGCGCAGCTCCGGGCGCTGTGCCCGCGCGAGCTGGAGGTTGGCCACCTTGACCAGCATGCCCAGCCGATGACCCCGGTGCTCCGGCGCGACGATCGTGTCGCACTGGTCGCCGTACCAGTGGGACGTGGCGTCGCCGATGATCCGGGTGAAGGCGACCAGGTCCCCGGTGCCGTCCACTGCCGCGGTGGTGACTATATGCAGGCCGCAGGCCAGGCAGCTGGCTTCCCGTGCCCGCAGTCGCTCCGCGTCGTAGACCTCCGGGTCCCACTGCAGATCATCCAGCGGGGCATCGGTGGACATCCGCCCGACAAGGTAGGCCATGTCATCGAGCCAGCGCTCCGGCGTACTGCCTGTCCACTGGACAAGCGAGTAGCCCCGCGACTTCGCCCGCGCCTGCTCGCCAAGCCGGGCGAGCAAGGCCGGGTCCAGCGAGCCGATGTCGAGCCGCCGGCAGGTCTCGACCAGGACCAGCGACGCCCCCGACGCCACCGCGAATCGCCCTGCCGGGTCGGGCGCAGCAGGGTCCAGCGGCTGCGCCACGGAGGCGATAAGCCTGGTTCGGCCCTGCCGGATCGCCTCGGCTCGCAGGTGAGTGAGCAGCGCCCGACCGACCCCGCGCTGCCGACGCTCGGGCGCCACCAGAATCTTGGCCCAAGCAGTCTGCTGGTTCTCCAGCATCGCGAGGTTGAGCAGGTAGCCACCGACCACAGAGCCACCGGCCCGAGCCAGCCAGACGATCTCGACCTCGCCGGGCCGGGGGTGCCGGAAGCTGGCGAGCTGGTGAGCCCAGCACGGCGGCGGGTCATCTGGCCGGTCCGCGCGCACCACCGCGCAGCGCAGCTCGTACCACTGCCGGATCGCCGCCTCATCGGACGCCGAGACGGGCGCCAGCGACAGCTCGCTCAAGCTGACAGTGGTCATACCCCCATTCCGCCACGTCCGAGTGCGGCGCGCCACCGAATTTCGCGGTTACTGGGACCAGGAGTCCGGTGGGTCTACGAACGCCTGTCCCAGCTCCCGGGCCAGGGTCAGCGCCCGCCGAGCCCAGTCCGGGGTCGCGCCAGCCAGACCGCAGGTCGGGGTGGGCACGCAGAGCTGCGCGAGCAACGGACGTCCGAAACCGAACCGGTCCACCAGGTCCAGGGCGGGCCGGGCCAGACCGGTCAGGGTGGGCGGGCTCGCCGGCTCCAGTGCAGGCACCAGACCGAGCAGCACCGACGCCCCGGAGTCCCAGGCCTCACCGAGCGCGTCGACGGTGGCTCGAGGTGCGCCGGCAAGCAGTTCGGCGTCGACGGCCACCGCGTCGGCGCCGGCCCGGCGCAGCAGCGCCAGCGGTGGCCGCGGCGCGCAGCAGTGCACGATCCGCGGCACCGGCAGGACATCGAGCACGCTGGACAGCAACTCAATCGCCGCACCCTCGCTCACCGCAGGCACGGTGCCGTACCCAGATGGGGTGGGCACGCTGCCGGCGAGCACCGCAGGCAGGCTCGGCTCGTCCAGCTGCACCACGGTTGTCACGCCCAGCCGGCTGGACACCTCCACCACGTGGATCCGCAACCCCTCGGCCAGCGACGCCGCGAACTCGCGCAGGGCACCGGAATCGGTCAGCACCTTGTGCCCGGTGTGCAGCTCCAGTTCCGCGGTCAGCGTCCACGGCCCGGCGGCCTGCACCTTGATCACCTCCGGCCGGACTCCGGCCGACTCGACGGCCTCCTCCAGGGCGTCCAGGTCAGTGCGCAGCAAGTCGACACCACGGCGGTGGTCCCGGCCGGGCCGGGCGGTGACGCGGTATCCGGAGGGCACCAGCTCGACGGCGAGATCGACGAGCAGCGCCGCCGTACGGCCGATCATGTCAGTGCCGGTGCCCCGGTCGGGAAGCTCGGGCAGGTGGGGAAGGTCGGGCAGCTCGCCGATCACGGTGCGGGCGGCCTCGAGGGGGTCAATGCCGGGCATCGAGCCGATCGCAGTGGCGGTACCGGGCGGCCAGGGACGTCGGTCAGTCACCATAGATTTCTATCCCCTCCGCATTCAGCGGGCTCAGCGGGGTTTACAGCGCCGAATATCCCCGCTGAGCCCGCTGAACGCGGAGGGTGAGCCGCTGGGTGTCCGCCTGGTTGACCGCACGGGGTGCGAGTTGTCAGTCTGCGCACATGCGTATCGGGTTGCTCCTCGTCCTGGGCCTGGATGTAGCGCTGATTGCGGGAGGGCTAATGTTTTACCCGCGGTTCTTCGACCAGCCAGGGAGCATCACGTCCGCGGTAGGCGTGACGGGCCTGGTCGCCGTGTATGCGGCCGGGACGCTGATCGTGTTCCGGGCCGCGGGCCAGGCCGGGTGCCCCGTGCTGCGGATGGCGGGCTTGGTTGGGATGGGCCTTGGACTGATCGAGGTGGCCAACATCTCGCTGGAGACCTTCACCGACATTCCTGGCCGAGCGGGCATGGCGGCGACTGCGCCGTTGATTCTCGGCCCGTTCATCGGGTGGGGCCTGGTGGCGGTCTGGACAGCCCGGCGCACCGCTGGCTGGCGCCTGGGTGTGCTGGCAGCGGCGTGGACGGCGATGGTCACGATGACCATCGGCGTCACCTACGGGTTGGCGCTGGCCCTGGTCGCACGACCCCGGATGGAGACCATCCTGGCCGGTGACCCTGACTTCGTGCGCAGCGGTTGGCTCGATTTGCGAGCGTTCGTGCTCGCGAACACCTTTGACAACGCGCTCACCCACCTGCTCGGCGGGTTGATCGTGGCCACGCTGGTAGGTCTACTGGGCAGCCTGATCGGGCAGGTAGGGAGTCAGCGCGCATGAGGACCAGCAGGCTGCTGCTCATCTCGGGTAGCACTAGGGCGCAATCCACGAACACCGCGGTGCTTCGGACAGTGCAGGAGGTCGCTCCGCCAGGCATGATGGCGGTGCAGTACAGCGGCTTGGCTGACCTGCCCGCATTCAATCCAGACGACGACGTCGAGCCACTTGACGTGACCGTTGCGGAGATGCGCGCGCAGATCGCCGCAGCGGACGCAATCCTGTTCTGCACCCCGGAATACGCGGGCACTCTGCCGGGTAGCTTCAAGAATCTCCTTGACTGGACGGTCGGGGGCGGCGAGATCTACGGCAAGCCGGTTGCGTGGATCAACGCCGCAGCCCAAGGGCGCGGCCTCGGCGCCACCGCCTCCTTGGAGACCGTGCTCGGCTACGTTGGCACGGTCATCATCAGACCCGCATGCGTCCAAATCCCGATAGCCCGGGACACCGTCGCCGCCGACGGCTCGATCACCGACGAAACCGCACGCACCCAGATCGCCAAAGTCTGCACCACACTCATCCGCCACACGTGAACGCCCTCCGCATTCAGCGTGCTCAGCGGGGTTTCCAGCGCCGAATAACCCCGCTCAGCCCGCTGAATGCGGTGGGTGAACTCCGAAGCCTGCGTCGCGGGCGCGGAGGATCGCTTCGGTGCGGTCGGCTACGTGGAGCTTCGCGAAGATTGCGGAGGCGTGGTTGTTGACCGTCTTGCTGGCTAGGCCGAGCTTCGCGCCGATCACCGTGGTCGGCAGCCCCGCCGCGAGTAGCTCGAGGACCTGCCGCTCACGCGGAGTGAGCTGTGGGAAGCGTGTGGTCACGACGGCTTTGCCGGACAGCCGGCCGAGCACCCGTCTGGCGATGCCGGGTCCGAAGATCGCCTCACCGGCCGCGACCGCGCGGATCGCCCGGAAGATCTCCTCCTGAGCGGCGCCCTTCAGCACGTAGCCCCTGGCACCCGCCCGCATTGCGGCGAAGACAGACTCCTCATCATCGAACATCGTCAACATCAACACTGCGACTGCCGGCGCGTCCCGGGTGATCTCGCGGGCGGCACTGACACCGTCGAGATCGGGCATCTGGATGTCCAGCACCAGCACATCAGGGCGCAGGGTCACCGCCAACCGCACCGCATCGCGGCCGGTGGCAGCAGTGGCGACGACGTCGATACCGGCAACGGAGCCGAGCAACGCCGACAGGCCATCGCGGACGACAGGATGGTCGTCTGCGAGCACAACCCGGATCGCAGCGTCGGAACGGGTCATAGCGGCAGCCTCGCCAGCACCCGCCCACCGCGAGCTTCCGGACCTGCCTGCAACGTGCCGCGAAGTTCAGCGGCCCGCTCCCGCATCGAGGTCAGCCCAACCCCGGGCCGCCACTGCGGCGTGGGCGCCCCGTCGTCGGTCACCGCGATCTCCAAGGCACCGTTCACCACCATCCGCAGCTCGACGTTCGACGCACCCGCATGCCGAACGGCGTTGGTCAGCGCTTCCACTGCGATCCGGTAGGCAGCGACCTCGACCGCGGCCGGCAAGGCCGGGAGCTCCAGCGGCGCGACGACACTGACCTTCGTCCCGTTGCTGCCGAGTTGTTCGGCCTGGCGACGCAGCGCTGCCACCAAACCGAGCTCATCCAGCGACGGTGGGCGCAGCTCGTAGACCAGCCGGCGGATGTCCTCGATCGCTTCGGCGGTGCGCCCGCGCAGCTCGCCGAGCAGCGCATCCGCCCGTACCGGGTCGGCCCGAATGAGATTGCGCGCAGCGTCGGCCTGGAAGGCCACCCCGGTCAGCACCGGGCCCAGGCCGTCGTGCAGATCACGCCGCAGCCTGCGCCGCTCCTCCTCCCGAGCGGCCACGATGCTCTCCCGTGAACGCGCGACGGCCTCGGACAGGGCGGTCGCGTGTACCGCGACAGCCAGTGGCGCGGCCAGTAGCTCGAGCACCCTGCAGTCCGCCACGCTGAGTCGGCGCTGCCCGGACCGCACCCCGACCACCAGCTCCCCTACCCGCTCTCCGCGGTAGTCGAGCGGGACGGTCTCCAGGAGCTCCGGGGGCGTGCCGTGGGCCGCGCGTTCGACTCCGTTGGTCAGTAGCGCCGCGTAAGGCAGCCGGAGTGCGTCGCGAACCACCGCCAGCCCGTCAGCCGGGTCGGCTTGCGGGCTGCTGCCCAAGCGCTCGCCGAGTCGGGACACCGCCCGCACCGGGTCTGCCCGGTCGCCGTAGAACGCATGATCGACAACCCGCTGCAGCCGCACCCGCACCGGGTTGAAGCCCAACGCGATGACCAGCGTCGCCAGCACGGAGGTGCCGAGGCCGATCTCCCGCCGCAGCACCAGGTCGGCAACTGCTACCAGCCCCAGGTAGCTGCTGACGACACCGATGGTCAGCAGTGCATAGAGCAGCGCCCGGGACACCACCAGCCGGATATCGAGCAGCTGGTAGCGCAGCACGGCGATCGTGATGGCTGCTGGGACCAGCGGGATCACCAGCAGGATTAGCACCAGCGGGCCGGACTCGACCGCGGGCACCCACACCGCGAACATCACGAGCATCACGAACAGGGCGAGCGCCAGCCAGAGCAACTGCCGCCGCAACCTTTCCTCGCCCCGCCAGTACCGCACAACCAAGCTGGCCAGGCAAGCCAGGTAGACCACGCCGTTGACAAGTTCCGAGATGGTCCACAGCCAGCTCAACCCGGCGTAGTTCGGGATGACCAGCCAACGCAACGGCTGCCCAGGAAACGCTGCCGGATCGCCGCCCACCTCGGCGGCGAACAGCACAGTTTCGGCGACAAGCACCCCCGCCACGACCCGCCGCCACAGACCCGGCAGGTGGCCGTCCGGGAACAGCAGCAGCGCCAACGGCAGGCACAGCGCAATCGACCACGGCCAGGAGTACGCCGCGATCGTCCCGCTGGCACGCAGCACCGGTTCCGGCACGCCGAGTTGCACCCCTGGGGCTTGGAATGGCGCGGCCGCCGCACTGCCGGCCTGGAAGATGCCCGCCAGCAGGAGCAGCCAGCCAACCGGGTTGCGCGGTCGCTGCCAGGAGATCAGCACGCCGGCGATGGCGCAGGACAGCCCGATCACCGAGTTGGTCAGCACGAACGAGTCCCGCACGCTGGCGAAGCTCAAGCCCAAGACCAGCGCGCCGATCAGGCCGACCGTGATCTCACCGACGGCAAGGCCGAAACCGGCGAACGCGACGATCGTGCTCCCCCGCCCGCGGCCGTGCTCGTCGTCGCTGGTCATGCACACATCATGGGCGCTGCGCTGCCCCGATGTCCCGGGTGGATTTCCTGGTACGGCCAGGAGACCGCCCGGCTCTCCCGGGCACTGAACCCCTTCTCCGCGGAATAGGCACGCTCCGCGATCAGCCAAACACAAACTTGACTTCAACGTCAGTTGAGGTTCTAGTCTCCGTTCCGATCGCCGACCGGCGATCTCCTGACGGTTGTCGAGAACGAGAGTCCGGTGGTGTGCAGTGGACATGGAAGTCACCGCGTGGATGTCGATGTACAACGCGATGCATGCGCAGCAGGAGCGACGCCCGTTGTCCAAGGCCGCACTGCGGCGGATGGGCAGGTTCGCTCGGCCGCACCGCACCCGGTTGGGATGGTTCCTGCTGCTCAGCGTCGCCACCGCGGTGCTGGCGGTCGCGACACCGGTGCTCGCCGGCCGGGTCATCGACGCGATCGTGCAGGGGGCGAGGACCGAGGTCGTGGTCGGGCTGGCGTCGCTCATCGCCGTCATCGCGATCGTGGAAGCCGGGCTCGGGTTGGCGACCCGGTGGCTGTCGGCTCGCATCGGCGAAGGACTGATCCTCGATCTGCGCACCACGGTGTTCGATCACGTGCAGCGCATGCCGATCGCGTTCTTCACCCGCACCCGCACCGGCGCACTGGTCAGCCGGTTGAACAACGACGTGATCGGCGCGCAGCGGGCGTTCAGCAACACGCTGTCAGGGGTGGTCAGCAACCTGGTGACGCTGGTGCTCACGCTCGTCGTGATGATCGGGATCTCGTGGCAGATCACCCTGCTCGCGCTGCTGTTGCTGCCGATCTTCGTGTTGCCGGCGCGGCGGATGGGCACCCGGCTGGCCCGGCTGGAGCGCGAGTCAGCGAATCACAACGCCGTGATGAGCACCCAGATGACCGAGCGGTTCTCCGCGCCCGGCGCGACGCTGGTCAAGCTGTTCGGCCGGCCCGCGCAGGAGTCGGCGGAGTTCGCCGCCCGGGCCCGGCGGGTGCGCGACATCGGGGTGCGCACCGCAATGGTGCAGTGGGTGTTCGTCACCGCGTTGACACTGGTGTCCGCACTGGCACTGGCCGTCGTCTACGGGCTCGGTGGGTTCTATGCGCTGCGCGGGCAGCTGGAGCCGGGCGCGGTGGTGTCGCTCGCACTGCTGCTCACCCGGCTCTACGCCCCGCTGACCGCGCTGGCCAGCGCTCGGGTGGAGGTGATGAGCGCACTGGTCAGCTTCGAGCGGGTGTTCGAGGTGCTCGACCTGACCCCGCTCATCCAGGACAAGCCCGATGCCGGGCGGGTGCCGGACGGGCCGGTGTCGGTGGAGTTCGACGAGGTGCGCTTCAGCTACCCATCGGCGGACAAGGTGTCGCTGGCGTCGCTGGAGGAGGTCGCCAAGCTCGACACCCGTGGCGGAGTGGAGGTGCTGCACGGCGTGTCGTTCCGCGCCGAAGCTGGGCAGATGGTGGCGCTGGTCGGATCCTCGGGCGCCGGGAAGTCGACGATCGCGCAGCTGGTGCCGCGGCTGTATGACGTCGAGGGTGGCGCGGTGCAGCTGTCCGGTGTGGACGTCCGCGACCTGGCTGCCGAGTCGATCCGGGAGACGCTCGGGATGGTGACCCAGGATGGGCACCTGTTCCACGAGTCGGTGCGGGCGAACCTGCTGCTGGCTCGTCCGGAGGCTTCCGAGGACGAGTTGTGGGAGATGCTGCGCCGCGCGCGGCTGGCTGACCTCGTGGCGTCGCTGCCCGATGGGCTGGACACGGTTGTCGGCGAACGCGGGTACCGGCTCTCCGGCGGTGAGCGGCAGCGGCTGACGATCGCGCGGCTGCTGCTGGCGCGTCCCCGGGTGGTGATCCTCGACGAGGCCACCGCGCACCTGGACTCGACATCCGAAGCAGCGGTGCAAGCCGCGCTGGGCGAGGCACTAGCCGGGCGGACCGCAGTGGTGATCGCGCACCGGCTCTCGACCGTCCGCGCCGCGGACCTCATCCTCGTGATCGAGGACGGCCAGGTCGTGGAGCGCGGCACCCACACCGACCTGCTCTCCGCCGGCGGCCGATACGAGGAGCTCTACCGCACGCAATTCGACCAGCCCGCAGTGGTGACGGCCTAGCTCGCCATTCGAAGCAAACCCGTAGGCGCTGCTGTGAGGCATGACATGCGACCGGCTGCCGGTCGTGATCGCGTGACGGCCCTGCGTGCGTCGAGTTCGGCACTAGAGTTGCCCGGGTGGCGTCGGACAGCTCTGCTGTCGAACTCGGCGGGAGCAGAGCGGGTCGTGGCCACCCGTATTTCGAAGCGCTGACCCTAAGAAATTGCTCGGCTCACCGACCGGGTAGCGCCGGTGGCCAGCGCGGTCACCTCGGCCCGCGCCGCGGCCAGCGAGCTCGCCGCGAGCGGCCGGAAGCGGGCCACCTGCGGGGCGAGTCCGGCCAGGGTCATCTCGGCGTTGATGAAACAGATGTTCTCATCGGCCACACCCCTGCGTGCCGAAGTAGGCCCGTAGGTAGGGCGTTTGGAAGTCCCAGGCCTGCCGTGGGGTGCCCGGGCCGTAGGCGCCGCCCCGCGCGGTGATCACCACTACCCTCGTAGCGTGCAGCAGGCTGTCCCCGGTGTCTGGGTCGGTGAACGCCCCGGGGAAGCTCACCCGGTCGATCCAGGCCTTCAGCGAGGCGGGTACCGAGTAGTTGTACATCGGGGCACCGATCAGCACGGTGTCCAACCTCAACTTTAGTTAAGGTCAAGCCGAGGGTGATGTGCGGTGTGCTCGGCGTGCACTGCCCGTAGGGCGCGGATGTCCTGCACCGCGTGCCGGCCGTCGGCGGCCTGGATCGCCATCACCGCGATGTACTCGTCGTCAGGGAGCTCAAGGCGAGCCCACGGGGCGCCGTCGGGGAAGGACACCCGGAGCACGAGGTCCCAGGGCAGCAGGCGCGAGCCCAGCAGGTTGCGCACTTCTATGCCCTCGGCCCCGGCGCGCACCCGCGGCCGTGCGAACAGCAGTGCAGCGCTGGCGAGCAACAGCCCCAGCACCATCATGGCCACCTGGTCGGAGAGCCGGAAGTAGACGCCGGTGGGTGTTTGCCGCAGCAGCGCTGCGACGACCGCAAACACCGCGATCAGCAAGACGGCGGCGGCCACCGCGACACGGCGGGTCTTGCGCGGCCGGGCTTCGAAGGTCATGACGCTCCCTCCGGCGTGCACCACAGCCCGACACACCGGGCACACTGACACGACACGCCGGGGAATTGGGCGCGCAGGGTGCGCAGTACTAGGGCGGTCTGGAGGGCGGCGAGGCAGGCGTCGAAGCCCTTGTCCTCCGACGAGGCGGGCAAGCCGCAGCGGTCCAGGGCCTGCTCCTCGGTGTCGCAGGTGAGCACCCCGTTGCCCACCACGGTCCCCGCGTCCAGCGCGACCCTGGTGAGCCCGGCGGTGACCGCGTCGCAGACGTACTCGAAGTGCGGGGTGCCACCACGCAGCACCACGCCGAGCGCGACGACGGCGTCGTGGTGGCGGGCCAGTTCCTGGCAGACCACGGGCAGCTCGACGGCGCCGGGCACCCGCACGACGGTCGGTCCGGCAATCCCGGCCTCGGCTGCCGCAGCACTGGCGCGGTCCAGCAGTGCGGTGGTGATGCGCTGGTGCCAGCGGGTGGCGGCGATGCCCAGTCGCAGCTCGGAGCAGTGGGGCACCTCCAGCGCGGGTTGGCCGGTGCCGCTCATGGCCAAGCTCGCTCGATGGGGTCCAGGCCGTCGAGGTCGTGGCCCATCCGATCGCGCTTGGTGCGCAGGTAATGCAGGTTCTCCGTGTTGGGCCGGATGGGCAATGGCACCCGGCCGGTGATCGTCAGGCCGTAGCCCTCCAGGCCGGCCCGCTTGGCCGGGTTGTTAGAGAGCAGCCGCATCGAGCGCACGCCGAGATCCACCAGGATCTGTGCCCCGGTGCCGTAGTCACGGGCATCGGCGGGCATGCCCAGGGCGAGGTTGGCGTCCACAGTGTCGGCGCCGGCGTCCTGCAGTTGGTAGGCCTGCAGCTTGTGCATCAGGCCGATGCCGCGGCCCTCGTGACCGCGCACGTAGAGCACCACCCCGCGGCCTTCGGCGGCGACGGCGGCCAGGGCGGCGTCCAACTGCGGGCCGCAGTCGCAGCGCAGCGAGCCCAGCACATCGCCGGTCAGGCATTCGGAGTGGACCCGGACCAGCACGTCAACCCCATCCCCGATCTCCCCGGCGACCAGTGCGATGTGCTCCACCCCGTCGAGCATCGAGTCGAACCCGATCGCCCGGAACTCCCCGTGCACGGTGGGGATCCGGGCCTCCGCGACCCGCACCACCTGCTTCTCGAACCGCCGCCGGTAGGCGATCAGATCCGCGATGGTGATCAGCGCCAGGTCGTGCTCGGCGGCGAAGACTTCGAGCTCGTCGCGACGGGCCATCTCGCCGGGATCCTTGGCCGAGACGATCTCGCACAACACCCCGGCCGGCCGCAATCCAGCCAGCCGGGCCAGATCCACCGCCGCCTCGGTGTGCCCGGGGCGGCGCAGCACCCCGCCCTCCTTCGCCCGCAGCGGCACGACATGACCCGGGCGGGTGAAGTCGACCGACTTGGCGTCCGGGTCGGCCAGCAGCCGGATGGTGTGCGCCCGATCCGCCGCCGAGATCCCGGTCGTCACGCCCTCCCGGGCGTCCACCGTCACCGTGTAGGCGGTGCCCCGTTTGTCCTGATTGGTGTGAAACATCGGCGGCAGATCCAACCGGTCGCAGTCCTCCCCGGTCAGCGGCACGCAGATGTACCCCGAGGTGTAGCGGACCGTGAACGCCAGCAGCTCAGGAGTTGCGCGCGCCGCCGCGAAGATCAGGTCGCCCTCGTTCTCGCGCTCCTCGTCGTCCACCACGATCACCGGGCGCCCGGCCGCCACCTCGGCGACCGCCCGATCGATGCCGGAAAAGGCGGTATCAGCCATCGGTCCCTCCTCCCCCGCATCATCCCCCAAGCTTGTCGGGGCCGGACGCGAGATGTGCCGAGACCAACCGCTCGACGTACTTGGCGATCACATCGACCTCGAGGTTCACCAGCTCACCGGGCCGGCGCAGGCCCAGGGTCGTCAATTCCCGGGTGGTCGGGATGAGCCCGATGGAGAGCTCGTTTGTGCCGGCTTCGACGACGGTGAGCGAGACCCCGTCGACGGTGATCGATCCCTTCTCGACCACGTAGATGGCCAGTTTGGCGGGCATCCCGATCCGCACCAGCTCCCAGGCGGCATCGGGTGGCGAGGTGCGGGCCAGTACGGTGCCGGTGGCGTCGACGTGACCCTGTACCAGGTGGCCGCCGAGCCGGTCGCCCAGCTTCGCCGCCCGTTCCAGGTTCAGCCGGTCTCCGATCCGGGCCGCGCCCAGGCTGGAGCGGCGCAGTGTCTCGCCGATCACATCGGCGGTGAACACGATGCCGTCGACGTCGACCACGGTGAGGCACACGCCGTTGACGGCGATCGAGTCGCCGGGGCGCGCGTCGGAGCCGACCAGCGGCCCACGCACGGCGAATCGCGCCGCGTCGGCCCGCTCGTCGCGGCTGAGGAGCTCGCCGAGTTCCTCGACAATGCCGGTGAACACCGGGCTCAGCGGCCCCCGCAGGCCCGGGCCTGCTCCCGCAGCGACTCGACTGCCAGCTCCGGGTTGTCAGCCCCGTACACGGCCGAGCCGGCGACGAAGCAGTCCACCCCGGCCTCCGCGGCCGCCTCGATGGTGACGTCGTTGATCCCGCCGTCGATCTCCACCAGGACGGTGAGGTGCCCGGTATCCACCAGCCGGCGGGCGGTGCGCACCTTGTCCAGCACCTCCGGGATGAACGACTGCCCGCCGAATCCGGGCTCAACGCTCATCACCAGCAGCGTGTCGTAATGCCGCAGCACCTCCACCCAGGGCTCCAGCGGAGTCTTGGGCTTGATCGACAAGCCGGCCTTGGCCCCGGCAGCGCGGAGATCCTTCGCGAGCTTCACCGGGTCCTGCGCGGCCTCGGCGTGCACGGTGACGTTGTAGCTACCCGCCTCGGCGTACCCGATCGCCCACCGGTCCGGGTTGTCGATCATGAGGTGGCAGTCCATCGGGATGTCGGTGTACTTCATCAGGCTCTGCACCACGGGAAGGCCCAGGGTGAGGTTGGGCACGAAGTGCCCGTCCATCACATCGACGTGCAGCCAGTCGGCGCCCGGTACCGCCCTGGCCTCGTCGGCCAGCCGGGCGAAGTCAGCGGACAGTATGGACGGCGCGATCATCGGCTGGTGTGGCACAGAGTGCACGGTAGCGCGCCCTAAGCTCTACGGCGGTGGCGGATCGGTGACGGTGAGTTCCAGCCGGTCCTCGACGACGCTGCCAAGCACCTCCTGGCCATCTCTGAGGTCGCCGGCGAGCAGCATACGGGACAGTTGCCTGTCCAGTTCGCGTCCGATGGCTCGGCGTAGCGGCCGGGCCCCGAACTCGGGCTGGTAACCACGGTCGGCGATCCAGTCGACGGCATGGTCGTCGAGGCGCAGGGTGATGTCTCGCGCGCGCAACCGTTGCCGGGTCTGCTCCAGCAGCAGCTCGGTGATCGTGCGCAGTGCCGGCCGATCGAGGCCGCGGAACAGGACGATCTCGTCGATGCGGTTGAGGAACTCCGGCCGGAAGTGCCGCCGCACGATGGCCATCAGTGGCTCCCGGACCTCCTCGACCGATCGCCCGGCGCTGGTCGCGGCCAGCAGCGCCTCGGCACCGAGGTTGCTGGTCATGATGATCACTGCGTTGGCGAAGTTCGCGGTCCGGCCCCGGGCGTCGGTGAGCCGGCCGGCGTCGAATACCTGCAGCAGGATGTTGGAGACGTCGGCGTGCGCCTTCTCGATCTCGTCCAGCAGCAGCACCGTGTAGGGGGTACGGCGGACGGCCTCGGTGAGCTGGCCGGCCTCCTCGTGGCCGACGTAGCCGGGTGGTGCGCCGATGAGCCGCGACACGGTGTGCTTGTCCTGGAACTCGCTCATGTCGACGCGGACCAGCCGCTGCTCCGTGCCGAACAGGGCCTGCGCCAACGCCCGGGCCAACTCGGTCTTGCCGACTCCGGTGGGGCCGAGGAACAGGAACGACCCGACGGGCCGGTCCGGGTGGTTGAGACCGGCGCGGCTGGACCGGACCGCATCCGCGACGGCCTCGACCGCCTCCTGCTGCCCGACAACCCGCTGCTGCAGCTGCTCCTCGAGGTGGAGCAGCCGGTGCCGCTCCACCTCGGTGAGCTGCGCGACCGGGATGCCGGTGCTGCGTGCGACGATGTCCGCGACGTCGTTGGCGCCCACCTCCGGCAGGCCCGTCTCGCCGGCGCGGGCGGCCGCCAGCTCCATGATCGCCAGGTCGAGTTCCCTGGTCAGCGCCTCGGCTCGCTCGTATTCCTCGGCGTCAACCGCGACGTCCTTGGCCCGGGTGAGCTGCTCGACGCGCTGCTCGCGCGCCAGAGTGTCCTCGCTCGGGGCCTCGGCACGGCTGCGGACCCGGGCGCTCGCGCGGTCGATGAGGTCGATTGCCTTGTCGGGGAGGAACCGGTCGGTCAGGTAGCGGTCGGACAGCCGGGCGGCAGCGTTGGCAGCCTCGTCGGTGATACGCACCCGGTGATGCGACTCGTAGCGCTCACGCAGGGCGCGCAGGATCGCGACGGTGTCCTCGACGCTCGGCTCTGCGATCAGGATGGGCTGGAACCGCCGTTCCAGTGCCGGGTCCCGCTCGATGTACCGGCGGTACTCGTCGACCGTGGTGGCCCCTACCAACTGCAGATCACCGCGGGCCAGCGCGGGCTTGAGCATGCTGCCGGCGTCCATCGCACCACCCTCGGCCCCAGCGCCGGCACCGATCACCGTGTGCAGTTCGTCAAGGAACAGCACCACTGTCCGGGCCGCAGCGGTGACCTCGTTGATCACCGCGGTGAGCCGTTCCTCGAACTCGCCGCGGTACTTGGTACCGGCCACCATCCCGGCCAGGTCGAGCGCGATCACTCGCCGGTCGCGCAGCGGCTCCGGCACCGCGCCCCCGGCTATCCGCTGGGCGATGCCCTCGACGATCGCTGTCTTGCCGACGCCGGGGTCCCCGATCAGCACCGGGTTGTTCTTGGTCCGCCGCGACAGCACCTCGAGGACCTGCTCGATCTCGTCCTCTCGCCCGATGACCGGGTCGAGGCGGCCGGCCCGGGCAGCGGCCGTGAGGTCGCGGCCAAAGCGGTCCACCCGCTGCGTCGACGTGCCCGGCCGGGTTATCCCGCCGAGGGACTGCTCAAGGCCGCCAACCAGCCGGCTCACCAGATCTTCGAGCGAGTTGAACCCAGAACCGAACGGCCCGTCGGGCATGCTGAACCTCCTCGTCCGGCCGCGGTCTGCGACACACTATTGATAGTGCCCCCGTGCGGGATTCGTCGCTCGCCCTTGTGGTGCGGTGATCTCCTGCAGGGATGACCAGAGGGGCCTCATACCGATCGCTGCCCAGCCGCGCGCACCAGTTTCGGTGCAGGCGCTCCACTGCCTCGTGCATCTCGTCCTGCAGTTGGCGTCCACGCTCAGTCAGCCTGACCAGCCGGGCCCGCGTGTCGGAGGGGTCGGTTTCGCGCCGCAGATAGCCATGCCGTTCGAGGTGCCCAACAAGCTCGTGCATCGATTGCTTGGTCATACCGGTGTGGGCGGCGAGATCGGTGACACGCCGACCGCCGACACGACAGCTCCTGGCCAGCGGCATGCACGTCGAGGAGCTGGTTCCCACTCGTACCTACTACGGCCGGGATGCCTGCATCATCGAGCACTTCTGGACCGGCACCGTGTCCGGGCAGTTCGCTGGCGTGCCGGGGCACGGCCGGCGGATCTCGTTCCGCATGCTGCACATCTTCGAGTTCCGGGATGGCAAGATCAGCCGGGAGAACGTCTGGATCGACAGCGCGACCATCATGGCCCAGCTTGACACGCCAGCGGCGGCCGCCACGGTCTGATGTCCGCGCCGAGGAACCCCGCGGATGAAAGACTCCGGCGGGTGAGTTCGGCGCGGTTGGGGGCGATCGAGGTAGGAGGGACGAAGGTCATCTGCCTGGTCGGGTCCGATCCTGACCACATCGTCGCCCAGACCCGGATCCCCACTGGCGGACCAGCTGAGACGCTGGCCCAGGTACTCGGCTTCTTCCAGCAGCACGTGGCTTCCGGCGGGCCGCTTGCCGCAATCGGTATCGCCTCGTTCGGCCCGTTGGAGCTGCGCCGATCCCATCCGCAGTACGGGTTCATCACGACCAGCCCCAAACCGGGTTGGGCAGGCGTGGACATGGTCGGGCCAGTCAGCCGCGTACTGGACGTGCCAGTGGGTTTCGACACCGACGTCAACGGGGCTGCGCTGGGCGAGGGTCGCTGGGGAGCCGCCCGTGGTCTGGACACCTTCGTGTACATGACCGTCGGCACCGGTGTCGGCGCGGGAGCCGTGGTCGGAGGCGGGATCCTCCACGGGTTGGGGCACCCCGAGATGGGCCACCTCAGCGTGCCGCGCCAGCCCGGGGACGACTTCCCTGGTGATTGCCCGTTTCACGCCGACTGCCTGGAGGGCATGGCAGGTGGCGCGGCTATCGCCGCCCGCTGGGGCCGCCCGGCTGAGCAGCTCGACGGCGACGATCTCCGAGCGGCCGTCCAGCTCGAAGCCGCCTATCTAGCCGCCGGGCTGCGCAACATCGTCTACCCGATCGCACCGCAGCGCATCGTGATCGGCGGCGGCGTAACCGGCCTGCCCGGGCTGTTCCCGCTGGTCCGCGCCAACCTCGCCGAGACACTCGCCGGGTATCCCGGCCTGCCCGAACACGCTGCCGACGACTTCGTCGTCCCGGCCGCACTCGGCCCACTAGCCGGCCCAGCCGGAGCCCTCGTCCTCGCCGACTGGGCAAGCCAATCAGATCGCTAGCCCTGCGCCCTGCAATAGGTTCCATTTGGCGGCTCGCGTGCTCACCGCGCAGGTGTCGGGTCAGCCATCGGATGCCCTCCTCAACGGATCGGTCCCGCGCCTCGCCGCGATCACTATTCACAGTAGATCTGACTTTGACGTTCTCTGCCACGCTGCTGCGCCTCCGCCAGGAAGCGCAGCTGTCTGGGATCGAGGCTGCGCGGGCAGCGGGCCTGTCCCAGCCGAAGATCAGCCGTCTCGAGCCGGCAAACAGGTCCCCACCGCCGCCGAGGTGGAAGCATTGTGCCGGGCCTATCGCACCCCAGCGCCTACCCGACAGCAACTGCTCGCTGTCGCCCACGATCTGCAGGAGGAACAGGTCTCGGCGCGAGTGATGCTGCTGATTCATCCTTGACCAGCACCCGGCCCACGGCCAGCTCGCCCGCCACGGTGGGCAGCTCAACCAGCGGCGTGGGCGCATAGCCCGGCAGCGCCTCATGAAACGCAACCGGCGCGGCCGTGGGGGCGCCCCGCCATGCACCGGCGCCAGCTTGGAATGTCCAGGCCATGCCGTGACGATAGGCAGCTGCTGACCGAGCGATCGACCCTCCAGCGCACCGTGAAGCGCCTGTTCATGAATTTGGCCTTCGTGCTGTACCGGCGAATCAGCAGCCGGACGGCGAGCCCGGATGATCGCCGCGAGATCGAGGCTGTCGAAGCAGGCGCCGGCCGCTACCTAGGCTATGTCCGCGTCGTCGGGCGCCGAAGCGAGGCCAAACCCGACGATCCGATCACCTCCATCGACGTCGAGTACACCAACAAAACCCTGCTTCGCAGCTAGACCGTGGATGCGGTCGCCCAGTGAACTCCCGCCACGATCTTTTTCGCTGTAGTTCTCACGGTTTACGGCCGGCCACCGTGAAGCAGACGACTCCCGAGCACAGCCACCCGGCACGCTCACCTTCTTCCAGTTCGGCCCAGAAGTCGGAAACGTGTTCGGCGGTCGTCTCGCCGGCGTCGACCATTTGCTGAAGTGGATTGGCAAACACCATCCGCATGAACGCGACGGTGTTCTCGACGACCGTCGGCACGCAACGCACGTCGGTTAACTCGGCGCCGACGAGGCACCGCTGCAGGCGCCGCCCGATCCATCCATTGGCCAGGCCATCGGTTACGCGCAACCCGAGCTGGGTGGCAGTGGTCTGGTCAGAGCTATTGACAAACATCGTCCCGCCGTCGATGTCGGACGCCACGACCAGGCCGCCAGGCCGAACGACACGAGCCATCTCACGAACAGCCGTTACCGGATCGGTGACGTGGATGAGAACCCGATCGCAGCGACACCTGTCGAAGGACTCGTCCGCGAAGTCGAGCGCATGCGCATCTCCCTGCACGAACTCGATCGGCAACCCCGAGCCGCTAGCCCGCCGCCGCGCCTCGCCGATCATCTCGGTGCTGTGGTCCAGACCGACGACCTTGCCTCCCGGCGCGACAAGCCCAGCCAGCTGCAGGGCGTCATCGCCGGTGCCCGTACCCACATCCAGCACGGTCAGACCAGCGCGCGGTTCGAGCAGCGCGGCGATCACCTGCTTGACCCGTGCTTCGCCTTCGATCCTCGCCCGTACATCGAGCTGCTCGACGTAGTAGCCGGGCCGGCTCTCGATCGTGTCGTACTTCCCCGGATCAGCTGCTGACCCCATGATCGTCTGTCCCATCTCGTCTGACAACGCTAGCTCAAGTGGACCGCACCGCCAACGTCATTCCAAGGGTGCTGGAACGAAGCGGCGCGCGTGATCAGTCCCCCCGGTCGCGACCCACTGGCACTTGGCTGTCGGCTGATCTGAGCTGCCCTACCAGCCTCAGCCATCCGACGGTTCGAGGCCCGTACACGGCGGTGATGCTGACGAACAAGGTCACCGACATTGCTGCGACGATGAGCACGACCACCCACGCGGGTACCGCCTGACCGGCATGATCGCTTGCCAGGCGTAGTTCTCGCCCAAGACGAACATCGCGGCTCCTTAGCGCTTCAGCGTGGCCCAAGTTCGGGTGAAGTATTCGGCCGACGCCCCGCCCACGAGCTCGAGATCCACCTGATCCCGGTCTTGTTCGGCGCTGGGCGGCACCGCCCTGTCGCTGCTCGCCGTCACGTTCACCGGAGACTCGCTCAGCCTGGTCCCCTCGAAGCGGCCTCGCGGCTACTCCGCACCTTCCACCCGGCGGTGGTGATCGGGCTGCTGCAGGTTCCCGGCTATCCGCGGCCTGATCGGCGAGAGCCTGCCCGACGACGAGCTAGAGCCTGGTGCCCTGCACGGCTTCCACCTCTACGACCGGCGGGCGGCGATGGTCGGGACCGAAACCGCCACAGCCATCATCACCGACCCCCGCGATATCGCCGACTACGAGGCCTGCTTCGCCACTTACGAGACGCTCGCGGTGTACAACGCCGACGCCCGCGAGGTCTTCGACCGGCTCTCCGACGAGTACCGCACCCTAGACCGCAAGGAGAGGTAAGTGGGGCAACATTGAGACCGCCTGGAACCGTTGGCGGCAGCCGGACACTCCGGGTTGGCACGAGTTCGGGCTTACCGCCACACCGACGGAACGCTACGTGTGGCATCGCAAACCACAGGTTGGCCCACGCTGGCGCCTTCCGTCCCGACCTCAGGGACACTGGCGTGAGCCGCGGTTACCGTGCAAAGTTCAGGATGACGGGCAGAGTGACGATGCGCCGGCTGAGCAGATCGCTTTGCCAGGTGGCTGGTGCGTCGGGGTTGGCGAGTCTCGCGTCAGGGAAACGCCGGAGGAACGCTGAGATGGCGGTACGGGTTTCGAGGCGGGCGAGTGCCGCTCCGACGCAGTAGTGAGCGCCGACCCCGAAGCTGACGTGGTTGATCGGGTCGCGGTCTGCGATAAACTGATCGGGTTGTGGGTGGATGAGACGATCGCGATTAACGGCAGCCAGATTGACCAGTATCGGTGCACCGCTCGGGATGTCGATACCGGACAGGGTGAGGTTGCAGGTAGCGAATCGCCAGGTGGCAAGCGGAAACGGCGGGTGCAGTCGAAGGATTTCTTCGACCACAGCGTCGATTGATTCTACATCAGTCTCCCCTTGTTGCCGGGCCTTCAACAGCTCGTAGAGCGCCGATGTGAGAAGGCTGGCAGTGGACTCGTGTCCGGGCAGTATGAGGCTCGGGATCCACGCCTTGACTTCAGTGAGGCTGGCCTGTGGCGGATCACTTCGAGTTAGCGCAATCAGATCTGTGATCATACCGTCAGCCAAGCGGTCAGGACAATGGTCGATCAGTTCGGCTACCGTGCCGTACAGTTGCCCCCGACCACTGTCGCGCACGGCGGCGTTGCCGCCGAAGAATATCTTCTCGCTGGCGTCGCGCATAACCGGGTGTGCATCGCGCGGCAGGCCCAGCAGGGTACAGATGATGGTCAACGGCAACGGATACGACAATCCGCTTACCACGTCGACCGGGGTATCGCCACCTTCGCGTTCCAAGTTGTCCAGCAGCTCGTCCGTCACTGACGTAATAGTCGCCGACCAGCTCTGGATGCGAGCGGGGCTGAGCGCGAGCATGTGCAGCTTTCGCAGCCGCTTATGCTCAGCTCCCTCGCTGGTGACGATGTCGGACGCTACCGATGTCTCCGGAGAGCCGATCAAGCCGCTCTCGTCGACAAACCATGGCGGCGCATGGCGACCCTCCTTACTGAACCGCACGTCCTTCAACACGCTGCTGACCACGAGCGGATCGGACACGACCCAGGCATAGCCCGCTCCGTGCGGAACGCGCACTACGGGTCCGTGCTCAGGAAGCTTGACCAAGTCCAGCAGCATGTCACCCTCCCTGTGGTGCAGGGACAGCGCAACCACCGGAGCTTGCCTGCTGCAGTCATTGTCGGTGCGATTCACGATAACTCCTCTTTACTCGTGCTCACCCAGGGTCCGGAGTACCAGGCGGGCCGGCCCGTGGAAGACCATGTCCTCGGCATACCGCACCGGCTCATCGGTCAGGCTGAGCTGGGGAAGGCTCTCGAATAGCGTGGTCAGTCCGATCTCGGCCTCCGCCCGCGCCAAGGTCGCACCCAGGCAATAATGGATGCCGAGACCGAAGCCACAATGACGGCTGGCACTCCGATGGAGACACAAGGAATCGGGGTCGGAGAACTGGCGGGGATCGCGGTTGGCTGAACCAAGCACGAGCACGACCTTGTCCCCGCGGTGAATGCCGCGTCCGCGGAGCACCTCGTCCCGGTACGCCCAGCGAGTCACCATTTGCACCGGGGAGTCGTACCGGACCAGTTCGTCCACCGCATTCCGCATGAGCTCAGGATGAGCGCGCAGCTCGTGGAGCACCTCGGGATTCCCGAGCAGTGCAAGTACCGATTTGCAGATGAGGTTCGTTGTCGTCTCGTGCCCGGCGGTCAGCAGGTGTATACAGGTGGCGACGATCTCGTCGTCGGTAAGGAGTTCGCCGCGTTCCCTGGCCTGCACGAGCAGGGAGACCAGGTCGTGGTGGCCCTTGCCGCGGCGCCGCTGTGCCTCCTGCCGGAAATAGCCGGCGAGCTCCTGCGCCGCAGTCTCCGCCGTTGCATAGCCGTCCGCGTGTCGACCCGCCCGCGTCGTGCTGGCTTCCTGCAGCGAGACGGCACACTCCCGGAACCAGCTACACAGGTCCTCCGGCACGCCAAGCAGTTCTGAGATGACAAGGATCGGGAAGGGGGCGGCGAAGTCGTCCACCAACTCGATGATCGGCTTCTCCCGCAGCGTTGCGATGAGATTAGTGGCGATATCCTGGATCCGCGTACACAGGGCAGCCACGACCTTGGGTGAGAATTCCTTGTTGACCAGGGAACGCAGCTGCGTGTGTTGCGGCGGGTCCAGGAAAACCAGCCAGTTCAGAACGATTCGGCGCAGGCTGTCGTAGCCAGCGGGCACGAGAGCAGGCCTTGCGGGGTCTCCGGCACGCGTGACGCGGGAACTTCGCCCGAAGTGCTGGCTCGACAACACACTCGCGACGTCGTTATAGCCGAACACGTACCAGGCACCCGCCGACTCTGCTGTCGGGGGGCTCCAATGGACCGGGTCGTTGTCCCGGTAGCGTTGGTACACAGGATAGGGGTTGGCGACGTTCTCCGGCGCCCAGCCGGTCACGTCAAATCGCCGTAGTGTTTGCTGAGCCACGGTTCTCATCCAATCGGCTCACCCGGCTCCGCGGACCTTGTCCACGAGCCAGCTCGCGTCTGATGGCAGGTCGTTACCGCGCCATGCCACATGCCCGTCCGGCCTTACCAGGACAAAGGGGTACTCGTATAGCCCGGCCGTCCTCGCGTCACCGCATACTGTGGTCTCGAGCGGGACCCGACGATCAGCGAAAGCTTGCTCGACCCCCTCTCTCTGGTCAGACTCGGCGAAGCACAGTAGGGAGAATCCGCGACCGAACAGGTCGAGGGTCGACACACCTGTCCGCAGCCATGAGTGCGGGGCGCGAGAGCCCGGAACAGCATTCGGCCGCCAGTCCGGGGAAGCGGGAGCGGGCGCTACCGGATCGGGAACGACGATCGGTGATGCGTAGCGGAATCCGAAGTGCATCATCGGCGCGTCAAATTCGCGACGCACGTCGCTGCGCTCCAACCGCTCAGCCATCTCAGCTCGCGCGCGCTCCCCCTCCGGGGAGTCCAGATGCAGATCAGGCGACACCGTCCGCTTCATCGTGCGGAGCAGGTTCACGTTCGCCTCTTCCAGACTCTCCAACGCGATGGGCCGGCGTTCTGCCTGGTAGGTGTCGAGGAGCTCAGAACCGGCCCATCCGTCGAGTTCGGCCGCCAGCTTCCACCCCAGATCGACCGCGCCGCAGATCCCGGTGTTCATACCGAACCCACCGGAGGGCGACAGTGTGTGCGCCGCGTCCCCGACGAGGAAGACCGGTCCCACCCGGAACTGCTCGGCGACACGGTGCGTCAGGTGCCATTCGGTGTCGAATAACACTTCTACTGGGGTATCGAAAGCAATCGCGCTGGTGACCAGGGACATGGCGGGCAGTGTTGCCGGCGCCCTGCCGTCGACCCCCACCGTGATGTTGTACAGGGCGCGGCCGTCCATCGCACGCATTGGAAAGCGCACCGTGGAGGACAACATGGGGAAGTAGAGCAGTGCATTGCGCTGCCCGAGCTGCTCCCGGAGGTGTTGCGCACGGAACAGGATGTTGCGGAACACGCGGGTCTCGTAGCGCGCCGGCGAGGCGATGTCACAGGCTCTGCGCACCAGTGAGGAGGCACCGTCACAGGCGACCATGAATCGCGCCTGGACCGTCAGAGCTGACCCGTCGGCAAGGTCGGTGATCGTGGCGACCACGTGGTCGTCGTGATCGATGAAGCTTTCGAGCTTGCACCGCATCCGCAACGGACCGTCCGGATGCGTCCCCACCTCCCGCATGAGCAGCGGTGTCAGCCAGTGCGCGGGACAGATCTGGTCCGGCTCAGGAGTGTGCACGTGCATAGGGCGGCTGTCAGCGGTACCACGGCACAGCCGGTACACCTCATGCCCGCCGACCTTGGTGACCCACGCAACGTCGAGCGGGTAGCTCCCGGGCCAGCCGGCGTTGCGGATCTTGTCCGCGATACCCCAGCGGCGGAAGAACTCCATCGATCGCGGTCCGATAGTGCTGACCTTCGGATGGGACACCGATCCGTCGCCGGCCTCGATAATCATGAAGTTGACGTCGCGGTGCTTGAGGTCCAACGCCAATGCCATGCCCACCGGGCCGCCACCGACGATCAACACATCGGTCTCGTGCGTAGCGCTCGTCATCACGCCCATCGCCTGCCTATCGAGCAACTCGGTCGGAGGACTGGAAGAAGTTGGCCAAGAACTCCAGGGTCTCCGCCACATGGACGGCCACGAGAGAGCACTTGCGAGCGGCCACCGCCAGGTGTTCGAAGCGCAACGCGATGGCTCGCATCGCCACGTCAGGCCGGGACACGTATCCCGGCAGGGATTCCAGCTCGAACGATGGGCCGGCGGTCTTTCCCCGCCGGCCGGAGGGCAATGTCACCAGCAACTCGGCCAGCGGCCGCATGACACCGGTCATGACCTCGATCGCCATGTTCATCAGCTCGGAACGCCGCAGGCTCGAGTCTGGGCACTGACCGAAGTGCTGGGTCATCAGCTGGAGCATCATGAAATAGGACCGGTTGAACAGTTGCAGGACTTCCCTCGTATCAGGATCGGTGACGAGTTCCCTGGCTGGGTTTCCCTTGTGCAGCGTGGGATTGCGCACCACCGGGTATGCCGGGCTCCACGGCGCCCGCCGGCCGCGCACACCCTTCATCTGCTCAGTCATCAGGAGATCCGATATCCGCAGGAAGGTGTCGAAGTGGGACTCCTCCCCCGGCGTCACCGAGGTGAGTACGTTTCCTTCGCCCTGCTCGGTGACGACATCGATCGCGAAGAGCGCGCTGCCGAGGTCGTCGACCTCGAGTTGGTAGTCGGGGTGGACTGCGTTGATCGATTCCCGAAGGAAGAGGTGGTGCTCCCCGCCACCCCTTCCCTTGTCCACCATGAAGAGATTCGGGACACGTTGCAGCCCTTCGCGGATGTTCGCGTAGAGCTCGCTCAGTGAGCTGTAGAGGTGCTCCTCCTCGAGCGAGCCCGAACTCATGCTGCCCTCGCTCCGCACGTCGCCGATGAGGCCCTCCGGCTGCTCGATGGCGATGAATCGCGCAATGCTGCCGACGCCCACGGGTTCGAGTGAGAAGTCGAGCGGGACCAGCAGCTGGTTGTTGATAGTGCCGAAGTCGACGGACGGGATGTGGAATGGTTCGCCGATGGCCATGATGATGTTGTTGACGACGAGGAAGTGGATCATTTCTTCGCGCGCTACGGTGAGTAGGCTGCTCCGCATCCCCTTGTCGCGCGTTTCTCCGCCATCGCCGCATACCAGCCGCAACTGCTCGACGGTCCATTCACCGCGTCGCACATATTCCACGCCGGCGCCATAGGTCGGGATCGAGAACGCCGCATAGAGGTACTGCAGCATCACTGCGAGTTCAATCATCGCAGCGTTCCGCAACGCAGGGACGAGGTCGCTGCGGGTGGTGATCCCCCGGTTGGTTCGCTGAGTCGCCGGGACGATGGTCGGTATGCCGCTGACCGCGTTCTGGGCGTGCAGGAACTTCAGCAGCAGGCGTGCCTTCGGCTCGGACAGCTCCCGCGTCGGAGGCATGTAGTAGGTCTTCGCCTTGTTGCGCGGGTCGCACATCTGCCAGATCAGCCGGGCGTAGGTCTTCACCCTGAACTGATCGGCCAGGCTGAACACCTCGGCCTTCATGAACGAGCTGAGCAGTTCGTAATACGCGAAGATCTCCTGGTACACCAGGTCGAACGTCATGTCCTGCTGGGGGACGTCGTCGAGCTGCCAGTCGTCGGGGAGCACCCGCACGGACAGCGAGCCCTTGCCGGCCCAGTAGCCGAGGGAGTCGCCATCGTCGTAGCCGACCACGGCAGAGCCCGGCAGCGTCACATCGCACGGTGTGTCGTCTGGGTGGGCCGAGAGCAGGACCCGAGCCGATCCGGCTCGCGCGCCACGGATTGTGAACCAGCCGCGTCCGTCCTCGTCGGTGCGGACAGTGCAGGTGTCCGACCAATCCCCGGAACCGCCCAGCCGTCCGGCCCACAACCGCACGATCTGGATGTCGGAGCATCGTGCCGTCGTCGATCTCGCGACCTCGTCCAGCGGAAGGGCCTTGGGATTGAAGAACTGTCGCACGGTGATCGCGCCGACGGCGCGGGGACGGCCTCGGACATAGGAACGGACCGGCACTTCGACGTCATGGCCGATGTCGTTGCGATCCTTGGGGTGGTCGAGGATGAGGGAGGCGTCATCGACCTGAAGATTGGTTTCCTGTTCGGTGAGCAGCACAACCCGGTTGCCGTGGGCGCCCGTTCCCACCAGGCGCAGTGCTTGCTCACCGGCCACCTGATCCGGCGCCCCGACCGGAATCGTCACAATACCGCTGGTCACGATGAAGTCGGTGCCGAGGTACACCTGAGCGGGCACCGCAGCGACGAGCTGATCCGTGCCCACTGTGCGCAGTTCCAGATCGCCCACATCGAGCAGGGGACCAAGCTGGTGAGTCGATCCGGGTCCACAGTTCTCGGCTCGACATGTCGCCGGCACCGCATTGATCATATTGAGCGTGACGCGATCGGGTGTCACGTCGACGGTGATGTTGTGCAGCCCAGCGTTGTTGCTCTCCTGCCACGGCCGCTGCGGGATGAGCAGCCGTCCGGCCGGATATGTGCGTAACTCGTGCGCCCGCCACGGTGCGATCGTCCCCCGCAGATCCCAGTGATTGGGGGAGTCCGGCGCCAGCGGGGTGGACATGTTACTGAGAGCGAACTGCACTACCAAACCGTCCACCCCGGCGGAATCAACAATGGAGCGCAGGAGGACAACGGCGGAGGAGACGGATGTCTCATCAAGCCAGTTCAGCCCATCGCTTTTGCGCACGACGAACTGGTAAAGGGCGGACCGCCGCAACTGTGGCGCCAGATAGTGGCGGCCGACATCCATCATGTGGTTGACATTGTGCCATCTCGGTGGGTGTAGACCCTGCACATCGCCGGTGAACATGTAACCGACGTCGTGGGAGCGTCCGGCACGGCCGCAGCAGAATTGGCCAACCATCAGCGTGGTAGTCCAGTTCGAGGACGGATCGACGTCGAAAACCCTGGCTCGATTGACCGTGGTGGCGAGATACTCGTTGTAGTGCCCCCACATGTCGACGTTTCGTCCGACCACCGCGTCCCCGACGTCGATGCAACCTGCTGACACCTCCACGCTCACGATCCTCGCGTCGATCCAGAAGTGCCCGTTCCCGCCGAAATTCCAGCCCTTCAGGGAGTTGAATTCTCCGCTTTCCGTCACACGTCCTGCCGCGTCGAAACGCGTACCGTGCTGGTCGAGATAGTCGTGGTACTCCTGGGCCGGACGGTTCGCCGGAAACGGCCCTTCCTCGGTAAGCACGGTGTTCGTCGCTAGATCGACAAGACCGCTGCGCGGACCGGTGGGCAACTTGGTCGTCGCTACCCCGGAAAAGTGCAGGCGTGGCAAGTCGAACACGCTCATCCGCATATTACCTTTCGAGACTCTAGCGGCTCATGACTGGAGCGGGATGTGTGGAGTTGGATCTCGCGCACTGCGTTGACGGCAGACTCGATCGCACCGTCGATCCAGGCCGGCGTTGACGAACAGTGCTCCCCCGCGAAGAAGAGGCGGTTTTCCGGACGAGCTGCCTGAGCTCGCTCCTCCTCGTACGTGGCCGCATCCTTTCCCCACTGCACGGTACCCGCTCCCGCACTCCATTGTTGCTGCCCCCAAGCAGCACTCACCACATCCAACACCATGCCCGGATACAGCAGCTCAGGATGCACCTTGCTCAGTTCGTGGAGGACTACGTCGTGCCGGATGGCTGCGGGCATACAGCCGAGCACATCAGCGTCGTCACCGATTGTGTAGCTGGCCAGCAATGCAGCGCCGTTCGCCGGATCACCCTCCACTGGTGGGTAATAGGTCTGCCGGATACGTCCGCCACAGAACGAGGCGCCGCCGCTGATCCCGTCCCGCTCCCAGAACGCTTCCCTGCAGTGTATTGCGACCTTGGTGGCCGACCAGTACTTCACTTGGTGGATCACGGCCATCTTGGCTTCACTCAGGCCATTCAGCCACAGCTGCCGGAGGATGGAGAACGGGATGGTGCACAGGACGTAGTCGCATCTCCTGGCGACAATATTGTCACTCTGCCGGATGTCTACTAAGATTTCATGCTCCTGGACATCGAGGCCGACGACCTCCTGGCCGCACGTGATGGGACCCCGGATTCGCTGGGCGAGTCGACGGACCAGCTGATCCATACCTCCTTCCAATCGGACGAGTTCAGGGCTCGTCTCGTCGAGAATGTCGTCGATGAAACGGTTGAGACGCCCGTCGCGACTCGATCTGACGTCAGGGTGGGCAGCGAAGAAGGCATGTAGGTCGAGACGCTCTCTGGCGCTGCCGAAGATGAACGGAGTCAGGTCGATCCGGTCCACCATGTCCAGAAGGTCCAGGCTGAACTCGTCGCGCAGACTCTTCCGGAACTCAGCCGGGGCGATAGCGTTGCCAATCGCCATCAGCCACGCACCGAAGCGGAGGGTATCGTCGCTGTAACGTTTGTCCGGCAAGCCGAGGCGGAATTCCTCCATGATCGCCTTTGCCGCCTCGCGAACGCGCATATGTCCGGAGCTGGTGGTGTAGTAGTTACCACCCTCTGAGAACAGGGTGCTGAAGTCCCGTACCTTGCCGGTCAGCCCGAGCTTGGCGATATAGCGCATGGTGTTCCGATGTTTCGTCGGGATGCGCATGGCCCCGAGCTCAACGAGTGGCGCGGCGGGACCGGAACGGAAGCGGTGCGTGTGGATCCGGCCACCGATCCGTCGGCTGCCTTCCAGGATCTCGACGTGGTGTCCGAGCCGTTCGAGCTCGTGCGCGGCCACGAGACCGGCAATACCGGCACCGATAATGGTGATCCTCTTCGCGCCATCGTCGGCAAACTCCCCCACGTCCCAGCGGCTATCCCCCGGAACCGCGGCCGCGCGGGCAGCTTCGACGATGGCCATGGATACACTCACCCGGCACCTCACTAGCGACGCGACCGATGTCGCCGGCTAGGCTTATGTCGGCGACCGCCACCAACACGGCGCCTGGTGTGAGCAGGTTCAGTCCACTGCGGCCGACCAGCCGAATGGACTAGAGGATGCGAGGTCAGGCGGGAGCGATCACGAGTTCGCGGCGCTCGAAGTTCTCCACTGCGACCGCTGCGACGTCGCCCGGAGCCACGATGGCGGCGCCATCAACGGTGACGCCGTTCTTCTCAGTTGCGGGGGAGGTAAGCCAGCTGGCGGCGATATAGCGATCCCGGCTGCGGTCTACGACCACCAGCATGCAGCGCTCACCAGCGGGAATACCAACAACTGTGGCTTTGACCCGTACCCAGCCCGCCGCGGGCGTGACAACGACCGTCATCCGGGCCCCGGTGGCCGGGGCGAACCCGGTGAGCACGCGCGAACCCGTGTCGGCTGGCGTTGTTGGGACGGCAGTGATCGTCTTACTGGCGATGACCCGTCCGACCGCAATACCGGCTGCGCCGACGCCGACGAGCGCTGCCACCGCTGCGGCAATCACTGCTAGGCGCAGGCGCTTCCGGCGCGCACCGCTTCCCGTGCGTTCCTCCCCGACCTGCCGCAACGTTCGCTGCAGCACTAGCTCGCCACCCGGGGGCGGCCCATCGAGGAACAATTCCGGAGGCACCCTGCGCAGCGCACCATCGACGTCGCGCAACTCGGCCAGCTCCCGCCGGCAGCGCGGACACCCCGCGACATGAGCCTCCACTTCCCGAGCATCTGCGACGTCGAGAAGGCTGATGGCGTAGGCCGCCAGCTGTTCGGGGTCATGCTGGCCGTGCACGCCGGTACCCGTTCATACGCCAGCCCCTCCACCGAACGAGTTCCGCAGCGCACGCAGCGCGTAGTAGGAGCGCGACTTGACGGTGCCCTCCGGCACTCCCAATGCCTCAGATACCTCCAGCAGGCTGCGGCCTCGGAAGTACAACTGTACGATCACCTCGCGGTGTTCCTCGGACAGCTTCTGCAGCGCCTCGAACACCTCCATCGAGTCGATCACCTGATCAGCATGATCCCGTTCCATCGGAGGCTGGGCCGGGGACTCAGCGACCTCCCTCGGCCGGACCGCCCTTGCCCGGGCCCGGTCCACCACAATACGGCCTGCCACCGTCAGCAGCCACGCGCGCACGGATCCCTGACCATTGATCAGCACCTCCGAGTGGCGCCAGGCGCGCACCAAGGTCTCCTGCAGGACGTCCTCGGCGGCGGCCCGATCGCCGGTCAGCTTGGTAGCGTAGGCCAGCAACGCACGCCCGTGCTGCTCGTACACAGCCCGGATCAGCGCATCATCGGATCCGCCGCCGCGACTGTCAAGCGACAGGCCTGTCATCGCGCCGCCTCCCTCAGCAACTCCGCCCCGTGTTGATGCAGTCCACCCCCTGCGCCATCACCGCTGTGGGCATCAGGTTCATGAAGTCGGCGTGATCAGTGACCGGGTTGTGCTGCTGGTCGGGGAAGGCGTCCACGGCGAACCCCCGGCCGGCCGGCCGATCGAAAGTCAGAGTGATCCGCAGCTGCGGGAGCACCACCTCTGCGCCACCGCACGACCCGTCCTGTTGGGGGAAGACGATGTGTGCCCGGTGGTTCGGCGAGTCCAGGTTCTTTCCGTCCCAGCAGCTGGGGAAGTCCAGGATACGCACCAGTTGGCTGCCCCGCGGGCACAGCGGATACTTGGTGGTCGTGCGGTCCTCGAAGCCGGTGCACGTCCACGCCGCGTTGGCGTATGCACCGCCGTTAGTTGCTGCCTTGGCGTCCCCGGTCATGATTGCCAGCTGCTCCGGCATGGGGGTCACCTGCTCGGTCGGGTTGCCCCGGAACTCTAGGTGCGCACTGGCGGGCCGGAGGATCTCGCCGACGTTGCCGTCCACAGCGCCACCGTCGGCGTTGGCATCGATGCCCGGCACCCTGGTATCGCGCAGCACGGGCCATACGTAGGTCGACTTGTCGCCGTCGGTGCAGGTGGTAGCGGCAGCGGCGAGGCTCTCGCCAGTGGAAAACGCATCGGTCGACAGGTTGCCGACGTAGTCGTGGACGTGCTGTGCACCGTTCACCTTGCCCGGAACGCCCATGAAGCTGTCGGAGTTGCGGTGTCCCTCGGCGTTCGTCCCACAGCGACTGGTGAAGCTGCCGGCCGACCCATGAGGCCCACGCTGGGCATAGGTGACGTGCGGCGCCATCAGCTCCACTGCGACGAAGTCCCTCGGGAACGGCCCACCAGCCTTGTCCCGGCCCGGGAACTGCACGGCACCGTCTCGCGTCCCGCCAGCGACCGCCGAGCCGGTATCCCCCGAGTCTGGGTCAGCGGCCCCTGCGGCCGCCATGATCCCACCGGTTGCTAGCAGCGTCGCCGCCATTGCCACAAGGCGCTCACCACGCGCCATCAAAATCGCCCCCTCGACCAACACCACCAAGCAGTGAGCACGCAACTACCTGCCGTACGCAGACGGGCTGGGCTTCATCATCGGCGATCCCTGCCCGGCTGCTGGTGTCGTCCACAGAAAGAGCGCGCTGAACCGGCGGCTGATACCACGGACCCGTCCTCGTGGGCGCCCACGCAGCGAACATCGCGTACCCCGGTCACCGATTATTATCGCACGACCGGCATGAAGTGTGCACCGAACTGAAATCTCGTCGAACGGCGCAATGGCACGCTGCCGAGGCGGCCTACCTCACCGAGCTGGGGAGGAGCACCAGGACGCGCCGCATCCCCACCAGCTTGACCGGCCTGGCCTGCTGGCAGGGCGCTGCACGCCAGCTCACCCGCCGCGGCAGCGATCGCCTGGATGCCGGGGCTGCTCATCCAGATGCAACCCCCTTGCAACGCTTGTCCGCCGACGGTGTTGGGAGCACGGGGTTACCGTGGGGTCCGGAGTTCCCTGCGGTCGAGGCCGGGAGTTCCGAATGCCGGAGACAGCGCGGAGAGCCGCGACCTGCCGCGCCGCGCCAGGTCGCGGAGCGATGGGGGAGGCGATCGTCTGTGGACTCTGATCCCGATGGTGATCGGTCTTGTCGACGCCAGGAGGCGCGAATCATGCCGGATAACAGCGTTTCTTCCCGGGTGGCCGCGATGTACGGGGAGCACGATCTCGGCTCCATGGCAATCTTCTCGGGCAACTATATCAACTTTGGATATTGGGAGGACTTCACGAGCGGGCCGATCAGCGTCGACGAGCGCACTAAGAGCCAGGCCAACCTCTACCGCACCGTCCTGCGCCGATTGACGATAGATCCGAACGATGTGGCACTGGAAGTCGGGTGCGGCATCGCAGTAGGGGCCGCGCTCGCGCTTCGTGAATTTACCCCACGCGTCGTACATGGTCTCGATCTCTCACAGGACCAGCTCGACCGCGCCGCCACGGTGAACGCCGAGTTGGTCGAACAACAGCCCGGCCGGCTTGTGCTCCAGCAAGGCTCCGCGCTGGAACTTCCTTATGCCGGCGAGACGTTCGACAAGTGTTACTCGGTGGAAGCAGCCCAGCACTTCGACAACCTGGCCGCCTTCACCTGCGAGGTCTATCGAGTACTCAAACCTGGCGGTCGGCTTGCCGTGACGACCTTCTTCACGCCATACCCGACCGCCATCGTCGAGCTGCGACGATTGATCGAAACCATCGATAGTGGCGTGGATGTCGTCTCGACGATCAACTCCTTTCGAGACGACCTACTCGAGGCAGGATTCGTCGACGTGTGTATCGACAACATCGGTGAACGTGTCTGGCAAGGCCTGGATGCGTGGATAGAGCAGACTGAGTTCAAAGACGGCTGGGGCCGCAATTGGCTCAAGGCCTACAACCGCGGGCTCATCGACTACTACCTCGTGACGGCCGACAAAAAATGACGTCAAGAAGGAGGGCCCGCGGTGGTGGCATGGCGTGCGGTGGTGCACTCGGAGCTCGAGTTCGCCCAGCGAGTGCGAACGATCATGGACGCGCATCGGCACAAGACGATGGCGACGCTGCGGGGAGACGGCTCGCCACGGATCAGCGGGATCGAGGCGTCCTTCATCGAGGGTGATCTGTGGTTCGGCTCGATGCCGGGCGCCCGCAAAGGCCATGACCTGCGAAGAGATCCGCGTTTCGCGCTGCACAGCGCCTCAGTGGACCCGCCGAAGGGCCACGAGTCACGGTGGCAGGGCGACGCCAAACTCAGCGGCCGGGCGGTGCAGGTCACCGACCCCGACGAGTTGGCCGTGATGCTCCATGCGCTGGGGGCTCCACCCGATCAGAGCTCCGATCTGTTCCGCGCCGATATCGACGAGGTCGTCGTGACCCGGGTCGGTGACCCGCCGGACCATCTAGTGATCGAGTTGTGGCGGCCGGACCAGCCGCTGCACCGCATCGAGCGGCACTGATCGATCACCCAGGGACGACACACCGGGCACGAGAGCACGACACACCGGGCACGAGAGCACGACACGCGGGGCAGGAGAGCACGACACGCCGGGCTTAGGGGGTTAGCGGCGCAGGAGGGCGCCGAACATGGCGTCGGTGCCGTGCCGGTGCGGCCACAACTGCACGTGCGGCCCTTCGCCGAGCGCAGGTACACCGGGGAACGCCGGCCTGGCGTCTACCTGCGCAGCGCCGGTTCGACGTACCACGTCGGCGACGACCCGCATTGTCTCGTCCAGGTGCGGCGAGCAGGTCACGTAGGCCACCACGCCCCCCGGGCGGACCAGCCGCAGCGCCGCCACCAGCAGTTCCCGCTGCAACCGGACCAGACCGGCGACGGCGTCGGCACCCCGCCGCCAGCGGGCCTCCGGGCGGCGGCGCAAGGCACCGAGCCCGGTGCACGGCGCGTCCACCAGCACCCGGTCATAGGCCCGTTCCGGCAGCCCGCTGTCCCGGCCGTCGGTGAGATGCACCGCCACCGGCAGGCCCTGGCAGGCCTGCTCGACCAGCCGGGCTCGGTGCTCCGCCTTCTCCACGGCGTCCAGGCTGGCCCCCCGGGTGGCGGCCAGGGCACCCAGCAGCGCCGCCTTGCCTCCCGGCCCGGCGCACAGGTCCAGCCAGCAGGCGTCGGCGCCCTCCAGCGGCACCCCGGCCAGCGCCAACGCCATGAGCTGGCTGCCCTCGTCCTGCACGTGCGCCAGGTGATCACGCACCGGGGCCAGCTCACCCGGGTTGCCGCCCTCGGCCAGGTGCACCCCGTACGGCGAGTACGGCGCAAGCTCGCCACCGGCCACCGCGGCCAGCTCGGCAGCGCTGATCTGGCCCGGGCGCGCGGCGAGGTGCACCAGCGGCCGGGCATCGTCAGCGGCGAGTGCGGCGGCCAGCTCGTCCAGGTCACCCCCCAGCGCATCGGCGAAGGCCTGGGCGATCCACCGTGGGTGCGGGTGCGCCATCGCGAGGTGGCCCACCGGGTCGTCCTCGGCAGCCGGCGCCACCGCCTGCACCCAGACGTCCTCGTCGCGCTGACCGACCCGGCGCAGCACGGCATTAACGAAGCCTGCGGCGCCACTGCCCCGACCGGCGCGCACCAGATCCACTGTGGCGGCGACCGCGGCGTGCGGCGGCACCCGGGTCCGCAGTAACTGGTAGGTGCCCAGCCGCAGCGCGTCCAGCAACTCACCATCCACTTCGGACAGCGGCCGGTTTGCGCAGCACTGAAGCACTGCATCCAGTAGGCCTTGTGCGCGGCAGATGCCGTAGCACAGCTCGGTGGCCAGCGCGGCGTCGCGGCCGCTGATCCCACGCTCGCGCAGCAGGTTGGGCAGCACCAGGTTGGCGTAGGCGTCACGCTCGCGCACCGCGGCCAGGGCGTCCAGCGCGGCCCGCCGAGGCGGATCCTCCGCCGGCGGCGTGCGCGGACCGAGACGCCGGCGGGGTGGGCCGGGCCTGGGCGGCCGGGATGGTTTGCGGGGCGCCGTCACAACCCGGCCGTCATCCGAAGCGCTCCCCCGGCGCCGGCCGGGCACCACGGGCCCAGTCCGCTGCAGGCATCGCGCGCTTGCCGGGCGCGGTGACCTCACCCAGCCGCACCGGACCGGTCGCTGTGCCGACGAGCACCTGCCGCTTGCCCGCCCGCAGCTCGCCCGGCTTGAGCTCGCCGGCCTCGCGCTCCTCCGGGGCCAGCTGCACCAGCCCGAGGCCCACCCGCTGATCCCGGAACAAGGCCCAGGCCCCGGGAACGGGGGTCACCGAGCGCACCTGACGGTGCACCGCGAAGGCCGGGGTGCTGAAGTCCACCCGGGCGTGCTGGGCGGTGAGCTTCGGGGCGTAGGAGATGCCATCAGCCAGCTGGGGCACCGGGCTCAGTGTGCCGCCGGCGATCCCATCCAGGGTGGCTACCAGCAGGCCGGCTCCGGCTTCAGCCAACCGGAACAGCAGCTCACCTGCGGTGTCATCGGGGCGGATCACTTCGGTGACCGTGCCGTACACCGGGCCGGTATCCAGCCCCTGCTCCAGGGCGAAGGTGGATGCGCCGGTGATCTCGTCCCCGTGCCGGATCGCGGCCTGCACCGGTGCCGCGCCCCGCCAGGCGGGCAGTAGCGAGAAGTGCAGGTTGACCCAACCGTGCGGGGGTATGCCCAGCACGGTCCGGGGCACCAGCGCGCCGTAGCCGACGACCGGGCAGCAGTCCGGCTCCAGCGTGCTGAGCCGGGCCAGGAAGTCCGGATCCGAGAGCCGGCGCGGGGTGAGCACCTCCAGCCCGGCCTCGTCGGCCAGCATGCCCACGGGGGAGCGCGCAGGCCGCCGACCCCGTCCGGCCGGCGCGTCCGGCCGGGTGACCACCGCGGCCACCTCGTGACGATCGTTGTCCAGCAGCGCGTGCAGGGCGGGCAGCGCCGCGTCGGGCGTGCCGGCGAAGACCAGTCGCACCGCTCAGCGCGCCTTACCGAACAGCGGGTGCGGGCTGACCTTCACCACCGGCTCGGGTGCGCCGAACCACTGAGCCTGCCGGATCTCCCGCATCGCCTGCCGGCGGGTCTCGGGGTCGAGCCGGTCGATGAACAACACGCCGTCAAGGTGGTCGGTCTCGTGCTGGATCGCCCGGGCCAGCCGCCCGGTGCCCACCACCTCGACCGGCTCACCGTGCTGATCCAGCCCGTGGGCGACGACGTGCAGGTGCCGCCGGCAGTCCCAGGACAGCCCCGGGATCGATAGGCAGCCCTCCGGCCCGTCCTGCATCTCCTCGCCCACGACATCGAAGGTGGGGTTCACCAGGTGCCCGGTGACCTCGTCCCCGGAAAGGTCTTCACAGTGATAGGCGAACACCCGCAGCGAGACACCCAGCTGCGGTGCCGCAAGCCCCGCTCCGCCCTCCGCGGCCATCGTGTCCAGCAGGTCGCGGACGAGATTGCGCAGCTCCTTGTCGAAGTCGACGGCCTCGATCGCGCGGGTTCGCAGCACCGGATCGCCGAAGAGCCGGACGGGCTTGGCAGGCACCAGAGCAGTATGCCCCGTGAGTGGCATTGGGTGCCCTGGCACCCCATGCCACTCACAACAGCTCCTGCGGGTCTAGCTCGACTCGCAGCGGGTCGGGCAGCTTGCGGGCGCTACGCCCGGCCTGCAGCGCGGCGAGCGCGGCGGCCAACGCCCGTCCCTCGGAGCGCGGAACCCGGAGCAGCAGCCGCTCCCGCCCGCCATCGGGTTCCCCCGCGATTGGCACCGGACCGAGCAGATCGGCCCCTTCAGGTAGGTCGAGTCCCGCTAGCGTGTCCGGCGCGCCGTCCAGCGCGGCCATCCGCACCGCCGGTGGGAAGCCGAGCTCGGTGCGGGCGGCCAGCTCGGCGCTCGCGTGGCCGGCCGGGTCCCATCGGATGAGCGCCTGCACCGCGGCCAGCGACGCCTCAGCCACCACCACAACCCGGCCACCGTTGGCCGCGGGCTCGACCATCGCCGCCGCGGCCATCCACCGGCGTAGCGCCTCCTCCGCCGCGCGCAGGTCGGGGCGGCCCAGCAGGGCGGCGGCATCCAGCAACAGCGCCGCCCCGTACCGGGCCACCGGCTCCGCTCCCGGGGTCGCCACCACCAGTGCCGGGCCCGGCGGGATGTCGGGCAGCACCTCCCCGCCACCTGAGCTGCGCAGCGCCACCCCGGGGAAGGCTCGGCCCAGCTCCTCCGCGGTGCGGCGGGCGCCGATCACCGTCGCGCGCAGCCGGCCCGAGCCGCAGGCCGGGCACCGGAAACCGGCCTCGGTGACGCCGCACCACCGGCAGGCCGCCTGACCGGAGCCGGCCGCGGGCAGCGCCAGCGGGCCGGCGCACCGCCGGCAGCGGGCCGGGGCCCGGCACTGCCCGCAGGCCAGCGCGGGAACGTAACCCCGGCGGGGCACCTGCACCAGCACCGGCCGTTCACGACCCAGCGCCGCGCGGGCCGCTTCGAAGGCCACCGCAGGCAGCCGCGCCGCGCGAGCAGCCGGATCCCGGGCCAGCTGGGTGTCGTCCTCCCCGATCGCGGTGACCCGCGGCGCCGCGGCCCGCACCACATCCCGGACCGCGACGATCTCGTGCGCCCATCCCGAATCGAGCGACAGCTGCGTCTCGGCGGTGCGGGCATGGCCCGCGACGAGCAGCGCGCCGCCCTCGAGCACGGCGCGCTGGCCGAGCACCAGCCTGGTGTGCGGGTAGGGCGCTCGCGGCTCGGCGTGCAGGTCGTCGCCGTCGTCCCACAACACCATCAGCCCCAGGTCGGCGACCGGGGCGAAGGCTGCGGCCCTGGTGCCCACCACGATGCGCACCGCGCCCCGCCGGACCGCCAGCCACCGGCGGTAGCGCTGCGCGGGTCCGGACTCGGCAGCCAGGGTGACCACCGCGTCGGGCCCGGCCAGCGCCGCCACCGCGGTGTGCACCCGCGCGGTGTCCCGATGGTCGGGCAGCACCAGCAGCGCGCCCCGCCCGGCGGCGGCAACGGTGACGGCGGCCTCGGCGAGCCGGGCCGGCCAGTCCTCCCCCGGCAGCACCTGCCAGCAAGCGTGCGCCGCCCGGCCCTGGTGCAGCGCGTCCAGGAAGGCCGGTCCGCGGGAGTAGCGCCCCCACTCGGCCACCGCGGGTCGCTGTGGCCGCGGCGCGACCGATGGACCCGGTTCGGCCTCGGTGCGGGCATGCCGCGGTGGCACGGCCAGCCGCAGCACGTCGCTCATGGTGCCCGCACACCGATCGGCCACCGCCCGCGCCAGCACAGCCACCTGCGGGCTGAGCACCGGCTCGGCGGAGACCACCCGGTGCAGCCAGCCGAGCGGGCCCGGATGGTCGGATCGCTCGGCTCGATCCAAGAGCCAGCCATCTGCCAGCCGCCCGGAGAAACGCACCCGAAGGCGCACGCCGGGCACCGCCGTCGCGTCGAGCTCGGCGGGCACCTGGTAGTCGAAGGGGCGGTCCAGGTGTGCCAGTGGAGTATCCACGCACACCCGCGCGACGGGCAGCTCGGCAGCCGGGCTCTGCTGCCCACGGCTGGGCTGCCCACGGCTGGGCCGTCTCCGAGGTGACTGCCCGGCGCTGCTCACCGGGCGGGTCTACCAGAGCCCCCCGTCTCAGTTGGGGTCGAGGCGGACTGCTTGGGCATGCAGGTAGCGCTGCTCCGGGGTGGAGGTCGCCCGTCGAGCCGCCTCGCGGTAGTGGTGGGCGGCCCGCTCAGTGCGCCCCGCGCGTTCGTGGAGGTGGGCGCGCAAGCCACCGCGACCGCCAACGCACCGAGGACCTGCGGCGCCAAGCTGCGCAGCAGGGCCTCAGTCACGCGGTCCAGACCCTTCACCGCCTGGGCAGGCCTTCATCCGAAGGTCCGTCCATGATCGGGCGCAGCTCGATGGCGTCACCGACCCCGGCCACGACCCGGGCCGCGATCTCCATCGCCCGCTCGTGGTCGACCACGTCGATGATCGAGAAGCTGACCAGTCCCTCCTTAGCCTCAGCAAACGGTCCGTGCTGACCAACGGGCCGTGCACACTCGGACGGATCGTGCGCGACAACGAAGGGTGACCCAGCCCTTCGGTCGACACCAACTCGCGGGCTGTCGGCGAGCAGCATGTACTTCATCAGGTTCCCCTCGGTCGCGGCGCCGGTCAGCCGATCCGGGTCATGGTCGCGTCGTAGTCCCCGCCCGGCCAGACCCAGGAGCCGCCGACACAGCGGTCCGCGGCATCGAACGTGCCCTGGAAGTACGACGGCGAGCCCTTCTCGCCACCCCAGATCGTGAGCGTGTCACCGTCGAGCTCGTAGACGTAGTCCAGCGTGTCGCCCTCGCTCCCATAGAAGCGGTTATGAACGTGCTCGCTGCGCTGGCCCAGGAACGGGTGGTAGGTGACGGTGCCGCTGGCGTCCCCGGAGAGCTGCCAGGTACCGAACAGACGGTCCAGGCGCCGCACCGCCACAGACGGCGCTTCATCTCGGGCCGGTTCGTTGCCGCGCTTGTCCCTGTTCGTATCGGTGACGCTCATCGGAAACTCCTCGCTCTCGGATCATCCGGGGTGCCTTCCCCCGAGTGCAACCGAGACGTCGGAGCCGTTCGGGTGGATCCGACACCGCGTCGCCAGGAAGGCACTGAAGAACGCCAGACCACCCGATCGGCCGAACGCGCCACCGCCCCGGGCCAGGTAGATGGTGGATACGGGGTTACGAGGAGGTGTCGAGTGGGTATCACCGTCTGATGGTGAAAGGAGATGGTGTGAGGGCGATGCGGGAGATCGAGCGTAAGTACGAAGCGGTTGAGGACCTGAAGCTGCTCGACCCGGCCAAGTTGCTCGGGGTCGCCGCCGCGACCGGGCCGGATGAGCAGGACCTGGAGGCGCTGTATTTCGACACCGCGGATCTGCGCCTGTTAGGTGCAGGGGTGACGCTGCGGCGTCGCCGAGGTGGGTCCGATGAAGGGTGGCATCTGAAGCTGCCGACGGGTAAGGACAGCCGGGAAGAGCTGCGGGTACCGCTAGGGCGCTCGGCACGCCGCCCTCCGGCCGAGCTGGTGGTCCTGACCCGGGTGTACACCCGGGGTGGCCGGTTGGACCCCGTTGCTGAACTGACCACGCGTCGGCGTCGTTGGGTACTCGCCGATTCCGCCGGGCGCTCGTTGGCGGAATTGGTTGATGACCACGTGCGGGCACGGACCATGGGTGCGCAGACCACGACCGTGGTCTGGCGGGAGGTGGAGGTCGAGCTCGGCGAGCATGGTCAGCACGAGTTGCTGGATCGCATCGAGCGTCGGCTGCTGAAAGTGGGGGCTCAGCGCGCGGGTTCGGCCTCGAAGCTGGGTCGGGTGCTGGCCGACCAACTGCCCCCCGCGGTGACGACGTCGAGTCCCGGTCCTGGTGGGTCGGCGGGTGAGGTGGTGTTGGCCTACCTGGCGACCCAGGCGCAGCGGTTGCGCCGATATGACCCGCTGGTGCAACGCGATGCCCCGGACGCGGTCCACCAGATGCGGGTGGCGGCCCGCCGGATGCGTAGTGCGCTGCGGGCATTCGGTCGCGTCCTGGACCGTGACCGGACCCGGGGTTTGGTCGCGGAGCTGAAGTGGGTGGCCGGCGCGCTGGGCGGGGCCAGGGATACGGAGGTGATGGCCGATCGGTTCGCGTCGCTGCTCACGGAGGTACCTGACGAGCTGAAGATGGGACCCGTCCAGGCCGCACTCACCCGCTCCTTTGCGCGCCGAGCGGCCGACGCCCGCGGTGTCGCCCTCGCGGCCCTGGACAGCGACCGATATCTGGCTCTGCATGACCGGATCGACGCGTTGCTCGCCGACCCACCGCTGACCGCCCGCGCGAGCCGCAAAGCCAAGCATGAGCTGCCCAACAGTGTCCGGCGGGCCTATCGCAGGATGGAATCGCGCATGACCGACGCGAAGCGCCGGCCAGCCGGTGACCAACGTGATCGTGCCCTCCACGAGACTCGCAAGGCCGCCAAGCGGCTGCGCTATGCCACCGAGGCAGTCCGGCCCACGCTGGGCAAACCGGCCGCGCGACTGCGCAAACGCCTCAAGTCTGTCCAGGACATCCTCGGCGAGCACCAAGACGCCGTGGTGTCCCGACCAGCGCTGCGCGAGTTCGCCACGCAGGCCCACCTCGAGGGCGGAAACGGCTTCACCTACGGCCTTTTGTATGCAACCGAGACGTCCCGCGCCCAGCGAGCCGAGAAGAAACTTTCCCCAGCATGGAAGCGAATGCGCAAATCCAAGACCAGGATCTAGACGGACAACCGAGCAGGATCATGCGGTCGCAAGCACCCAGCGCCGTGCTGAACACCACGTCTCGGGCGTCAGCAACGAAGAGTTCGCTGGCTCAAGAAGATCATCTTCGATGCTGTGTAAGATTTTGTTGTTTGCCGCGCCACGCAAGGGAGGCCGCTATGTCCGCCGAGAGACCGACTATCCTGGCTACGTCTATGGGGTTCAATCGAGCACGGGACCCGTGGCGACCATCGCCCATATTCCGATACGCGTTTAACTTGGCTGGCAGTCCAACGTATCCGAGGCTATGCTTTCTGACCACTGGTACCGGCGACCGACAAACCAGCATCGATCGATTCTACGCAGCCTTCGCGGATAGCGGTGTGAAAGCAAGTCATCTGGCACTATTCGAAAAGCCGAACATAAAGAACGTATCAATTTACCTGCATGAACAGGATGTCATCTGGGTGGACCGGGGCAGCCTGGCCAACCTACTCACCGTCTGGCGGGCACACGATTTCGACAAGATAATGCGTGGCTGCTGGCAAAACGGTGTAGTTCTTGGCGGTGAATCTGCGGGCTCGCTGTGTTGGCACGCCGGTGGCACCACCGACTCATTTGGGGATGTGCAACCGTTCACGAACGGGCTTGGTTTCCTGCCGTACTCAAACGCAGTCCACTACGATGAGCGGCGCGAATACTTCCAGCGGTGCATCACTTCTGGAGTGTTGCCAGACGGGTATGCCACGGATGCCGGTGCTGGTTTGCACTACGAGGATTCCGATCTTGTCGCCGCTATTGCCGACCGGAAGCGCGCTGGTGCCTACCGCATCACCCGTCGGTCGACTGAAGGCGGCGTGCGCGAAGAGCCACTCGAGGTGAGGTATCTCACGTGATGGGCACCCGACTATTCAGTTGATGCATTTATTCAGTTGATGCATTATTTCTTGCACGTCGCTCCGGCCACCCCACTGATCAAGCACCCGCAAGGTCCGGCGCAGCTCATTGGTGTCCATTCACGGGTTGGGCTGTGGTGTCATGCCGTTGTGATGGTGGTGAGCCAGGGGTTGCCGTTGAGGGCGGTGTGGATGGCGTCGATGGGGCGGAGGCCGTGGTTGCGGGAGCTGACCAGGTAGGAGCGGCCGCGGCAGTAGTCGGCGAGGGTGGTCAGTGTGTGCCAGTAGCCGGAGACGGCTTG
>DATDHI010000176.1:0-4024 GCA_036521655.1 Pseudonocardiaceae bacterium | reverse complement strand
GGCGTGTGACGCTCCTTGCGCCCCTTCCCTTCGCAGTGGACATGGGCTCCGGTGCCGAGCTGGATGTCGCCTATGCGCAGGCCGGCGAGCTCCGAGGCCCGGAGGCCGGTCTGCACGGCGACCACCAGCTGAACGCAAACCTGTCGTTCCGCACCACACTTTTTTGTGACGCCACCGGCACCGGACTGTACCTGCACAAACACACTCGGCCTGCGCGCAACCCGCTTCGCAGGAAGGGTGGATCTGTCTAGTGATCACTACCGCACTGTCAGTTGTTGAAATCGCCAAGCGATCGCGATGCAAGCGAGAAGTTCTTGTAATTCAAGATTATCATAGAAGAAGCAGCTGCGGGGGGATGGCAGATCCGCCATCATGCGGCGGTCATCGTCATACAGTTCGAGGTGTCGCCGGCGACCGCCCGACGGCAGGGAGGCACCTCATGACCCACCAGAGCAGGCAGGCCGCGTTGGCGGCGGCCGGATTGGCGCACCCAAGTCCCGACACCGTGACGGCGCCGCTGTTCGCTGCTGGCATCCCGTTCTTCTACCCTGTCGACAAAATTCAGGTGAAGTACGAGATGTTGCGAGCCCACGTGGTAAACGGCGTCAGCGTCACGGCCGCGGCCGCCACCCACGGCTACTCCCGGCCGAGCTTCTACCTGGCCCAGGCATCCTTCGCCGAGCGGGGCATCGCCGGGCTGCTAGACGAGCGGCCCGGCCGGCGGGGCCCGCTCAAGTTGACCGAGGAGATCGTGGGCTACTTGCTGGCGGCGCCGGCCGACGTCTCAGGGGCGGAGTTGGCCCGCGATGTCGAGCAACGCTTCGGGGTGGCCCTGCACCGGCGCACGGTGGAACGGGCGGCCAGACGGCGATGAGAACATTCTGGCCGGTCGGCGAGGCCGCCCAAGCCGACTACGAGACGCTGCGGGAGGCGGCCCTGGCCGGTATGGTGGCGGCCAGCCCGGCGGCCACCCGGTTCGCCCGGGCCGGCCTGGCCGGCCTCATCGTTCGTCCTGTTGCCCAGCCGGTTTTCGTGGCCAGCCTGACCGGCGCCCGCCGCCCGCCGTGGACACCCTATGAGGATCCCCGAACACAGGCCCTGGCGGCCGGCTACCAGCTGCTGGTGATCCAGGCCGACCTCGACGGTGCTGCGTCCGAGCAGGCATGACAGGCCCGATACTTTGGAACAAACCGTGGCGCGACGACAACGCGACGAACTGTCGGTTGGCTCGGGGCCGGACTCTCCACGTCAGCGATACCGACAGCCAGCCTCGGCAAGGGTGCAGCAAACGCCTGACAGGCCCGCACAGCGCCCCGCCCCGGGCTCCGTCGGGGGACACAGGAAAGGAGCGTTCACCATGAAAGTTGAGATGTACTCAAATTTGAGAACGGCAGCAGGCGGCAGCAGGGCCATCGGATGGCAACGGGACGCCCTCCGCTCGGCGGTCGAAGGGGAGGGAGCAGAGGTGGCAGCCGAGTTCGTCGATGACGGCTGCTCCGGGATGAGCTTGGACCGGCCCGGCCTGGTCGCGCTGCGCGACGCGGTCGACGCCGGGACCATCGACGCGTTGTGGTGCCTGTCACCCGATCGACTGTCCCGGGACTACCACGCTTTGGTGACGCTGCTCGACGAGCTGGACCGCCACCGGGTGCCGGTCCGCTTCCTCGACGCCCCCGCCCTCGACAGCTCCCAGGCCCGCGGGCTGGCCCAGCTGTGGGCGATCAACGACGGGGCCCGCACCCGATCGTCCCAGCTGTCCCCGCAGCACTCGCGGCGGATCGGTCCCCGGGGAGGCGACGATGGGTGCTAAGACACCGTCGCGCGACGATACCGCGACGGCCTTCTGTCCGATGTGCCAACGCCGCTTCACACCGGTAGGCCGGGGCCGGTACTGCTCCGACTACTGTCGCAAGAAGGCCTGGCGCCGCCGCCGCCAGCCGGCCCCTGTCCCCGTCGTCGTGCCCGCCCCCGGTGTGCCCCGGCGGCCGATCACCGTGTATGAGTGTGCCTCTTGTGGGACCAGGGCGTTGGGCGACCAGCGCTGCGAAACCTGCGGGGCGTTCATGGGCCGCGTCGGCCTGGGAGGTTTGTGCAGAGAATGCGGGGAGCCGGTCGCTGTAACAGACCTGCTCGATGAGCGCACCGTCTCATCGGTGCAGACGGCTGCCCCACCAGCGCCGGCAACACCTCGACGGCCGAGCGCCGGGGCCGGGCCGAGCGCCACAAGCAAAAGGGGGCGACGGTGAAAGTAGCGGTCTACGCACGGGTATCGAGCGAATCCCAAGCGGCCCGAGGCACCATCGGCTCACAGCTCGAGGTGCTGGCAGCGCGTTCCGTCGCCGAGGGCCACGAAGTGGTGGCCACCTACACCGACGACGGCTACTCCGGGGCCCGCCTGGACCGGCCCGGCCTCGACGCCCTGCGCGACGCGGCCGAGGCCGGCGCGTTCGAAGCCGTGTGGTGCCTGTCGCCTGATCGTCTCGCCCGCTCCTTCGCCTACCAGGTGCTAATCACCGACGAACTGGCGCGCCTCGGCGTGACGGTTCGTTTCACCGACACGCCGCCAATCGATGACGATCCCCAGGCCCGCCTGCTCATCCAGGTGCAAGGCCTGTTCGCCGAGTACGAGAAAGCGAAAATGGCGGAACGGTACCGGCGTGGCAAGCTGTATCGGATGCGGGCCGGTGAGGCGATCTTCTGGAAAGTCCCCTACGGCTATCGGCGGATCCCCCGCAGCGAGGCCGGCCCCGCCCACCTCGAGGTCTACCCGCCCGAGGCCGAAGTCGTGTGCCGGATGTTCTCCGAGTACCTCGAGGGAACCTCGCTGCGCCAGATCGCCCGGCACCTCTACGAAGACGGCGTCCTGACCGCCACCGCCAAGGCCCTGTGGAGGCCATCGACCATCGCCGGGCTGCTACACAACCGCGCCTATGCGGGCACCGCGCTGTGGTACCGGCACGACGACGTCGCCCGCCCCGGGGAACATCGGCCCCGACGACGTCTCCGTCCCCAAGAGGACTGGGTCGAAGTCCCCGTCCCGCCGATCGTCCCCGACGAGGTCTTCGCTGCTGTGCAAGCCACCACCCGTGACAACTCGATCTTCTCGCCCCGCCACTCCACACCGGGGCTGTGGCTGCTGCGCGGCCTGGTTGTCTGCGGAGTCTGCGGAGTGCGCGCCCACGTGCATCAAACCAAATCGACCAAGACACACATCAACCGCTACTACGACTGCGCCAATCATGATCCCTTCCGAGCCGGCGGACCCGACCGCCGCTGCACAGAACGCCAAATCCGAGCCGACGAACTCGACACCTTCGTGTTCGACCAAGTCCGTCAAGTGCTGCTACAGCCCGAACTGCTCATCGCCGGCGAAGCGGCACTCGCCGGCAAAACCAAAATCCCCGACGACCAACTCTGCGCCACCCAGCTCGAGCGTATCGGCCGCCGCGCCGACCAGATCGATGCCGAACGACGCCGCCTCGCCGACCTCTACCAGGCCGGGCTGGTCGAGCTCGACGAGCTCCGCCGCCGCAGCAAAGACGTCGCCGCCCGCAAAGCCCGTCTCGACAACGAACACGCCCAGCTCCTCGCCCGGCAACAACAACTCGCTATCGACAACCGGCTCCGCCGATGTGTAGCCGACTTCGCCGCACGAGTCACAACCGGCATCGACAACCTCGACTTCGACGGGCGCCAACGCCTCCTCCGACTCGTCGTCGAACAAGTACGCGTCACCGGCTGGCACGTCGAGATCCGCCTGCGAATCCCGCTCCACAACGCCCCCACTGACGGCGGCAGCCAACAGCCCGACACCCCAAAATCCCCCACTCCAACAAGGAACTCACGCCGACAGGGCACCACTCGCAAGCCGGTGTTTAGCGATGTGCGTTTGCGTTCAGCTGGTCACGTCCAGCAAGGCGTGGTCCCGTCGCCCTGTCCATGTGCTCGGGTCGGGGGCGGCGATGAGGGCCTCTGCCTCGGCGCTGTCGAGATAGCGCACCTCCTTTCGCTCGCAGCGCTTGGT
>DATDHI010000175.1:0-4073 GCA_036521655.1 Pseudonocardiaceae bacterium | reverse complement strand
CAAGTGCTCGGTCTGGCCCAGTCCTATCTCGAACCGCTGCAACAGGCGTCCGTGGACACCCTCGTCCTGGGCTGCACGCACTATCCGATGCTCACTGGTGTGTTGCAGATCGTCATGGGCGATGGGGTGACGCTGGTGTCCAGCGCGGAGGAGACCGCCAAGGATGTGCTGCGGGTGCTCACCGAGGCCGAACTGCTCCGCACCGAGTCCGAGCCGAGCACAGTGACCCAGCACGCGTTCACCGCCACCGGGGATCCAGCTTCCTTCGCCCGGCTGGCCCGTCGCTTTCTCGGCCCGCTGCTGGCGGCACCCACCGGGTCGAGTCCCATCCCGGACTCGCGAGGCGCAGGCTGACAGGAGGCCACGATGCTGCTCACGGTGCTTGGCTGCTCGGGCAGCGTCCCCGGTCCCGAGTCGCCTGCTTCTGGCTATCTGGTCCGAGCCGGGACTACCTCCGTGGTCTTCGACCTTGGCAACGGAGCGTTCGGCGCACTGCAGCGCTACCTCGACCCGTTCACCCTGGATGCGGTGATCCTGTCCCACTTGCACCCGGATCATTGCGCCGATGTCTCGGCACTGGCTGTGTACCGCCGGTTCCATCCGAGCCCAGCGCCGAGCACCGCGCTGCCGCTGCACGGGCCGTCGGCCGTCGCCGAGCGGCTGGTGGCCGCCTACGCCACCGACGCCGACAGCCGGATCAGCACCGACCTGTCCGACGTCTACGACTTCCGCGTCTTCGCCGAACCAATCCGGATCGGTGACGTCGAGGTGCGCGCGGGGCAGGTCGACCACGTGTGCGAGGCGTATGCGCTGCGAGTCAGCCACCAGGGGCGGACGCTGGTCTACTCCGGCGACACCGGCCCGTGTCCCCAGCTCGTCGAACTGGCGAGGGGTGCGGACGTGTTACTCGCCGAGGCGTCCTGGCCAGACCAGCCAGCGAACCCGCTGGGTATTCACCTGTCCGGACGGGACGCCGGGCTGGCCGCGGCCGCGGCGGGGGTGGGCCGGCTCCTGCTCACCCATGTGCCTCCGTGGACCGACGCCAAGCAGGTGCTCGCTGAGGCGAAGGCCGTGTACGACGGACCCACCGAGTTGGTCCGCCCGGGTGCCGACTACGAGATCCACCGGTGACACGGGGCTGGCATGGCGACACTAGGCTAGCGCGGTGGCACGAGCGGACGGCAGGAACGACGAGGCACTCCGCGAGGTGCGAATCACCCGCGGCTACCAGCAATGGCCTGCGGGCTCGGTGGTGATCGAGTTCGGCCGCACCCGGGTGCTCTGTGCGGCCAGTGTCCTGGAGGGCGTGCCGCGCTGGCGCAAGGGCTCGGGGCAGGGATGGCTCACCGCGGAGTACGCGATGCTGCCGTCGGCTACGCATACCCGCAGTGATCGCGAGTCGGTCAAGGGCCGGCTAGGGGGGCGAACCCAGGAGATCAGCCGGTTGATCGGGCGGGCCCTGCGATCGTGCATCGATCTCGCTGCGCTGGGGGAGAACACCATCTCGCTGGACTGCGATGTGATCCAGGCTGATGGCGGCACCCGCACCGCGGCGGTCACCGGTGCCTATGTGGCGCTGGCCGACGCGGTGACCTGGTTGCGGGCGGCCGGTCGGCTGCGCGATCCACAACCATTGTCCTGCTCGATCGCCGCGGTGAGCGTCGGCGTGGTGGACGGCCGGGTCCGGCTGGACCTGCCCTACGAGGAGGACTCCCGCGCCGAAGTCGATATGAACGTGGTGGCCACCGACACCGGCACGCTGGTTGAGCTGCAAGGCACCGGCGAGGGTGCCACCTTCGCGCGATCCACTCTGGACCAGATGCTGGACCTGGCGCTGAAGGGTTGCCAGGAGCTGACCGAGATACAGGCAGCCGCGCTGGCCCGGCCCTATCCCGGCGAGCTGCCCGCGTGAGCACCGTCCGGTTGCTGCTGGCGACGCGCAACGCAAAGAAGCTGGCGGAGCTGCGGCGGATGCTGGCGACGTCAGGCTGTAACCGTCTGCAGGTACTCGGGCTCGACGATGTGCCGCCATTCCCCGAAGTCCCGGAGACCGCAGCCACCTTCGAGGCCAACGCACTGGCCAAGGCCCGGGACGCAGCGGCGGCGACCGGCCTGGCCGCAGTCGCCGACGATTCAGGCTTGGAGGTGGACGCGCTCAACGGCATGCCCGGGGTGCTCTCGGCGCGGTGGGCAGGCCGCCACGGTGACGACGCCGCGAACCTGCAGTTGGTGCTGCAGCAGCTGGCCGACGTCCCCGATGATCGCCGGGGCGCGGCGTTCGTCTGTGCCGCTGCGCTGGTGGTGCCGGGCGGCGTCGAGACCGTGGTACGGGGGGAGTGGCGCGGCACCCTGACCGGAGCTGCACGTGGCGGCAACGGCTTCGGTTACGACCCGATCTTCGTGCCGGATGGGGATCGGCGCACCTCGGCTGAGCTGCAACCGGCGGAGAAAGACGCCGCGTCACACCGGGGCCGGGCGCTGCGCGCGTTGTTGCCTGCCGTGCACCGACTTCTCAACTCCGGCCTCAGCCCACAACCTGTACGACCTGGCCCACCAACAGTTTGTTGAAGAATGCGACCGCGGCGTTGTGGCCTAGGTGGACGCAACCGTGCGAGGCGTCCCTGAGGCTGCCCTCGTGGAACGCGACACCGGTGTTGGTGAAGAAGACGGAGTAGGGCATCGGGGCATTGTGGAACTCCGAGCTGCGGTGGTTCCGGTCTTTCCACTGCACCTGGAACTGGCCGGTTGGGGTCCGGTAACCCGGCTTGCCGGAGGTGATCGGGGTCGGTCCGTAGGTGACGTGGCCGCGGTCCATCAGCCAGGCCTGCTGGCTGCGGAGATCGATGCAGCCTGCCGCGGACGGCCCGCACGGTGCGGCGGACGACTCGGCGGCGCCGGCCACCGTCCCGCTTAGCACCGTCCCCGCAGCGCAGATGGCCAGCACGAGCGCTGCACGGCCGATTTTGCCTGTCACGATGACCCCCCTCGGTAATCAGACGTAAGCGTACTGTTCGCAAGCCCGGGTGTCTCGCTTCGTCCAGGACCCATCGGTTCCCTGGTATGAGATCAATTCGCTACAGTCGGGTGATGACCGAGCGTGAACCCAGTGATGCGCGCGCCGTTGGCCACAACATGCCGACGTTCAATGACCTGCCGATCGGCATGGACACGGCTAACCTCGCCGCCGGCGTCGAGTTGCACCCGCAGTGCCAGCTGCTGGCGCCGCTGGTGGGTGTGTGGCGTGGTGAGGGGCTGGCCCAGTACCCGTCGTTGCTCGGCGAGTTTCGCTACGGCCAGCAGGTCACCTTCGCCCACGACGGCCGGCCGTTTCTGGTCTACGAGGCGCGGTCGTGGCTGCTCAGCCCATCCGGCGAGGTGCTGCGCCCAGCGGCTCGCGAGGTCGGGTGGTGGCTGGTGGACGACGAGGAGACCATCGAGGTGGTCCTCGCGCACATGTTCGGCATCTGCGAGATCTACTACGGGGGGCGCACCGGCGAGAAGGCGTGGGAGCTCGAATCCAACACCGTGGCGCGGACCGACTCGGCCAGGGAGACCACCGCGGCCGCCCGCCTTTACGGCATCATGGACAACGGCGAACTGGCCTACGTCGAGGAGCGTGCACTGCGCGGCCTGCCCATGCAGCCGCACCTCTCAGCACAGCTGCACCGCGTCACGGGCTAACTACCCCAGTCCCCGCGTGTCGGCTCGTGGTGCACAGGGTGTACGCCGCTCATGCCCAGCAGTCGGCGAGGGCCGCCACCCCGACGCCGACCCCGGGCCGACCGTATCCCGCGCCGACCTAGCGCCCGCGATGATGGCCGCCGCCCAGGACCCCGCTCCGGTCGGGCACACCGTCACCCTTGCGGCCTGAGCTCGAATCCAGCTGCAATCGGATCCTCCGCCGGACATCGTGGCAGCGGTGCGGCGCCTCGTGCCGTCCGCGAGGGTGGCCCTGCCTCTGATGTCAACATGCTGACGACATCGTGTTTCGGCCCGACCTCTTCCACGGCACGGCGGACTACTACGAGCGCTTCCGGGTCGGCGGGTTTCGAGTCGCTCGGCGCCGTCCGCTT
>DATDHI010000174.1:0-4770 GCA_036521655.1 Pseudonocardiaceae bacterium | reverse complement strand
CACGTCACGGTCTTGCGCGGCGGTCCACTGGATCCCGGCCAGGCGGCTCTCCAGGGCGACCACCCGGCTGGCTGCGCCGTCCGGATCGGGGGTGCCGGCCAGGCCCAGCATGCGTGCGGCGTAGGCGCGGAACTGATCGCGGATCGTCACGAACTCCGGATCCGGGTTCAGGTAGTAGTCCCGGTCGGGCAGGGTGAGCCCACTTTGCGAGACGGAGGGTACGTAGACCGCGGCGTTCTTGGCGTCCTGGTCGACGCTCAGCCCGACCGGGGTGGGGACGCCCGTCGCGGCGGCTTCACCAAAATACCGGACGAGGTCCGCGGGGCTGGCGAGCGCGTCGATCCGGGCCAGCGAATCCTTCAACGGGCCGGCGCCGAGCGCGTCGAGCCGGGCAGTGTCCATGAAACTGGCGTAGAAGTCACCGATCTGCTGATCCTCGGAGCCGGGCAGGCTGGGGTGGGTGGCAGTGGCCTCGACGATCGTCCGCAGGTTCGCCTCGGTCTGGTCGGCAAGCATGGCGAACGCGTCGTACCCGGTCCGGTCGGGCGGGATCTCCGTGGTGCGCAGCCACTGGCCGTTCACAAACCGGAACAGGTCGTCGGCTGGCCGCACACTGCGGTCGTAGCCGGGGAGCAGCAGCCCTGAGCCCAGCGGCGGCGGTGGTGAGGTCCCTGCGCAGGCGGCGACGGCCCACAGCAGTACCACCAGCAGGCCGGCCAGCAGCCGAGATCGATTCACAGCACCTCCATGATCGTCGCCGAGGATAGGGCGGGACAGGTGAGAACGCCATGACGTAACGGCCTACCGGCGCGGCGGCACTGACCGGTATGGCTCTCCCTGACACACTTGCGGCCACCCGGGACGCGCTGCACCGGATCGCCGAGCACGTGCTGGCCGCCGCCCGGTACGTCGCGACCGGCCACATCGCACTGGTGCCGGCGCCCGGTGGGTTCGCGACTCCGCCCTACGGGCGCCACCCCCCTGGAGCCGGATGCGGAGCTGCACATCGATCGGGAGGCGGCCCGGCTGCTGGCGGACTGGTACCAGTTCGGCGCCCAGCGCACTCAAATCCACCCGTGAGTGAGTCGAGGTGGTGATGAGACCTTCGATCTTCATCCGGGACCATCTTTTCATCGGCGGCGAGATGGTTAAGCCGCAATCCCCGGACGTGATCGAGGTCATTTCCCCACTGACCGAGGAGCGGATCGGAGCGGCTCCTTCCGCATCCCCCTCGGATATCGACCGGGCTGTCCGTGCGGCGCGCGCCGCTTTCGATGATGGACCGTGGCCGCACATGTCTGCTCAGGAACGAGCTGACGCGCTGGCGCCCTACGGTGATTATCTCCGCGCACGCCTGCCAGAGATCGCTCAGCTTATCACCGAGGAGATGGGTTCACCGATCACCTTCTCACATCGCATGCAGGCGCCGGTTCCGGTAATGCTCCTGGATTACTACCGCAAGCTTGCTGGCACGTTCCCGTTCGAGGAGGACCGGGTCGGTCTCACCGGTCCGGCGCGGATCCTCCGGGAGCCGGTGGGCGTCGTAGGGCAGATCGTGCCGTGGAATGCGCCGCTTGCCCTGGCGATGGCGAGCCTTGCCCCGGCGCTGATCGCCGGGTGCACCGTCGTGCTCAAGCCCGCCCCGGAGACCCCGCTGGACGCGTACCTGCTGGCCGAGGCGGCAATGGAGGCGTCGCTGCCTCCGGGTGTCCTCAACATCGTGCCTGCCGACCGGCGTAACAGTGAGGCTCTGGTGCGGCACCCGCTGGTCGACATGATCAGCTTCACCGGTAGCTCGGCCACGGGCCGGCGGGTGGCCTCCCTGTGCGGTCAGCAGTTCACCCGGGTCATCCTGGAGTGCGGCGGGAAGTCACCTGCCATCATCCTGGAGGACGCCGACATCGGCAGCGTCGTGCCGGCCCTCCTGCCGTTCGCCGTCATCATGTCCGGCCAGCATTGCCTGGCGCAGACCCGCATCCTGGCTCATCGGAGCTGCTACCAGCAGCTCGTCGCGGCGATCTCAGACGCAGCCGCCGCGCTGCGGATCGGTGATCCGCGTGATCCCGTGACTGAGGTCGGTCCGCTGGTGGCGCGGCGGCAGCGGCGGCGGGTTGAGGACTACATCGCCAGTGGACGACGCGACGGTGCGACGATCACGGTGGGTGGCGGCCGGCCCGCGAGCCAGCTGAAGGGCTGGTACGTCGAACCGACGGTGTTCGTCAACGTCGACAACTCCATGCGCATCGCTCAGGACGAGATCTTCGGCCCGGTGCTCGTGGTGATCCCCTTTGCCGACGACGACGATGCCGTCCGTATCGCTAACGACTCGAACTACGGGCTGTCGGGAAGCGTGTGGACGCCCGACCTCGACCGGGCGATGAGGATCGCCCGGCGACTGCGCACCGGAAGCCTGACACTGAACGGGTATCGCGTGGAAGTCGGAGCTCCCTTTGGTGGGTACAAGGAATCAGGCATCGGTCGTGTGTTCGGACCCGAGGGCCTGAACTCATTCCTCGAGTACAAGACGATCAATCTGCCATAACGGCCGCGCAGGAGCTGTCGCCGCACGGGGTCCGGGTCAACGCAGTCGCGCCGGGCGTCACCCGCACCGGGATGACCTCCGCCGTCAGCGACGAGCTGCTCGCCGATGTCCCCGCTGGGGCGGATCGCCGAACCCGAGGAGATCGCCCGGGCTGTCGTATGGCTGGCCTCGCCCGAATTTGAGCGCCGTGCTGAAAACCGTCGGTGGTTGGTGCTTGCATGAGCCCATGACCTACTCATCGAACTCGTCGAGCCAGCTGATCAGCGGCACCGCCGCCGGCGTCCCGTTCACGGTCCTCCCACCGCGTGACGATGCGGCGGACGCACCCCTGGTGGTCGTCTGGCACCTGATGGATCCGCCGTGCACCGACTCCGCGATGGCCGCTGCGCTGCCGATGGCGGCAGTGCCCGCCTGGCGGCTGTACCTCGGACTGCCGCTGACCGGGCGTCGGCTACCGGCTGGCGGGTTCGAGGAGCTGATGCGGCTCGGTTACGCCGACGGGGTGTTAAACCTGCTGGGTCCGATCCTGTCGCAGGCGGCCGACGAGGCACCGGCGGCGGTAGCTGCGGTGCGCACCGAGCTCAACATCGCGGACCGACCGATCGGGGTGGCCGGTGGCTCGCTGGGAGGGGCGGTCGCGCTGGAAGTGATCGCCCGGGCCGCCCTGCCCATATCGGCCGCCGCGCTGGTCAACCCGATGGTGCGGATGGCCGGGGGTGTCGCGGCCAACGAGCGGCGCTTCGACTTCCGGTACGAGTGGACCGACGCCTCTCGCGCGGTCGCCGACCGATTCGACTTCCTTCGCCGGGCGGCGGAGATCGCGACTGTGACTCCAGCGTTGCTCCTGGTTAGCGGCGAGGGCGACGATCCGGAGCTCCGCACCGACACTGAGGCGCTGGGGCGAGAACTTACCTCCCGCTATCGAGATCCCTCGCGCATCCGGTTCCAGAACGTGCCCGGAATGCCGCACCACCTGGCGGAACCGCCCGGCGTCGAGCCGTCGCCGCAGAACGCGCACGCGGTCGCCGTCGACGCCGCGTTCACCAGGTGGTTCGCCGAGCATCTCTGCGCGCCCGCCGCCAGCCCGGCCGGCCAATGAGCCGGACGTGCCCGCGGTCAGCTCGTCATAACGCCGTGTCGCGGGTGAGCAAGCAGATGGTGCGCCCAGCTCCGCCAGGTTTCGGCCAGCTCCGGCGCGGCCAGGATCTCCCGTGCACGGGTATGGTCGTGGTGGTACGCGTGCGACACATCGCCCACCGTCACGCCATGGTCGGGCCGGTGCGCCACGATGATCTCGTCACCGGCGCCCACCGAGCCGCTGGTCTGGATCCGCAGGTAGGCGCCGGGCCGACCGGCGGCGGCGAACCGGCGTGGATATCCGTCGTCGCCCATCCGGATGCCGAGCTTGTAGCACGGCACCCGCGGAGCGCAGACCTCCAGCTCGACGGTGCCGATTCGCCAGCGCTCCCCGATCACCGCGTCGGTCACCGCGATCCCGGTCACAGTGAGGTTCTCGCCGAACACCCCCAAGGGCAGCGGTCGTCGAAGCTCATCGGCCCACCAGGCCGCGTCCTCGCGGGCGTAGGCGTAGACGGCCTTGTCAGGGCCGCCGTGCACTTCGCGGTCGGCCTGGTCGTCGCCGACCAGGTTCACGCCCAGCGCCGGCACGCGCCCGTCCACCGGGTACTTGAAGATGGCCGTGTGGACGATCCGGTCCCGCCAGTGCACCGCGCGCGGGACGCCGACGTTGACCGACAGCACACAGCCTGGCTCCGCACCGGCCGCGTGACCGTTCCCGCCGTCCCAGAAGCCGTTGGTTGCCATGCGCCACCCCTGGTCCTCAGACGCTGCGGAAAACGCTCGTTCTCCGACGAGTCTATAGAACGAGCGTTTTCCGTCAAGGGGTCGAGGACCTATGCTGGTGAGCGATGATCGACCAGGTTGCAGCCGCACCCGATTCGGCCACAGCGCAGCGCGTGCTGGACGCCGCGGAGCGGCTCTTCTACTCCCGCGGTGTGCAGGCGGTCGGGATCGACGCGGTGGTCGCCGAGGCCGGCGTCGGGACGAAGACGCTCTATGCGCACTTTGGGTCCAAGGACGGGCTGGTCGAGGCATACCTGCGGCGCCGCGACCGGCGCATCCTCGACTGGCTGCACCGGCGGGTCGACGCCGCCGGCGAGGGCCGGGAGCGGGTGTTGGCGGTGTTCGACGCGCTTGGCGAGTGGTTC
>DATDHI010000173.1:0-6286 GCA_036521655.1 Pseudonocardiaceae bacterium | reverse complement strand
AGCCCGCTGAATGCGGTGGGGGAGGGGGGCGGGGGGCGGGGGAGGGCGGCCTAGCCTGCGGGTATGACACGGACGCGGCTGTACCGGAGTGGGGTTCTTGAGGTGGAGGACTTTCCTGTGGAGGATATCTCTGAGCACATCAAAGAGCCGGGCGTCACGGTGTGGCTGGACATGTGCGCGCCCGACGCCGACGAACTGGCTGTGATCAGCGAGGAACTCGACCTGCATCGGCTTGCCGTCGAGGATGCCGTCCAGGAACGCCAGCGGCCCAAGCTCGACCGCTACGACAGCCACCTGTTCGTCACCGCCTACGGCGTCGACCTCGACGTGATCAGCGGGGAACTGGCGACCCATGAGGTGGCGGTGTTCGTCACGCGCCAAGCTTTGGTCACCGTGCGCAAGTCGGAACAGTTCCACATCGACGGTGTGGTCGCCGCCTGGGACGCCTCACCGGACCTGGCGAAGCACGGGGTCGCATTCCTGCTGCATGGTCTGCTCGACCACGTGGTCGACGAGCACTTCGCCGCTGTGCAGACCCTCGACGACGAGATCGAGGCGCTGGAGGACCGACTGTTCGACGAAAGGCGCCCCGACCGATCGGTGCAGCGACGCTCGTTCGAGCTGCGCAAGAGCCTGGTGAAGCTGCGCCGGGTCGTGCTGCCGATGCGCGAGGTCGTGAACTCGCTGATGCGCCGTGACCTGCACACGTTCGACGACGCGATGATGCCCTACTACCAGGACGTATACGACCACGTACTCCGAGCCAGCGAGTGGACCGAGAGCCTGCGAGACCTGGTGACCGCCATTCTGGAGACCAACCTGACCATCCAGAGCAACCGGCTCAACGTGATCACCAAGCAGGTCACCGGCTGGGCAGCCATCATCGCTGTGCCTACCGCGATCACCGGCTACTACGGGCAGAACGTGCCCTACCCCGGATTTGGCACCACGTCCGGCTTCTACGCCTCCACCATATCCATAGTGCTGCTCTCGGTCGGGCTTTACGTGCTGTTTCGGCGCCGCGACTGGCTCTAGGCTGCTGACCGGGGTCTATGAAGGGTCGACAATCGTGACGCTGCTGTCGCCTCTGCCAGTCACATATGCGCGGCCGTCAGGGCCAGCGGCGACCTCGTCCGGTGAGTAACCGACCACTACGGTGCCGATCACCTTGCCGCTGGCGGTGTCGACCACGGTCATGGTGTCGTCGCCGACGTTGACCACGAACGCGCGACGGCTGTCAGGCGTGACCGCCAGCCCGCGTGGGTTGTTCCCCACCGGAATATTGTTGTTCACCTTCAGGGCGGAGGTGGCCAGTTCCACGCCGAGACCAGACACCAGGTCGATCACGCTCACCATGTTGTCGCCGAAATTGGTGACGTAGACGTGCTTATTGTCGCGGTCGACCGCCACCTTCTGTGGGGCGCGTCCGACCAGGATGGAGCGAACCACCTGCTGTGCGCGGATGTCGATCACGCTCACGGTGTTGCTACCAGTGTTGACCACGTAGGCGTACTGACCCTTGGGATCGACCGCGACTCCGTCCGGGTGGCCGCCGACAGCCAAGGTGTCGATCACCTTGAAGGCCTTGATGTCGATCACGCTGAGGGTGTTGTCGTAGAAGTTGGTCACGAAGGCGTAGGGATCACGGGTGGAGACCGCCACGCTGGCCGGGTTCTTGCCGACCGCCACGCTGTGGTTCACCCTGCCACCGGCGGCGTCGATCACGCTGACGGAGTTCTCCGCGTAGTTGGTCACGAAGGTGTGCTGGCTGTCGGGGGCGACCGCCAGGCCGCGAGGGCCGCCACCGACGGAGATCTTCCCGGTCACCTTGTGCGTGGCCGTGTCGATTCCGGTGACCGTGTTGTCGGCATAGTTGGTCACGTACACATGCTTGCCATCGGGGTCCACCGCGACACCCTGCGGATCGCCGCCGACGATCACGGCATCGGACGGGCTGGATGCGGCGGCGGAGCTCATCCCGCCGGCGGTGACCGCGCTAGCCACCGTGGCGACCGCCAACAACGGCACCATCATCCCCGCCCAACGCCGGGACCTGACCCGGTGCCGGCCGGCCGGCCGGCCCGTCCCGTACGTCGTTGCCGATCTGACGTTCATGCCGCTCTCCCCTGTCTTCCCGATGCCCCGCTACGCCACATAGCGTAACGACGACCTTACTCTCAGGGTTCGCCCGTGTTAGGCCAAGGGCAGCAGGACTCGGAAGGTGGTGCCGTTCCGGGGTGCGGTGAACAATTCGATGCGGCCATTGTGGGCCTCCAGGATGGCCGCGGTGATCGCCAGGCCCAGGCCCGAGCCGGTACGCCGATTCACTCTTCCGTGGGAGCGGCGCGGGTCGGCGCGGTAGAAGCGGTCGAATACGTGCGAGGCTTCGTCGGGCGGGATGCCAGGGCCGTCGTCGTGCACCTCCAACAATCCGAGTGCGGTGTTCGGCAGATCTGGCGTCCCGGCCTGCGCTATCGCGGGATCGTCCGCTACTGCCGAATTGTGCGCACCGACCGTCAGGCGCACCGGAGTGCCCGCCGGCGTGTGGATGAGCGCATTGGTCACCAGGTTGGTCACCACCTGCCGGAGCTTGTGCTCATCGCCCAGGACGTGCACCGAGCCGTTGCCCTGAACCAGCGTCAGCGGTCGGCCCGGCTCGCGGGCCTTCGCGTCCTGCACCGCATCCGCCGCAAGCACCAGCAGATCGACCTCGGTGATGTCCAGCGCCCGCTCCTGATCCAGCCGAGCCAGCAGCAGCAGGTCGTCCACCAGCACGCCCATCCGGATCGCCTCGGCCTCGATCCGGCCGGTCAGCAGCTCGACGTCGGCGGACGTGGCGGCCCCACCACGCCGGTAGAGCTCGGCGAATCCGCGGATCGACGTCAAGGGGGTGCGCAGCTCGTGGGAAGCATCCGCCACGAACTGACGCAGCCGATGCTCGGACCGTTCCCGCTCGTGGAGTGCATCGGCGAGCCGACTCAGCATGACGTTCAGTGCCGCGCCCAGCCGGCCGGTCTCGGTGCGAGGGTCGCTGTCGGACACCCGGCGATCCAGCTCACCACCGGCAATCGCCTCGGCGGTGCGCTCGATCCTGGTCAGCGGGCGCAGCCCGATTCGCACCACGACCGTGGCCACCACCCCGATCAAGACGAGGATGATCCCACCCACGATGCCCTCGATGATCAGCAACGGCGGCAGCGTGGCGTCCAGCGAACTCAGGGACAACGCCACCACACCGATTCGACGGTCTGGGAGTTCCACCGCGCGGACCCGCCAGTCGCTGCCGCCGGCCTGATCCGGCACGGTGAACGGTTCGCCCCCGTGCCGCGCCACTTCCGCCAGGTCCAGCACCGGCAGCTTCGGACCGCCAGCGCCCGACTGCTGACCAGCCTGATCTTGAACTGCGCCGTGGGGTCCGAGGATTGCTAACTGGAACTCGCTGGGCAGCCGTTGCTGGTTCGGTTCCTGGGCGCCGGGGGGAGGCGGCGGTGGCGGTGCGTCGGCCATCCGTTGCGCCAAGTGAAGTAGCCGGTCGTCGGCCCGGTTCATCAGTGAGTGCCGCAACAGCAGCACGCTCGCCCCGGCGAACACGGCCAGGCCGACCGCGCAGAACACCAGCAGCGCGGCGAGCAGCCGGGTGCGCAGGGTGAGCGGCCTACCCAGAATCTTCATGACGCGCCACTCAGGACGCGCCTACGTCGAGCGCGTCGCGGGGTAGCCGCAGCGTGTACCCGACGCCACGGATGGTGTGGATCAAGGGCAGGTGCCTGGTGTCGATCTTGCGGCGCAGGTAGCTGATATAGGACTCGACGATCCGGCTGTCACCGCCGAAGTCGTAGCTCCACACCCGATCCAGGATCTGCCCCTTGCTGACGACCTTGCCCGCGTTGACCATCAGGTAGCGCAGCAGGTTGAACTCGGTGGGTGAGAGTTGCACGAGCTGGCCGGCGCGACGCACCTCGTGGGCTTCCTCGTCCAGTTCCAGGTCCGCGTAAGTCATCTTCCCGTTGTCGGCCTCGCCGTCCCGGGCCGGTTGGGTGCGCCGCAGGATCGCGCGCAGCCGCAGCACCAGTTCCTCCAGGCTGAACGGCTTGGTCACGTAGTCATCACCGCCTGCGGTGAGTCCGGCGATCCGGTCCTCGATGCCGTCGCGCGCCGTCAGGAAGAGCACCGGTAGCTGGCCGTGGGCGGCCCGCAGCTGGCGGGCGAGGGTGAAGCCGTCGCAGTCCGGCAGCGTCACATCCAGCACCACGATGTCGGGCGGAGTCTGCGCGACGGTGGCCAGGGCGCGGGCACCGTTCTCCGCGGCGTGCACCTCGAAGCCGCTGAGCCGTAGCGAGGCGGACAGCAACGCCAGGATGTTCGGCTCGTCGTCGACGACGAGCACGGTGGCCGGGCGCTGGTCTTCCACAGCTTCCAGCATCCCGTAACCCCCTGCGTGGCCGCTGAGCCGGGGCGGGCACTTCGCAGGCGTCGTAGGCACGGTGGGGCGTCGGGTCGTGGAGCGGGTAGCGGTGCGCATAGCTTCCTTCGCAGGCGAGCAGTTGCGGGTGGGGGCCGTCGGTAACCGCCGCCAGGTTATGAGTGATGACGGCCGCCGCGCACCCGCCCCCGGTTTCCACAGCAAACCTTCAGCTCGCGTAGCCACCCGGCGGTCTACATACTTGCGGCGAGTGCGCGGACTCCGGCGGTGACTGCGGCGGGGACTGTGGAGTAGGAGTTCGCGGGCGCCGACGCCAGGACCACTACCACATACCGGAGATCTGGTCCGACCAGGCCGGTGCTGTTCAACACCGCCTGGGAGCCGCTGGTACCCCAGCCCTGTTTGATTGCCCAGGTGGTGTGCGGCATCCCGTCTGGAATGCCGAAGTACTGGTCGAAGCCATCCGCGGCGATCTGCCGAGCCTGTTCGAGCGCACCCAGCAGGAGCTCCCGGTCGGAATTGGGCAGCTGATCGGTGATGTAGCGGTACACGGTCACCATGTCCTGTGCCGTGATAAGCGTGTCGCCCCATTCGTCGGGATCCTCGGGCGGCTGGGTGCCGGTGAGCCCGAGCAGGCCCACCATCCTGGTCACGACGGCGGGGCCACCGTCGGCACTCCACAGATCGTCGGCGATCCCGTCATCGCTGTCGGCGAGCATCTGGCGCAGTTCCTGCTGCGTGGCGCCATCGGGTATCGCCCAGTTGTCGATTGCCAATACGTCCAGCGCGATCAATAGCTTGACCAGGGACATGGAGGCGAATTGTCGGCCGGCGTCCTGGCTGGTCAGCACCGTGCCGTTCGGCCGGTCGAAGACCTCGAAGCCGACCTGGGCGCTTGGCAGGACCGCACGTATCGCCTGCTCCGTCTTCGCCGCAACGGCGGCCTGGTCAGCCGGTGCTGGAACCATTAATGGGGCAGGTGTCGAGGGCGGAGTCGGCGTAGCGTGGTGGGCCGCAATCGACCCATGGGCGGTTGGTGCGATCGCTGCGGAGGCCAATCCGGCACCGGCAGTGCACAGCAGCACCATCGCCGCCAGTGTCAGTAGACGCTTCATGGCTATTAAGTCGCACCGCTGGGCTCAGCGTTGACCCGACCCACGGACTCTTCGGGAAACCTTCAGGGAAATCCAACAACGAGAATCCGCCGGGTTCCCATTCGGGGACCCGGCGGATTCTTACCCGCGCCAGATGCGCCGCCGTCAGCCGGCCCGGCAGTCGTAAAGGACCTGGGTGCGATCGAACGGCACTCCCGCGCCGGGCCGCGACGGTGGCGGCGCGGAACCGCCGTAGGAGGCGGGATTGACCACGGCACAATGCTGCTGCACCCACTGAGTGCGCTGCGCCGCCATCCCGCCCCCGCCCCCTCGGCCTGGCCCCTCACCGCGGCCACTGAGCAGCACGAAACGCAGCTGCCCGTCCTGGACCCACTGGGCCAGCGTCGCCACGGTCGGAGCGGGATCCTGCCCCCCGAACCCACCCATCCCGACGACCGCCGCGTCACTGTCGATGAGGTAGCCCTCGGCGGCCATCGCTCCGCCCTCCACGGCCAGGGTGATCCGCGTGCCACCCGAGTTGGCCTGGACGTAGGTCAGAACCTTGCGCTGGTCGGCGGTCAAGTCGTCCCGCAGCGCGCCCCGGATCGCGGCCGGTCCTGGCGGTCCCGGCGGCATCGCAGCGCCGGGACCGCCGGACTCGGCGTCACGCCCACCGAACCCGGCGCGAGCGGATACCCCCCGACCTAAAGCGGAATCGGGCGGGCCGGCCTGGGCCAACGCACCACCGGACCCGGACGCGAAAGCGGTG
>DATDHI010000172.1:0-2325 GCA_036521655.1 Pseudonocardiaceae bacterium | reverse complement strand
GGCTCCTTCGACGCCCTCGCTGGGCCCATCACCCCAATGTTCAACTTCAACGACCGCGACAACGGCAAGCTCATTCTCGACCCCACCACCGGCACCCGCACGGACGAATGACCCGGCACACCTGTTCCGTCACGTACCGGGTCAGACTGGTGGGCGCAGCAGGATTTGAACCTGCGACCGCTCGCTTGTAAGGCGAGAGCTCTCCCGCTGAGCTATGCGCCCGACGCCCCCCGGGGACCGGCGGCGCGGTGTTCAGGCCGGCAGCGCCGCCAGGGCCTGCTTCCAGATTGTCTGGTCGCGGGCCTCGCCAGGCTGCTTGATCTCGGCGAAGCGGATGATGCCGTCGATGTCCACCAGGAAGGTACCCCGATTGGCGAAACCGGCCTTGTCGTTGAACACGCCGTAGTTCTGCGCGATCATGCCGTGCGGCCAGAAGTCGGACAATAAGGGGAAGTCGTAGTGCTGCTGCTCCGACCATGCCTTGAGCGTGTACACCGAGTCTACCGAGACCGCCAGCACCTGCACATCGGCGTTCTGGAACACGTCCAGGTCGCTGCGGAGCTGGTCAAGCTCACCGGTGCAGATCCCGCTGAAGGCCAGCGGGTAGAACACCACGAGCACGGTGCGCTCCCCGCGGTACCCCGACAGCGTCCGCACCTGGTTGTTCTGATCCTTCAGGGTGAAGTCCGGGGCGTGGTCTCCGACCTCGAGCGGCATCTACTCAGCTCTCCTCAATCATCCTCAGCCCGCACCGGGCAGCGGGCCCCCACGCGAGGGTAGCTTCCCCGGATCCGGAGTCCGGTTCAGCGCCTGGCCTTGGCCGTCTTCGGCGATGCCAGCCTGGTGCCTGCCCAGTCGTCGCACACGCTGATGTTGGAGGTCTGTGCTAAACCGACGGTCGGGGCCGCCTCGGCGATGTCCGAGGGTTGGACGTGACCGTCGCGGCCGGTCTTGGGCGTCACCACCCAGATCACGCCGTTGTCGGCCAGCGGTACCCGGGCATCGACCAGGGTGTCCACCAGATCGCCGTCGTCGTCGCGCCACCACAGCAGCACCACGTCGACGATCTCGTCGGAGTCCTCGTCGAGCAGGTCGGCGCCGATCACCTCCTCGATCGCCGCGCGCACGCCGTCATCGACGTCGTTGTCCCAGCCCCTTTCCTGCACGACCATCTCCGATTGAATCCCGAGCTTCTCGGCAACGCCGAGCCTGCCGGTGTCTCCCGCCGAGGCGGCGACCACGGTTTCACCCCTCCACAACGTCGGCCCGGCGGCGCCCGCCCGGCGATCTACTCGATGGCGTTCAAGCGAACACTGCTGTCCGGCCATAGCGCAACAGCCAACAGCGGGACACGCCGGTCCGGGATGGCTCGAATGGGTTGCCTACGGGTAGAAGTGACACCGAGCGCGAGGCCGACGAGCATAGAGCACGATGGTCGAAGGTGGCCGGTCCGGCGCTCACCGGTAGACCGGTCACTGAAACACCCCAGGACAGCTCAAGGCGAGGGAGATCCCCGTGGCCACGCAGCACGACCGCTCACCCACCCGCGTGCGGGTTATCCGTGACGGAGTAGCGGCGCACCTGCCGGACATCGACCCGGACGAGACCGCCGAGTGGCTGGAGTCCTTCGACCTCGCGATGCTCTCCGGGGGCAAGCAGCGAGCCCGGTACCTGATGTTGCGGCTGCTCGAACGGGCCCGCGAGACCGGGGTCGGCGTGCCGTCGCTGACCAGCACGGACTACGTCAACACCATCCCTACCGAGAACGAGCCTTGGTTCCCGGGCGACGAGGACACCGAGCGACGCTACCGCGCCTGGATCCGGTGGAACGCCGCGATGATGGTCCATCGTGCCCAACGTCCCGGGGTCAGTGTCGGCGGGCACATCTCCACCTACGCCTCCTCCGCGGCGCTGTATGAGGTGGGCTTCAACCACTTCTTCCGGGGCAAGGACCATCCCGGCGGCGGGGACCAGCTCTACATTCAGGGCCACGCCTCCCCCGGTATCTACGCCCGGGCCTTCCTCGAAGGCCGGCTGTCCGCTGGGCAGCTCGACGGGTTCCGCCAGGAGCTGTCGCACGCCGGCCCGGGTGGCGGCCTGCCGTCCTACCCGCACCCGCGGCTGATGCCGGACTTCTGGGAGTTCCCCACCGTCTCGATGGGTCTGGGGCCGATCAACGCGATCTTCCAGGCCAGGCTCAACCGCTACCTGCAGGCCCGCGGCCTCAAGGACACCTCCGCCCAGCACGTGTGGGCCTTCCTCGGCGACGGTGAGATGGACGAGCCGGAGTCCCGCGGGCAGATTCAGGTCGCGGCTATCGAGGGA
>DATDHI010000171.1:0-1934 GCA_036521655.1 Pseudonocardiaceae bacterium | reverse complement strand
CTCAACGGGAACCGGTGGTACAGCCACACGCAGTGGCTGATGATCTCCACCGGGAACCGGTGACCCCTGTACGACGACGGTGTGGCATCCACGAACCCATGCTGGTCCACACCGTCTCGCAGCGATCGAGCACCCCAGCCCCGTCAACCTGACAATGCCATCTGGACGGCCTGCACCGAACGCCACCGCGCCAGCTCTCTGCCCTCCACACAACTCCCGCTGCTTCTGATCAGAAGGGGAAGATCCGGGTGAGGAGCACCTTGTGTTCTGCTTCGTTGATCGCGTACTCGATGATGCCGCCGCCGTCCGGGATGGGCACGGTGCGCCAGGATTCGCCCTGCTCGGCCGGACGGCTGCCGGGGAGCCAAGGGTCTTGGGCGATGGCGACGCTCAGGGCGACGATCCGGGCGAACTGGTCGACCGGCAGCCTCGGGTCGGCCAGGGCATCGGCCACGACCTGGGAGGGTTCGACCGGCCAGAGGTCGTCGTCCTCACTCAGAGCCTGTTGGCAAATAGTCACGCCGCTTGTTGATCTTGTCGTTCGGGTGCTGGGGCTCCGGTGCGGGGCTGGCCCCATCGGGGATGAGGCGGCGCGGTGGCCGTGGCGCGGGCCAGTTGCCGGGTCATGATCGTGACGGTGGCCCACAGCACCATGGCTTCGTGGTGTTCGGGGCGTCGTTCATAGTCGCGGACCAGGCGGCGGTAGCGCATCAGCCAGCCAAAGGTTCGTTCCACGACCCAACGGCGGGGCAGCACGACGAATCCTGTGGTGTCCTCGGTGCGTTTGACGATGGTGAGGGTCAGGGCCAGCACGGTGTGGGCCCAGCTCACCAGACGACCGGAGTATCCCCCGTCAGCCCAGACCAGGGTGATCGTGGAGAACCGCTCGCGCAGCAGGGCCAGCAGCCGAGGCGCCCCATCACGATCCTGGACTGAGGCGGCGGTGACGATCACGCTCAGCAGCAAACCGAGGGTGTCCACGGCGATATGCCGCTTGCGACCGTTGATCTTCTTCCCGGCATCGAAACCCCTGCTGGCAGCCCCGACCGTGTCGGCCGCCTTCACCGATTGGGAGTCAATCGATCCGGCGGTGGGCAGATCGACGCGGCCGTAGGCCACCCGTAGCCGCCCGCGGAGACGGTCGACTAGTCCTTGGGGCAGGCCGCGCGCGTTCCAGCGTTCGAAGAAGGCATACACCGCATCCCAGGGCGGGAAGTCCACCGGCAGCGCCCGCCATTCGATGCCGTAGCGGGTGACGTAGCCGATCGCGTCCAGCACCGCACGTAGATCATGCTCCATCGGCCGCCCGGCCGGGCTGCGACGCAACTCGGCCATCACCGCCTGGGCCTCCGGGCGTAGCAGCGCCCACTGGGCATCGGTGGCATCCGAGGGATAACGCGGCACGCGCTCGTGACACGCACATCCCAACACGCGGCAACTGGCCTTCGTGGCCTCGACAAGGTAGACAGACATCCACGGGCTTCTGGTCGGTCGGGCAGGTGGTACTCCTCGACTACCAGGAGCCCGTTCTCGTCCCCGGCGTGACACGCCACCGTGACCAAATCGCTACCCACCGTCGCCACGGGCCAATCTCAGCCAACATCATTTGCCAACAGGCTCTGAGTGTCGCGGGTCGCGACGCCGCATTCGCGCAGCTTGGCCAGCACGGTGGTGTGGTCGACGCCCAGGCGTTCGCCCACCCGCGCCAGTGACCAGCCTAGGTTGTAGAGGCGGATAGCGTCGTCGACCTGATTGGGGGACAGCCCGCGGCGGCGCATCGGCACCTGGTGTCGGTGCAGGATGTTGCTGACCGTCCGCCGGTCGATGCCGAACCGGGCACCCAGCCCGTACACCGTCGCCCCGGTCTGGTAGCCGGTGATGAGTTCCTGGACTTGGTCGGTGTCGAGTTGGCGTGCCCGTCCGGGTTTGGGTCG
>DATDHI010000170.1:0-3647 GCA_036521655.1 Pseudonocardiaceae bacterium | reverse complement strand
TGTCGGTCAAAAAGCACGCTCGGGCTCCCTGCCGGGTCATCTGCTCGACTTGGCGCAGGACCCGATCCGGGTGGCAGCAATCATCGTCGTCCCACTGGCACACGACGTCACCGGCGGCGGCGTCGAGGGAGAGGTTCCGCAGCGTCCCTAGGGTCGACCCGGCCTCCGCGGTGATGACACGGGCATTGCTGATGCCCTGGTGTTCCAGATGATGCTCCAGCGCCCGGCGATAGGCTCGGTCACCCGCAGACACGATGACAAGCTCCAACCGGGGATGGGTCTGGACGCTGAAGCACCGGACCGATCGCTTCGCCAGCACGAGCCGATCCGTAGTGACCATCAGACAGCTGATGAGCGGAACCACGTCAGGCACTTTCACCAGCTCCACTTAATCACTCGGGCGCATGCTCTGCCATCAAGGCTAGCAGCCACAGAGGACTCCAGGGACCGGTGACGCAGCCCGCAGCAGCCATCAATCCCACGCATCCAACACGCCTCGCCAAGCACAAGAGGGAGCTGCGCGTGCAGATGCTCACTGACGGATGCGCAGGAGTCGGGTGTGGGCGCGGGTGAGGAATAAGGCGTGACGCAAGCCTTGGTCGGTGAGGCATTGTCAGACCCGATTCCGCGAGTAACAGCATGAGGTGATCTTCGGTTCTGGTTTGTGATCTTTTGGTGGCTGTTTTCGGGGTGTGGGCAGAGTGAAGGCCCGAGTGTCGCCTCGGGTGTGCGGGTTCCGGGGTGTTCGGGGCCGGTTTGGCCTGGTCAGGATGTTGCTGGGAGTGCGCGTAGGCGGGCGAGGACCTTGTCGAGCAGGTGGTGTCCTGGTGGTAGGCGCAGGTCGAAGGCACCGGCGTGACGGACCAGGCGGGCGGGCACGCGGATCAGCTTGTGCCGCAGGGTGGCGATCATGGCTTGGCCCTCGCGGACGCCGTGGCCAAGGAGCGTGTTGCCGGGTCCGGGGGTGGCGGTGAGGTGGTGCAGCCAGCCGGCGATGTTGACCGCGAGCAGCGCGCCCCCCATCCAGGCGGTGTTGACCTGCGGGTATCCTGATGGGAGGTGCCGTAGCGCGGCGCCGATCTTGGCGTCGCGGAAGATGTTCTCGATCTGGGTCCGATGCCGGTACCAGTGCTCGACCGCGGCGGTTTGCTCCGGTGTGGACACATCCAGGTTGGTCACGATGAACGAGTAGCCGTACACCGCGTCGAGCTCAGCGAGCTCGGCGAGGGGCAGGGCGCGCTGGTCGGGGTGCAGGGTGCGGCGGCGCCGTGCCCGGGGGTCGTGGGAGACCTGTCCGGCGTCGATGTCCAGGCGTACCCGGCGGATCAGTAGCTGGGTCGCCGTCGGCCACCAGTCTGGGCAGTAGGAGGTGACCGCGACCTGCGCTCCGTCCATGTCGAGCGCGTCGGTCCACTGGGTCTCGGCCAGGTCGGCGAGCAGTCGCCACAGCGGCGCGATGCGTTTGGCGCCGATGGCGAACTCGGCATCGGCCATGTGTGCGGCCCTGGCCAACTGCCCCGCGAAGTAGCCGGCGTCGGCGCGCAGCCGGATCCGCCCCGACCGTGCCGCGGCTGGCAGCGCGCCCAGCGCCCGGCGCAGCAGCTCGGGGGCGTGAGAGCGGGGGTCCTCGTCGCCGGCCATCAGGTCCGCGGCCAGCGCTGTGGCGGTCTGGGCCCAGGTGGCCACGTGCGGGCGCCCGCAGCGTTGCCCCTGGTAGTTGAACGCGACCCCGCGTTTCTTGCGCCCGTAAACCTCCACGTCGGTGGTGTCCAGATCAATGGTGACCTCATCACACAGCGCCGCCGCCCGCGCTGGTGGCAGCGCCGCGAGCATCGCGGTGTGAATGTCTCCGATCCCGGTCTCCACCGCCCGCCACTGCCCGTCGGTGAACCTCCGCGCCAGCCCAGCGGCGGTGGTCGAGCTCAACCCCGTCACCGGCGCGAGCACCTGAGCGGCCACATCAGCGCGCTGGCGGTCCAGCCCAACCAGGAAGTCCTCCCCAGCCAGCTGCGCACCGGCCAACCCGACCAGCAGCTGCCCACCGCTGACCCCCCGATCGCGGGTCTTGACCGCCCCGATCGCGGCATCCAACAACTTGATCATGCCCAGCTGGTGGACCAACTCGGTCACCGCCGCCATCCCCGACACCGGAGTCAGCCACGGATCCGGCGCGCCGATGCGCACCCGCCGCCGCAACCGACGCATATCCCGTAACGTGTCCACCCGATGGGTGTCCTCTCCCTGAGATGTTTTGTTGTTTCGCAACCGACATCATCCCAGGTCAGAGTGGCACCCATCGCCAACTCCGGGCCCGTGTCGCCCTATTACTTGCGGATTCGTGTCTGAGGGTGGCGATGAGAAGGGTTTCCTGACCGCGAAGCAGGTGGCGGCGTGTGGCTGTTTCGACGGCGCGCCCTCTGGTGAGGAGCTTGAGCGGTTCTTCTTCCTGGATGATGAGGATCGGAAGCTCATCGCGAAGCGTCGGGGTGATGCGAGCCGTCTTGGGTTTGCGCTGCAGTTGACGACGGTGCGGTTCCTCGGTGCGTTCTTGGATGATCCGCTGGTTATGTGAACTGTCAAGTTGTCGCAGTGAGGTGAGTGTCGCAGCTCAAGTGCGCTGTGGGAGCTTGGTCACGTTGGTGTCTTGCTGTTCGAGGTGGTGTCGGAGCTGGGTGTTCTCGTTGGTCAGTTCGTCGTTGCGCAGGGCGAGGGTCTGGATCTGGTTGGCGTAGGCGCGGATCGTCGTTTCGAGATCGCGGATTTGCTCGGTGTGTTCGCGCCGCAGTGTCTTCTGGACCTGTTTGAGTGCGAGGGCTTCGTCACGGAGTTGAAGGGTCTCGGGTTTGCGGGCTTCGGCGTTGGTCTTGGCGGCGGTGAACTTCTGCTTGATGGTGGGGCAGCGGTAGAACGAGTCGCGGCCGACGCCGGCTTCCAGACAGAGGTTGGAGACGGTGATCGTCCCGTCGGTGATGGCCGGTTGACCGGCCAGGAGCCTTGTGAGGGCCTGATCAAGGCTCTGCTCGGTGGATGGTCGGGTCATGTCGGCTCCTGGATCTCGGCGATGACCTGGTTCAGTTCGGTGACGTAGTTCGTGATCGCCTTGTCCTGAAGGTCTGGCATGGCGCCGGCTTGGTGGGCCGCGTGGAACGCCGTGGCTTGGTCGCGGGCGGTGGTCAGTCTGGGCAGGTGAACCGTGGAGCGGCGGGCGTTGGGGCAGCGCAGGCACATGTTGTGCTGGGGCATGGGACGGCCGAGAGGTTTGGCCCGTTTGACACAGACCGCGGTGGCGGCGTGGAAGAAGCAGTCGTTCAGCACGCCAGGATGCAGTGTTTTTGTCAGGTGATTGAGCATGGTCTGCAGCCGGAGCTCGTCGGTGACCAGCCCGGGCAGGTCACCGAGCTCGTGGCGGATCCGCTCGAACTCGGCGTTGATGCGCCCGTCGGCGCCGCCACCGGAGCGGGCGCCCTCGTTCCAGTCCCGGTAGAGATCCTCGACGTAGTCGAGCGTGGCGACGGCTTCCTCGGCGGCGACTTCGGCGGCGAACCCGGACGCCGAGGTCCCGGCATACCCTTCAAATACGGTCGTGTTCGTCTGCTGGTACTGCTTGGTGCCGGCGACGACACCGAAGGGCTGGGGTGCGATGTGCC
>DATDHI010000169.1:0-7695 GCA_036521655.1 Pseudonocardiaceae bacterium | reverse complement strand
CCCGCCGGCCCCGACGTATGGTCGGGACCATGCAGGCCTGGACGTCGACGCAGATCCCGCAGCTACCCGGCCAGGGGCCGCCGCTGCGGCTGCGCGACACGGCGACCGGCGCCCTGCGGCCGACCAAGCCAGGGCACACCGCGCGGATGTACGTGTGCGGGATCACCCCTTACGACGCCACTCACCTCGGGCATGCGGCCACCTACCTGGCCTTCGACCTGGTGAACCGGTACTGGCGCGACGCCGGGCACGAGGTGCACTACGTGCAGAACGTCACCGACGTCGACGACCCGCTGCTGGAGCGGGCCCGGCGCGACCTGGACGACTGGGTGGTGCTCGGGATGCGCGAGACGGCGTTGTTCCGGGAGGACATGGAGGCGCTGCGGGTGCTGCCGCCGCGGGCCCTCATCGGTGCCGTGGAAGCGGTCGGCGAGATCGTCGAGGTGGCCGCCAAGCTGCTCGCCGCAGGCGCGGCATACCGGATCGAGGACGGCGAGCATCCGGACATCTACTTCGACCACAGGGCCACTGAGCACTTCGGATACGAGTCGGGTTACGACGCCGGCACCATGGCGCGGCTGTTCGCCGAGCGCGGCGGCGATCCGGAGCGGCCGGGAAAGCGACATCCGCTGGACGCGCTGGTGTGGCGTACCGCCCGCGAGGGCGAGCCGTCCTGGGATTCCGAGGTGGGTCCGGGACGTCCGGGCTGGCATGTGGAGTGCGCCGCGATCGCGCTCAACCGGCTCGGTACCGGCTTCGACGTGCAGGGCGGCGGCTCAGATCTGATCTTTCCGCACCACGAGTTCTCGGCGGCGCACGCGGAGGCGCTCACCGGCGAGCACCCGATGGCCCGGCACTACACCCACACCGGGATGATCGGGCTCGACGGCGCGAAGATGTCCAAGTCGAAGGGCAACCTGGTGTTCGTGTCCCGGCTGCGTGCCGATGGGGTGGACCCGATGGCGCTGCGGCTGGCGTTGCTGTCCGGGCACTACCGCAGTGACCGATGCTGGACCGCTGGGCTGCTCGACCAGGCGGTGACCCGGCTGGCTCGCTGGCGGGAGGCCATCGCCATGCCCGCGGGAGCACCCGGGGAGCCAGCCCTCGGTCGACTGCGCGCCCACCTGGCCGAGGATCTGGACACCCCCCAAGCGCTGGCCGCCCTAGACGACTGGGCCACCCAAACCCTCACCCGCCAAGCCCCCGACACCACCGCCCCACCCCTGATCCGCAACGCCATCGACGCCCTGCTCGGCATCACCCTCTAACGCCGCATTCAGCCGGCTCAGCGGGGTTATCGCGGCCCCGTTCACCCCGCTCAGCCCGCTGAATGCGGACAGCGGTGGGCGGGGGGAGCCTCAGCGGGGGCCGTTGTGGCCGCGGCGGCGGAGGTAGCGCTCGAAGTCGGCGGCTATGGCGTCGCCGCTGGCCTCGTGCAGGGTGAGCTCGGTGTCGCCGCGCTCCTCCAGCGCGCGCACGTAGCTGGCGACGTCATCGTCCTCGTCAGCCATTTCGCTGACCGTCGCTTCCCACTCCTCGGACTGCTCCGGCAGTGCGCCGAGCGGGACCTCGAGGTCGAGCACGTCCTCCACCCGGTGCAGCAGCGCCAGGGTGGCCTTGGGCGACGGTGGGGCGGAGACGTAGTGCGGCACCGCGGCCCAGAACGAGATGGCCGGCACGCCGGCCTGCACGCAGGCGTCCTGGAAGACACCGACGATCCCCGTCGGCCCCTCGTAACGGGAACGTTCCAACTTGAAGCGGGCGGCGGACGCAGCGTCGTAGGAGGTGCCGGTGACCGGGATCGGCCGGGTGTGCGGGGTGTCGGCGAGCAGCGCACCCAGGGTCACCACGGTGGTGATCCCCAGGTCCTCGACGTAACGCAGCAGCTCGCCGCAGAACGACCGCCAGCGCATGTTCGGCTCAATACCGTGCACCAGCACCACGTCGTAGTCCGCCCCAGGTGGCTTGCACACCGAGAACCGGGTGGTAGGCCACTCCACCAGCCGAGTGATGCCATCGACCAGCTTCGTGGTGGGTCGGGTCACCTGGAAGTCGTAGTAGTCCTCCGGGTCGAGTTCGGCCAGCGGTGTGGCGTCCCAGCTGAGCTGCAGGTGCTCTATCGCGGTACTGGCGGCGTCCCCCGCGTCGTTCCAGCCCTCGAACGCGGCGACCAGCACCGGGGAAGTGAGCTGCGGCAGCAGCTGCGGTCCGCGGGCGGGCGGGTCGACACTGGAGTTGTCGGGATGGGTCACTGGCCCAGCCTACGACCCTTCGGGTTGTGCTGGCGGTCACCCGCTAACACCGGGGAGCCGTTCACCGCTGCTCTACGCTGATCTGGTGCCACTGTCACCCTTTCTCGACGTCCTGGCGCGGCGTGTCCTGGTTGCGGATGGGGCCATGGGCACGGCGCTGCAGTCCATCCCCTTGAGCCTGGCCGACTTCGCCGGGCTGGAGGGCTGCAATGAGATCCTCAACGTCACCCGCCCGGACGTCGTCCGCGCCGTGCACCGGGGCTACCTGCAGGCGGGGGCCGACGCGGTGGAGACCAACACCTTCGGGGCCAACCTGGCCAATCTCGCCGAATACGATATCGCTGATCGGATCTGGGAGCTCGCCGAAGCAGGCGCGACGCTGGCTCGCGAGGTGGCCGATGAGTTCGCCGAACCGCACCGGCCGAGGTTCGTGCTCGGCTCGGTGGGCCCCGGGACCAAGCTGCCAACCCTGGGACACATCGGCTTCGCCGAGTTGCGCGACGCCTATGTCGAGCAGACCCGCGGCCTGCTTGCCGGTGGGGTCGATGCGGTGCTCGTCGAGACCAGCCAGGACCTGCTGCAGTGCAAGGCTGCGGTCATCGCCGCGCGACGTGCGATGGTGACCGAAGGGCGGCACGTCCCGATTATCGCCCAGGTGACCCTGGAGACCACCGGGACGATGCTGCTGGGCACCGAGATCGGCGCCGCGCTCACCGCGCTCGAACCGCTGGGCATCGATCTGATCGGGCTGAACTGCGCCACCGGCCCGGCCGAGATGAGTGAGCACCTCCGGCAGCTGTCCAAGCATTCCCGGATCCCGCTGTCGGTGATGCCCAACGCCGGCCTGCCCCAGCTGGGCAAGGACGGGGCGGTCTACCCGCTGACCCCGGATGAGCTGGCCACCGCGCTGGCCGGGTTTGTCACCGAGTTCGGCGTCCGGCTGGTCGGTGGTTGCTGCGGCACCACCGGGGAGCACATCGCGGCGGTGGCCGAGGCGGTCTCCGGCCTAAGGCCCCGCGACCGACGGCCGCGCCCCGAGCCGGGGGTGTCCTCGCTCTACGCAGCGGTGCCCTTCCGCCAGGATGCGAGTGTGCTGATGGTGGGCGAGCGGACCAACGCCAACGGGTCCAAGGCGTTCCGCGACGCCATGCTGGCCGGGCACTTCGAGGCCTGTGTGGAGATCGCCCGCGCGCAGACCCGGGACGGCGCCCACCTGATGGACCTTTGCGTGGACTATGTCGGCCGCGACGGTGCCGCGGACATGGCCGAGCTGGCCGGGCGCATGGCCACCGCGTCGACGTTGCCGGTGATGCTGGACTCGACCGAGCCCGCGGTGTTGGAGGCCGGCCTGGAGCGCCTCGGCGGGCGGTGTGTGGTCAACTCGGTGAACTACGAGGACGGTGACGGCCCCGATTCGCGGTACCAGCGCGCCATGAAGCTGATCCGCGAGCACGGCGCGGCGGTGGTTGTGATGTGCATCGACGAGCAGGGCCAGGCCCGCACCGCGGAGTGGAAGGTCCGCGTGGCGTCGCGGCTGATCGATGACCTGAGCGCGAACTGGGGCATGCGGACCTGCGACATCATCGTCGACTGCCTCACCTTCCCGATCTCCACCGGCCAGGAGGAGGTCCGCCGTGACGCGCTGGAGACCATCGAGGCGATCCGGGAGGTCAAGCGCCGCTACCCGGAGGTGCAGACCACGCTCGGGGTCTCCAACGTGTCCTTCGGCCTCAACCCTGCGGCGCGCCAGGTACTCAACTCGGCCTTCTTGCACGAGTGTGTGCAGGCCGGGTTGGACACCGCGATCGTGCACGCATCGAAGATCGTCCCCATGGCCCGGATCCCGGACGAGCAGCGCGCGGTGGCGCTGGACCTGGTCTACGACCGCCGTCGATCCGGCCCAGACGGCGACTACGACCCGCTGCACACGTTGATGGCGCTGTTCGAGGGCGTCACGGCGTCGTCGTCGCGGGAGTCCCGCGCCGCGGAACTGGCCGCGCTGCCGCTGTTCGAGCGGCTGGAGCGGCGGATCGTCGACGGGGATCGCAACGGGCTGGCCGAGGACCTGGACGCCGCCCTGGAGCAGCGACCCGCGCTGGAGATCATCAACGACACCCTGCTATCCGGGATGAAGACCGTCGGTGACCTGTTCGGCTCGGGTCAGATGCAGCTGCCGTTCGTGCTGCAGTCGGCCGAGGTGATGAAGGCGTCGGTCGCGCATCTCGAACCGCACATGGAGCGCTCCGAGGATGACACCGGCAAGGGCCGGCTGGTGCTGGCCACCGTCAAGGGCGACGTGCACGACATCGGCAAGAACCTGGTCGACATCATCCTGTCCAACAACGGCTACGAGGTGGTCAACCTCGGCATCAAGCAGCCCATCAGCACGATCCTGGAGGCTGCCACCGAGCACCGCGCGGACGCCATCGGGATGTCCGGGCTGCTCGTCAAGTCGACGGTGATCATGAAGGAGAACCTCGAGGAGATGAACTCCCGGGGCCTGTCCGACACGCCGGTGCTGCTCGGCGGTGCGGCACTGACCCGCGCCTACGTGGAGAACGACCTCGCCGAGCTGTACGCAGGGGAGGTCCGCTACGCCCGGGACGCCTTCGAGGGCCTGCGGCTGATGGATTCGATCATGACGAGGAGGCGGGGCGGCGCCGTGGCGGCCGACCCCGCGCAGGACGCCAAGGCCGCCGAACGCAAGGCGCGCCGGGAGCGGTCGATCCGGATCGCGCAAGCCCGCCGAGCCCGGGAAGCCAGCACCTCGGAGCCGCCAGCACCGGCACGCTCCGACGTCGCCACCGACGTGCCCATCCCGACCCCGCCGTTCTGGGGCTCCCGGGTGGTCAAGGGCATCCCGGCGGCCGAGTTCACCGCGATGCTGGACGAGCGGGCAACCTTCCTGGGCCAATGGGGTCTGCGCGGCTCCCGGAGCAAGGAGGGTCCCTCCTACGAGAAGCTGGTGCAGACCGAGGGGCGGCCCAGGCTGCGCTACTGGCTCGACCGGCTGACCACCGAAGGCGTGCTCGCCCATGCTGCGGTGGTCTACGGGTACTTTCCCGCAGTCGCCGACGGGGATGCGCTGGTCGTGCTCGAGGAGCCCCGGCCCGACGCGGCCGAGCGGTTCCGGTTCACCTTCCCCCGCCAGCGCCGCGACCGGAGGCTGTGCCTGGCCGACTTCTACCGCCCCAGGGATATCGCGATGGCCGCCGGTGAGGTCGACGTGCTGCCGCTGCATCTGGTGACGATGGGGCAGGCGATCGCTGACTACGCCAATGAGCTGTTCGCCAAGGACGCCTACCGCGACTACCTGGAGGTGCACGGCCTGGGGGTGCAGCTGACCGAGGCGTTGGCCGAGTACTGGCACCGGCGGATCCGGGAGGAGCTGCACTTCGCCTCCGGGTCCGCGGTGGCCGCGGAGGACCCCGCCGAGATGGAAGAGTTCTTCAAGCTCGGCTACCGGGGCGCCCGATACTCGCTGGGCTACGGGGCCTGCCCGGAGCTCGAGGACCGCGCGAAGATCGTCACGCTGCTGCAGCCGGACCGGATCGGGGTGGTGCTGTCGGAGGAGTACCAGCTGCATCCGGAGCAGTCCACCGACGCCATCGTCGCGCACCACCCGCAAGCGAAGTACTTCAATGCCTGAGGGTCGTGAGTGCGTAACAGTGTTATGGCACTTTATGCCACTCACGAGCAGTCATAGGCTGCCCTCGTGAAGACGTTCGACGAGCTGTTCGCCGAGCTCAGCGAGCGTGCCCAGACCCGGCCCGATGGCTCAGCGACGGTGTGCGCGCTGGATGACGGGGTACATGCTCAGGGCAAGAAGGTGCTCGAGGAGGCCGGCGAGGTGTGGATCGCCGCTGAGCATGAATCCGACGAGCGGCTGGCCGAAGAAATCTCCCAGCTGCTCTACCGAGTGCAGGTGCTGATGCTCGGCCGGGGGATCAGCACCCGCGACGTCTACCGCTATCTGTGAGGTGCCGATCGCTGTGACGCGCAACGGTGAGGTCAGGATGCTGCGGGTTGCGGTGCCCAACAAGGGCACACTGGCCCAACCCGCCTCGGACATGCTGATCGAGGCGGGCTACCGGCAACGCCACGACGCCAAGGACCTGACGGTCATCGATACCGCCAACGAGGTGGAGTTCTTCTTCCTTCGCCCCAAGGACATCTCCATCTATGTGGGCTCCGGCGAGTTGGATCTGGGGATCACGGGCCGGGATCTGGCGCTGGACTCCGAGGCACCTGTGATCGAGCGGCTGGCGCTCGGCTTCGGCGGGTCCGCCTTCCGCTATGCGGCCCCGCTGGGCCGGGACTGGAAGCTGCAGGACCTGGACGGCCTGCGGGTCGCCACCGCCTACCCCCGGCTGGTCAACGCGGACCTGGCCCGCCACGGTGTCCGCGCCGAGGTGATCCGGCTGGACGGTGCAGTGGAGATCTCCGTGCAGCTGGGTGTGGCCGACGCCATCGCCGACGTGGTCGGGTCCGGGCGAACCCTGCGCCAGCACAGCCTGGCGGCTTTCGGCGATCCGATCTGCTCCTCTGAGGCGGTGCTCGTCGAGCAGGCCGATGCGGCCCCGTCACCGGAGAAAGCCCAGCTCGCGGCCCGGCTCCAAGGTGTCGTGTTCGCCCAGCAGTACCTGATGCTGGACTACGACTGCCCGCGCACCCTGCTCGATGAGGCGGTGGCACTCACCCCTGGTCTGGAGTCGCCGACACTGGCCCCGTTGGTCGATCCGGACTGGATTGCGGTGCGCGCGATGGTGCCCCGCAAGGACGCCAACCGCATCATGGACGAGCTCTCCGCCCGCGGTGCGAAGGCCATCCTGGCCAGCGACATCCGCTCCTGCCGCTTCTGATCCCCGGTGCAGGCAGCGTTTGCGGCGGCATACGCGATCCCCGAGGTGCACCGGCTCGCTGTGGGCACCGACCGGCCCGTCCATCTTGATCAGCTGGTGGCAGCGTCCCGGCTGCCGGTCGAACACCCCGCTCGGGATCGCTGCCGATGTGATCGCCATGTTGCCAACCTGGGCGTTGGTCGAGTACTGGCACCGGCGGATCCGGGAGGACCTGCCGTCCTGGCCCAGCGGCATCCGCTCCTGCTGGTTCCGAGTGCCAGGGCGGGCGGGTAGGTCCTACAATTTGTGGAAGGAGAAGTGGAGGCGTGGTGAGCAAGTACACAGCGGGCGAATCGCCACGGCGCCGGGCGCACGGCGAGCTGGAGACCGAGGTGCTCGGCAGCGTGGCCACCGCGCAGGAGCCGGTGACGATCAGCGAGGTGCAGGCCGCGCTGGGGATGGGGCTGGCGTACACCACCGTGCATACGATCTTGACACGGCTGGTGGAGAAGGGACTGGTGGAGCGGATCCGCTCGGGGCGGGGTCACACGTATCAGCCGGCTCACATGGCAGCGCAGCTGGTCGCGCAGCAGATGCAGACA
>DATDHI010000168.1:0-3924 GCA_036521655.1 Pseudonocardiaceae bacterium | reverse complement strand
GAGGCGACGACCAGCACGTCCAGCGGGAGCCGCACCGCATACCCGCGGACCTGGATGTCCCGCTCCTCCAACACGTTGAAGAGGGCGACCTGGATGCGCTCGGCGAGGTCCGGCAGCTCGTTGATCGCGACGATCCCGCGGTGGGCGCGGGGCACCAGCCCGAAGTGGATCGTCTCCGGGTCACCCAGGCTGCGGCCCTGCGCGACCTTCATCGGATCGACGTCGCCGATCAGGTCGCCGACGCTGGTGTCGGGAGTGGCGAGCTTCTCGGTGTAGCGCAGCGAGCGGTGCAGCCAGGCCACCGGCAGCTTGGCGCCCAGCTCGGCGGCGCGGCGGATCGAGCCCGGGGTTATCGGCTGGTAGGGGTGCTCGGCCAGCTCGGAGCCCTCGATGACCGGGGTCCACTCATCGAGCAGCCCGACCAGCGTACGCAGCAAACGGGTCTTGCCCTGGCCGCGCTCACCGAGCAGTACCACGTCGTGCCCGGCCAGCAGCGCCCGCTCCAGCTGCGGCAACACGGTGTCGGAGAACCCGACAATGCCCGGCCACGGATCCCGGCCACTCCGCAGGGCCCTGAGCAGGTTCGCGCGCACCTCACCCTTGACGTCACGCTGCATGTGCCCGCTGGCGCGCAGCGAACCCAGCGTGCGCGGCAGATCGGCGGGCGGCTGGGCGGATCCGGGCTGGTTCAATCTGGGCTGACGGGGAACGGTCACGGCCCCACGCTACGCACGCCCGCGCGCAGCCCGGCATCCCGGTTCAGCCCCAACAAGTCCGCCAGCCCTGCGCAACCAGCCGCCACACGCGGCCGCCGCGCCCTTCGCCGGGCTCCAGCCCGCGTACACAAGCCGCCAAGTGGAACCGGACCGACTCCCACCAGTCCAGCTCGGTGACCGCGGTGAAGCAGCGGCAGCTCGCGCAGCACCGTCAGTGTCAGTGACGCCGCCGGTGAATCCACCGTCGCGGAGCAGCCGCACGAACTGCGCGGGGCCGGGCAGCGGTGTGGTGACCCGGCCGGCGAAGGAGCGGGGCCACGGCCGGGACGGCTGTCGATCTGCGATCAAAACGCCGGCCACGGGATCGCCGGCCACGTCCCGTTCGGAGCCGGGAAGGTCTCGGTGGCCAGCAAGCCCTCAGCCCGTTCCTGGACAGCCAGCACCTCCATGCGGGTCAGATGCTCGGCCAGCGCCACGCCCAACGTGCCGTCCAGCTCGCAGCGCAGCCGACGCAGCACATCCAGTGTCGCGGCCGGCAACGGCTCGCCGAGGAAACCCCACAGCACGGTGCGCAGCTTGTCCTCGTGGTGCAGGCAGATCCCGTGATCCACCCCGTACACCCCACCGTCCAGCCCGGCGAGCACATGCCCGCCCTTACGGTCGGCGTTGTTGAGCAGCACGTCCAGCACAGCCAGCTGGCGCACTCCTTCGGTGTCGGCGTGCACCAGCAGCGCCGGGTCACCGTGGCGGTCGTGGGCCCGCAGCACCCGACGCCAGCCGGTCGGCACCGCGTCGAGGGCCACCACGTCCACCAGATCGCGCTCGTGCTCGGTGTCCACCCACAGCTGGACCATGCCGGGTCCCAGCGGCCCAGCACGAAGCACGGTGGGCGGCACCAGCGACCAGCCGGTGGCCTCGGACAGCAGCCAGCTGGCCACCTCGCGGCCGGCCAGGGTGCCGTCCGGGAAGTCCCACAGCGGGCGCTCCCCGCGGATCGGCTTGTAGACGCACTCCGCGCTCACCCCGTTGCAGTGCACGGTGCCGAACAGGGTGGCGTTGGACGCGTCCACGATCCGGCCGGATACGTCGATGCGGCCCTCGAGCAGTAACGGCAGCGCCGCCGGGTCACTGGGCAGCACCTGCGGACCCCCGCTCAGGCCTCGACGTGGCGACGGTAGCCGTTCTGCCGGGGACAGATGTGCCCCGACGGTGCCAGCGGCTCCGCGCACAACGGGCAGGGCTTGCGCCCCGCGGAGAGCACCCGCTCGGCACGGACGGTGAAGGCGCGGGCCTGCGGGAGGGACAGGAACACCCGCACCGCGTCCGGGCCCTCCTCGGTGTCGTCGAGCACCACCGACTCGTCCACCTCCTGCTCGGTCACCGCGAGCAGTTCGACGACGATGGCCTGTGACTCGGAGTCCCAGCCCAGCCCCATGGTGCCGACCCGGAACTCCTGCTCGACGGGCGTGCGCAGCGGCTCGGCGTCCACGCGGGGCTCCTCGGAGCCGGTCGGGTCATCGGCCCCCAATCGCCGGGCCACCTCGTCGAGCAACGCAGCCAGCCGGTCGGCGAGGACCGCGACCTGCTCCTTCTCCAGCAGCACGCTGACCACCTTGGCGTCATCGACCGCCTGCAGGTAGAACATTCGGTCGCCGGGCTCGCCAACGGTACCCGCGACGAACCGGTCGGGGGTGCGGAAGACGTGGATGACACGGGACATGGCACCAACGACACTAGAGCACTGTGCGTCGCCAGGCATGGGGCGTGGGCAGCTACCAGTTAGGTGCCAGTTGAACCGCCGGGCGTGGCGTCCGAGGAGGGCCGGCGCCGACGCCGGCGCCTGGGCGGGACCAGCGAGCCCAGGTCCCCGCCGGAGTCGTTGAGCCGATGCACGAACGGCCGGGTCTCGCTGTAGCTGACGACGCTGATCGAGCACGGGTTGGCGACGATTCGCTGGAAGGAGTCCAGGTGCATGCCCAGCGCGTCGGCGAGCACCGCTTTGATGATGTCGCCGTGTGTGCAGACCAGCCAGATCACCTGTGGGTTGCGTTCGGCGACCAGCTTGGCGTCCCACTCCCGTACCGCTGCCACCGCGCGGGCCTGCAGCGCGGCCAGCCCCTCGCCGCCGGGGAACACCGCCGCCGAGGGGTGCGCCTGCACCACCGTCCACAGCGGCTCCCGGCCCAGCTTGCGCAGCTCCCGCCCGGTCCACTCGCCGTAGTCCACCTCAATGAACCGGTCGTCGAAGGTCACCTCGAGCCCGCGCGCCTGGGCCAGCGGCACCACCGTCTCCTGGCACCGCTGCAGGGGGGAGCTCACCAGCGCCGCCAGCGGTAGCTGTGCCAGGCGCTCGACCAGTGTCGCGGCCTGGGCCTGACCCTGCTCATCGAGCGCCACCCCCGGGGTGCGGCCGGCCAGCACGCCCGCGACGTTCGCCGTGGACCGGCCATGTCGCAGCAGGATCACGGTGCCCACTCCGCCACCCTACGCACCCGCTAGCGTGCACCCCCGTGCAGCAGCGTTATCTCGGCCGCAGTGGACTTCGGGTGTCTCGGCTGGCCCTGGGCACCATGACCTGGGGCCGCGACACCGACGCCGAGGAGGCGGCCACCCAGCTGGTCGCATTCGTCGAGGCCGGTGGCACGCTGGTGGACACCGCCGACGTGTACTGCGAGGGCGAGTCGGAGCGGATCCTGGGTAGCCTGCTGGCCGACGTCATCCCCCGGGACGAGGTGGTGCTCGCCACCAAGGCGGCAGCTCGCCGCGACGATGGGCCATTCGGCGGCGGCGCGTCCCGTGGCGCGCTGCTCGCGGCGCTGGACGGGTCGCTGCGCCGGCTTCGCACTGACCACGTCGACCTGTGGCAACTGCACGCCTGGGATCCATCGATTCCGCTGGAGGAGACGCTGTCCGCGGTGACCGACGCGGTGCGCTCGGGCAAGGTCCGCTACGCCGGGGTGTCCAACTACACCGGCTGGCAACTGGCCACCGCCAAGGCCATCTCCGACGTGCCGCTGGTGTCCACCCAGGTGGAGTACTCGCTGCTGGAGCGGGGGGTGGAACGCGAGCTTGCGCCGGCGTCGGCCTACCACGGGGTGGGACTGCTGCCCTGGGCGCCGCTGGCCCGGGGAGTGCTCACGGGCAAGTACCGCAACGGCACCCCATCCGACTCCAGGGCCGCGTCACCGTACTTCGCGCGTTATGTCGA
>DATDHI010000167.1:0-2390 GCA_036521655.1 Pseudonocardiaceae bacterium | reverse complement strand
GAGACGTAGAAGCCGAGTTGGCCGGTGTACTCGGGTTCGAAGCGGCCGATCTTGAGCTCGACCACGACGTAGCTGCTCGACGTGGAAGAACAGCAGGTCGATGAAGAAGTCCTGGCCGTCGACGTCGAAGTGGACCTAGCGGCCGACGAAGCTGAACCCGCGACCGAACTCCGACAGGTGCGCTGCAGACGCTCCATCAGGCCCTGCTCGAGGTCGCGTTCGCTGGCCGCCTCAGTGGGGTCCAGGAAGTCGAATACGTATGGGTCGCGGGTGAGCTGCCGGGCCAGCTCTGAATCGGCGTGAGGGAGTCGAGCCGCGAAGTTGGACGGTGCCGCGCCCTCGCGGGCTTGCAGCCGGTTCTTGATCTGGTTGAGCAGAACGTTTCGAGACCACCCGTGCTCTACCGCCGCCGCGGCGTACCAGTCCCGCTCAGCCTGCTTATCGAGCCGGTCGAGCAACACCGTGACGTGTCCCCACGGCAATTGGCCAACAGCTTGTTGGCCAATTGGGTCTGGCCACGTCGCCGCTGCCTGCCGCATATACTTCAGGTTCGATCGCGAGAACGGCACCGGCTGGAACCAACCAGACTCAGTAATCAGGCAACTGATCCACCTAATGGGAGCTACCGGGGAGGCCGCAGGGCAGACTCGGGTCCGGTAGCGGCTGGCGGGATGAGCACTCGCTCCACCTGGCATTTCGATGCCTAGGTCCAGACAGTGCCCCCGCTGGTCGTGAGGAGGACAGACTGCTGATGGGGTGTCGTGCCGTTTGAGCACTGATCCATTAGGTCGCGGGGTTCTTCTCCACGCTGCTGAACGCAACGGGTCCCCGTTTCAGAGGAGGTTTGCCAGGTGCTGTTGATTGGTGACGACTGGGCTGAAGAACATCACGATGTGGAGGTGCAGGACGAGAACGGTCGTCGGCTGGCGCGCGTCCGGGTGCCCGAAGGCATCGGGGGGATCAGTCGACTGCACGAGCTGATTGGCGCGCATCTGCCCGAGGAGGCAGGGCCGGAGCAGGTGGCGATCGGTATCGAGACCGACAAGGGACCCTGGGTTCAGGCGTTGGTCGCGGCGGGTTACTCGGTATACGCGGTCAATCCGCGGCAGGCGGCGCGCTACCGCGAGCGGCACGGCACCTCCGGCGCCAAGAGCGACCTCGGCGACGCGCACGCGCTGGCCGACATGGTGCGGACCGACCGGCATCAACTGCGGGTGATCGCCGGTGACACGCCGCAGGCGCAGGCGGTCAAGGTGGTGGCCCGTGCGCATCAAACGCTGATCTGGGACCGGCAGCGACACGCGCTGCGGCTGCGTGCGGCGCTGCTGGACTTCTTCCCGGCCGCGCTGCTCGCTTTCGCTGACTTGACCGGTCCGGACACGGTGCGGCTGCTGGCCAAGGCGCCGGACCCGGCGGCTGCCGCCCGGCTGTCCCGCGCGCAGGTCCTCGCCGAACTGAAGCGGGCCGGCCGACGCGGCGGGCTCGAGGCCAGAGCCGACGCCATCGTCGCCGCGCTGCGCAGTGAGCAGTTGACCCAGCCGCCAGCGGTGGCCGCGGCCTACGCGGCGACGGTGCGTTCCCTGGTCGCGGTCATCGAGGCGTTCAACGGTCAAATCAGCGCCATGGACCAGGAGGTGGCGGCGTGTTTTGGGCAGGCCCGGGACGCGGAGATCTACCTGAGCCAACCCGGCCTCGGGCAGATCCTGGCGGCCCGGGTCCTCGGCGAGTTCGGTGACGACACGGGCCGCTATGCCAGCGCGAAAGCACGCAAGAACTACGCCGGCACCAGCCCGATCACCCAGCAGTCGGGCAAACGCAAGACGGTCCTGGCACGCTTCGTGCACAACGACCGGCTCGCCGGCGCGTTGCACCAGCAGGCCTTCAGCGCGCTGAGCAGCTCACCCGGCGCCCGCGCCTACTACGACGCACTTCGCGACCGCGGCTCGAACCACCACGCCGCGCTGCGCCAGCTGTCCAACCGCCTCGTCGGCATCCTGCACGGCTGCCTCAAGACCCGCACCCGCTACGACGAAGACATCGCGTGGGCACACCACCAACAAGATCAACAAGCCGCTGCTTGACTTCTACGGGCATGGGGTGTCTGGACTGGATCTACGACGCAGGCCCGATCGGCACACGCGTCAATCTCTTTCCGTTATTCGGCTCCTGGGGCATCTGCAGCGACATGACCGGCCCCGGGCCTGTGCTGGCCAGCGGGTAATACCTCTCCAGCGTCTACTGCGGCGAGGTACACCGGCGTCTCGCCGCGGCGGTACTCAACCCATTCGCGCCTACCAGCTCCGTCACGACCATCGGCATCTTCGGAAACGACAACTCCACACCTGGCCTCGTCGCGCCACATGTCATCGCCCAGGGCAGCAACGCAACAC
>DATDHI010000166.1:0-5053 GCA_036521655.1 Pseudonocardiaceae bacterium | reverse complement strand
GGGCCACCATCCACGCCGATTCAGGCGATCACATCGCCGCCGTTGATGCCCTGCACCGCGCCGAGCCCACGACCTCTCAACGGGCCACGCGTTCGCTGTTACTGTTCGATCACGGTCCCGCCCACCTGGCTGCCGCGGCCGGCCACGTTCATCTTCAAGCCGGTCACCACGCCGCAGCCCGGGCCGCGCTCGATCAACTCCCGCCCACCGCCCGTCGCGCCCGCATCCTCGCACTTACCGATTTCGCCATGACCGAGCTGCACGCAGGCAACCTCCCCGATGCATGCCGCCATGCCATCACCGCCGCCGACCTGCTACACCGCACCACATACGCAACCGGCGCCACCCGCCTACACGCATTCCGCGCCGCCGCAGCCCGCCCCATCAACCCCGCGCCCTGCGCGCCCTGGATGAACACCTCGCCCGACTCGCCGCCCCTCTGAAGGGGAGGGACTGTAAGATCAACGGTGTAACTCCTGAGATGGAAGAGGCACCTGTGACTGTGGTGGCGATGGATGTGTCGGCCGGGTCGGTGGGCGGCGTGGACGAGGCGCTGGTGCGGCAGCTGACCGCGCGGGCGCGGGGGTGAGGGCTTGAAGCTGACCGGGGAGGGTGGCTTGTTGGCCCGGTTGACGAAGGTGGTGTTCGAGTCCGCCCTGGAGGGCGAGATGGATGATCATTTGGGTTATGGCAAGTATGATCCGGCCGGCTGGAATGGTGGGAACTCCCGTAATGGGACGCGGTCGAAAACGATCGTGACCGAGGCGGGGTCGGTGGAGATCGGGGTGCCGCGGGATCGGGAGTCCTCGTTTGAGCCGGTGATCGTGGCGAAGCGCCAACGGCGGCTGTCCAGTATCGATGATCTGGTGATCTCGTTGTCGGCGAAGGGGTTGACTCATGGTGAGATCTCCGCGCACTTGACGGAGATTTACGGCGCGGACGTGTCGAAGCAGACTATTTCGACTATCACCGACCGGGTGGTGGAGGGATGGCGGCGTGGCAGAGTCGGCCGCTGGACCCGGTGTACCCGGTGATCTTCATCGATGCGGTGAACGTCAAGATCCGCGACGGCAGTGTGGCGAACCGGCCGATCTATGTCGCGCTGGCGGTCACGGTCGAGGGAACCCGGGACATCCTGGGGTGATGGGCTGGTGAGCATGGTGACGGGGAGGGTTTTGGGACGGGCACATGTTCGCTGGGGTGGATCCGTGCTGCTGCCTGAGGTTTTCCCGTCTGCGTGTCTTCCTTGATTTTCGAGGTTGGTAGCTGATTTGTTAGGCGCTGCCTTGGGAAGTTGAGTGCGAGGAAGGTGTGCGCGTGGGGGACGGTCGGCTGCGGGTCATCGCGGGTGAGGTGGTGGCCAGGCCAGAGGTCATCGATCCGGAGCGGTTCCAGGCCGGGTGTGTGAAGGCGTTCGTGGCGTCCTGGACTGTGCGGGGCTTTTCCAGTTCCACGATTGATAATGACGTTGGTGTGCTCGGGCGGATGCTGGAGGCGCTGGGGCGCCCGGTGTGGGAAGTCACCACGGATGATGTCGACCGGGTTGGGGGGGCGTTGGCCTGCGCGGGCCGGGCCGTGTCGACCCGGCGGAACTATGTGCAGGTGTTTAAGGGGTTCCACCGATTTCTGGAGGTGCGCAAGGCCGCCGAGATCGAGGCGGCGTTCGGGGTGCGCCTGGTGTGCCCGGTCGATGAGTTCAACGCTGCCCGGCATGTCGGTGAGGACAGTCCGGCGGCTGATCCGCCACCGCTGCCGGAGCGGGTGAGCGGGTTCTTCGACTTCCTCAAAGGGCGGATCGCGACTGCCCGCAAGTACGGTCCGGCCGCGCGGGATTACGCCCTGTATCGCAGCTTGTATCACGCCGGCCTGCGCGCCGAGGAGGTGGTCATGCTCGATAAGCCGGACGCGCAGTTCGGCCGGGGGCCGTTCGGGAAACTGCCATGTCCGCTTCGGCAAGGGCGCCAAGACATCCGGGCCCCGGCCACGGTGGGTTCCTATGCTCGATGACCTGGATCTGGTGCTGCGCTGGTTCCTTGATGATGTCCGTGGCCGGTTTCCGGACTCGGAGGTGTTGTTCTGCGACGAATCCGGCGGCCGGATGGCCGCGGGAACGATCCGGAACCGGCTACGGCACTTGATGAGCCTCGAGGGGCGGCCGCGATCTGAGTGGTTCAGCCCGCACGGATTACGGCGGGCGTGCGCGACCCACAATTACGAGCGCGGGGTGGACCTGGTAGCGATCCAGCAGCTGCTCGGGCGCTGGACGGTGAGCTCGACGATGCGGTATGTCCGCCCGTCGGAAACCTTCATCGAGGACGCCTACCGGCGTGTGATCTCAGCGACGGTGAGCGAGCTGGCCGGGCAGGAGTAAGGGATGCGAATCAGCTGGAAACTCCGCATGGCAGCGGCCCAGCGGAAAGTGTGGACCGGTGTCCAGCTAAGGCGACTGCTCGCGGAGCGGGCTGGGCTGGAGTTGTCCTCGGCATCGGTCTCAGCGCTGCTGACCAAAGAGCCCCACCAGATCAAGCTGTCCACCTTGGTCGCCTTGTGCACCGCACTGGAGTGCACCCCCAACGACCTGTTCGACATCAACACCACTCCCCCCGAGCGGCCAGCGGCCACGACACCACCGGCCACCGAGGCTCTCACGGGCAGGGGCCCGGCACCCAGTTCGGCGCGGGGCCGGTCGATGCCCCCCATATGACCAGGGCAGCAGGATGACGGTGCGGATTGGTGACTGTGTTCGGTGCGGGCGCGGCATCGCGCGAGCCGGCCGGGATCTGTGCGCACGCTGCCACTGGGCTGCCCAGCACGCGCCCCTCAAGCAGCCGTGCCCCCGCTGCGGCCAGGACAAGGCGCTGAACCGCGACACCGGCAAGGTGCGCGACCTGCTCCCGCACCTGCCGTGATTGTGATGCCCCGGTGCTGCTCAAAGACCGTGACCTGTGCGGTCAGTGTCATCGCCGCGCCCGGCATGAGGCGCGGAAAACCGACTGCCCACGCTGCGGCAAGCGCGGCATCCCGCAGGCATCGACGGGCTGGTGCGGACCCTGCTCACGCCCCGGCCGGCCCCCTAATCCGGACGCGGCCTGCCTCGACTGCGGGCAGATCACCCGGTTAACCGGTGCCAGACGGTGCCGCCGCTGCTGGGACCGCTCCCCCCACCGGCCGCTGGTACGCGCCACCAACCTCGCCGCGGCACTGCAGGACCCTCCACCGTGGCTGGCCGAGTTCGCCTCCTACCTGACACCACGGCACCATCCCCGGCACGCCTGCGCCATGCTCACCCACCTCGGACAGCTGCTAACCAGCGACACCCCGCGCCACCCGCAAGCGCTCCTCGAACGCGCCCTGAGCACCGCGCCCCGGCTGGGGCGTGCGCTGGAAGATTTCTTCACCAGCACCCAGCGTGCGCTGCCGAGTGACCGCGGGGAGCACCAGGCCGTCCAGCGGCGGCAACGCCGCGTCGATGCCGTGCCGCAACCTCTGCGACCCGCCGCGACCGCCTTCGCCGAGCACCTGCTCACCACCCAGCAACGAGCCCGGAAAGCCGGTACCCATCCCCGCAAGCCCGCCACCCTCGATGCCCGCCTGAGCGCCGTCCGAGACCTGGCCCGCTTCCTCGTCTCCTCCCGCGGCAAAACCGACTGGGCCACCGTCGAGGTCAGCGACATCGAAGCATTCCTTCAGAACCGATCACCCCGGCGTTCCTCCTACCTGGCCGGACTGCGGCAGTTCTTCGCTTTCGCCACCCGCCGCCGGCTGCTCCTCATTGACCCCACCCGCACCCTGGCCGCGCCGCAACCACGGGGTTTTCGCGGCCCCACGCTCACCCTGGAACGGCAGCGATCACTATTCCGGCGCTGGAGCGCCGACCCCAGCGTCCACCCTCACGAAGCACTAATCGGTCTGCTCGCCCTGCTGCACGGGGCAACCACCACCGAGCTCCAGCACCTCACCGACGACGCGATCGACCACACCAGCCGGACCGTCCGGCTCGGCCGCCGACCCCACCCCACACCGCTGGACCCCTGGACCTGGACAGCACTCGAACGCTGCATTACCCACCGTCACACCCTGCGCAGCGGCAATCCGCACCTGCTGATCACCATGCAGACCAAAGCCACCCGGGCTCCCACCTCCGACGGCTACATCAAACACACCCTCGACCCGGCCGGCATCCAACCCCGCATCCTGCGCTCCACCAGACTGACCAGCCTCCTCACCACCACCGACGTCAAACTCGTCGCCGCCGCATACGGCATGACCAACGAAGCCGTCGCCGCCTACCTCGCCGACCACGTCGACCCCACCCGCCTGCCAAACATGTGACAGTTCAGCCACCACCACGCACACCTTCGCCCGAACCTGTGCGCTTCCGCGAAGTACTGGATACGCGTCCTGACCGAGATCAAGAACCGGGGCACCCAGGACTGCCTGATCATGGTCTGCGACGGCCTGAAAGGCCTGCCCGAGGCCATCACGACCGTGTGGCCCCAGACCATTGTGCAAACATGCGTCGTGCATCTACTGCGCAATTCATTCAAATACGCCTCGAAGAAAGACTGGGCGGCGATCGCGAAGGATCTCAGGCTAATGTACACGGCGCCGTCGGAGCAGGCCGCGCTGGATGCTTTCGCCGAATTCAGTGAGAAGTGGGAGAAGAGATATCCCGCGATCATCCGGCTGTGGACGAACGCGTGGGCGGAGTTCGTGCCCTTCCTCCGGTTTGACCAGGAAATCCGCAAGATCATTTGTACGACGAACGCGATCGAGTCGATCAACGCCCGGATCCGGCGCGCGGTCAACGCCCGGGGCCACTTCCCCACCGAGGCGGCCGCACTGAAGTGCGTCTACCTCGCGATCATGAGCCTGGACCCCACCGGCACCGGACAGCAACGCTGGTCCAACCGCCCGAAAGCCGCCCTCAACGCCTTCGAGATCACCTTCGACGGACGCCTGTCCGCCGCCTGCACGTAGAACCACAAAAATCAGTTACACCGTTCACTTGACAGACCCGGCTGTGGGATGCCAGTCCAATAGGTGTGTCTTG
>DATDHI010000165.1:0-1537 GCA_036521655.1 Pseudonocardiaceae bacterium | reverse complement strand
TGACTGCTGTGACGATGGGCATGTCGGCCGAGCCGGCGGAGAGCTCGGATGAGCAGCTGGTTCGGCAGCTGGTCGACCGGGCGCGGGCCGAGGGCCTGAAGCTGACCGGAGAGGGTGGGCTGCTGGGGCGGTTGACCAAGGCGGCATGGGGTGTCGTGAAATTTCCGGCGACCAAGTGCCATGTGATCAATTTCGCGTTGGTCGCCGCGTGTTCGCCGAAGCCGTCTTGGTATGAGAGCCACAGTGCGAGGAATGACCGGGAACGGTTGGCCGGGCACCCGGGCCGCGAGTTCGAGGCATCTTCGGGCTGCGTCAGGAGTCTCGAAGCTGGCCTTATCCGCACTGCGATGACGTACCCGCGGTCTGGTCGCGGGGGGGCGGACGTGGCGCCACCAGACAGGGCCGGCTCTCTCATTGGTGATCGTGGCTGGGTGACGTCCGGTCGAGCGACGTTCCGCGTAACCTGCCGGATGTTCGGTGGCGAGGCGCACTGCGGCAAGGCCTGGTGTGCCAAGGCGGACCTACGGCTGGTGGGGTCTGATGGTGAGGACAACGCGTGGCGAAGAACAAGCGTGTTCGGGTTCTGCCCGCTACCGCCGACCGGCTTGTCACGGGGTGGGCCGGGCCAGGTGGTAGTCGTGTCCGGCTTGCCCGCCCTGGTGATACCGACCGAGTGACTGGGCTTCTCGCGCTGGCTGACATATCTTTGGACCCCGCGGTCGGTGCAGTGATCAAGGCGGGAACCGTGGCATCTACCTTGTTACGGGGTCTGGACCACGGCCCCCATGACATGCTGCGTCCGCTGGTTGAGGCCGCAGCCGCTGGCAACCCTGACGACGCCATGCCCGGGCTGGTCTTGGTGCTGGTTGCGGAAGATCGCGACGGATCCCTGGGTGGGGTGTTGCAGGCTGTTCCGCCCACCAATGTCTTGGCTGATGGGGTCGAAGGGGGCGTACCTGTGCTGAACGCTGTGCTGGGCGCGGCGAAGGTCGCCAAGATCCGGGCTGTCGCCGTCGCCGAGGACGCCCGCGGCATGGGGATCGGTGAGACGCTGATCCGGCGCAGCGTCGCAATCTATCGGCAACTGGGGTACTGCCTGGTCTACGGCCAGTTCCCGACCGGGTCGGGCCTGGGGAGGTACTACTCCCGCCAGGGCTTCACCGTGCTCGACGAGGGCCAGCACATCGACCTGAGTCGGCTAGGTCTGCCTATCCACATCCGCACGGATCCCTCAGAGCCGGAGCGACTGTTCGTCCGCCGGCTTTGAGGCACGCGAAGATCCTTTTATGGGAACTGGGGGTCCGGGTGCACTCGATGCTGGCCAGCGGCTCCGGCTCGGCATGGAGGGTGCGCCTCGAGACACCGTCACCCACAAACTGCGGCCCGATGGAAGTGCCGTTTACGTGATTGGTTTCGGCACTTCATGGGTTCTTCGCGCCCGTGCCAGACCTCCAGCGCAGGGTAAGTATTCGGTGATCCCGTAGCTGGGTGCGCCTGCTCGTCGGGGCGACACGCCGCGCGGGTCTGGGTGCTGGAC
>DATDHI010000164.1:0-11861 GCA_036521655.1 Pseudonocardiaceae bacterium | reverse complement strand
ATTCCCGCCGCGGTCGTGCTTGGCCAGGCGCTCGCGCGCCCGTGATTGGCGATGCGAGTGATAACTCGCATCGCCACTCACGGGTGGCTGGTTGGTCGGTCTGCCGGGACCGGAGATACTGTGCAGGTAGACGGGCCGTTCGGGTACCGCGAGTGAGGAGCAGGAGAGCCCCCGTGACTTATGTGATCGCAGAGCCCTGCGTGGACGTCATGGACAGATCGTGCATCGAGGAATGCCCCGTGGACTGCATCTACGTGGGCGGCCGGATGCTGTACATCCAACCCGATGAGTGCGTCGACTGCGGTGCCTGCGAGCCCGTCTGCCCGGTGGAGGCCATCTACTACGAGGACGACGTCCCCGAGCAGTGGAGGGACTACACCAAGGCCAACGCCGACTTCTTCGTAGAGCTGGGTTCCCCCGGGGGAGCGTCGAAGGTCGGCGACGTCGCCTTCGACCCGCCGCTGGTCGCCGAGCTGCCGCCACAGGGCGAGGAGTGACCCAGGGCGCGGCGCGCCTGGATCTCCCCGACTTCCCCTGGGACAGCCTCGAGGGTGCGGCCCGTTGCGCGGCGCAGCACCCAGGTGGTGCTGTTGACCTGTCCGTTGGCACCCCGGTGGACCCCGTGCCCGACGTGGTGCGCGCCGCACTGCAGTCGGTGTCGGCGCTGCCCGGATACCCGGCCGCCCACGGCACACCAGAGCTTCGCGAGGCCGCCGTCGCTGCCCTGCAGCGGCGGTACGGCGTGACCGGTGTGCCAGCAGAGGCGGTGCTGCCCACCGTGGGCTCCAAGGAGCTGGTGGCCTGGTTGCCGACGCTGCTCGGGCTCGGCCCCGGTGATGTCGTCGCGCTGCCGGAACTGGCCTATCCCACCTATGAGGTAGGCGTGCGGCTGGCCGGCGCCACCGCGATACGACTCGCCGACGGTGAACCGGCTGCGCCGGGCACCCGGCTGCGCTGGCTGAACTCGCCGGCCAACCCCACCGGCTCCGTCGCGCCAGCGGGGGTGCTGGCCGCCGCAGTGCGCCAGGCCAGGGAGATCGGTGCCGTGGTGGCCTCCGACGAGTGCTACCTCGCACTCGGTTGGGCGGCCCGACCCGTCTCGGCGCTCCATGCTCAGGTGTGTGACGGGGACCACCGCGGCGTGCTGGCGGTGCACTCGCTTTCCAAGTCATCCAATCTGGCCGGCTACCGCGCTGGTTTCGTGGCCGGTGACCCTGAGCTGGTCAGGTCCCTGCTTGAGGTACGCAGGCACGCCGGGATGATCGTCCCCCGGCCGGTGCAGCAGGCGATGGTCGCCGCGCTGTCCGACGACGCGCACATGGTGGCGCAGCGTGACCGGTACGCCCGCCGCCGCGAGCTGCTCCGGCCCGCGCTGGAGGCAGCCGGGCTGCGGGTACAGCACTCCGAGGGCGGGCTGTACCTGTGGTGCACAGCGGACGAGCCGAGCCGGGTCACCGTGGCCCGGTTGGCCGAGATCGGCGTGCTGGTCGCCCCCGGCGACTTCTACGGACCCTCCGGCACACGGCACGTCCGGGTCGGGCTGACCGCGACCGACGAGCGGGTCGACGCCGCGGTGCAGCGGCTGGCTCAGCTCACCGGTTGAGGGGGGTACAGGGACTGCGCTCGGTACTGGACCTGCTGCCACGCGGCTGGCCACGCCCGCCGCGTGGCGACGCGGTTGACCTCTTCCCGCTCCACCAGCCGCCCGGCGACGAAGGCGACCTCCAGGTCGACGACGTCGCCGAGACGATCCAGTAGCTGCACCACCCGGTGCCCGGCTACGCAGGCGTCCTGGTGCTCGCCGAGCACGTCCTGCAGTGCCACGGTCGACTCCACCAGCTTGCGCACCGGCTTCCCCCCGGCGGGGCCGACCAGCTCTCCGGTGTAGCGCAGCCGCTTGCCTTGGATCCGCAGTGCGTGCAGCACCTCGTCGGGTGGGTCGTCGCCGGCCCGGCGCACGGCCTTGCACAGCCTGCGGTACTCGGCGCGGACCAGCTCCACCAGCGCGGGGCTGAAGACCGAGCCGGCAGCGGTGGGCAACGGCTCGGACACCGACGTCGCGAGCCGGCGCAGCAACGCGGTGTAGCGGTCACTGTCCAGCACGGCGAGCATCACCGTGCGGGCGGCCTCCCGGTCGGACACCAGCGCCTCGATCAGGGTCTCCACCGCCTCGCGACTGTTGTCCTGGAACGCCGATGCCCGGTTGCGGAGTCGCTCGATGAGGACGTCGGCATCCCGGACCGGACCCAGCGCGCGGCCCAGCCAGCCCAGTTCGGCGCGCAGGCCGTCGGCCCAAGACCGCTCCAGCAGCGGCCGGGCGGCCTTGAGCGCGGCCCGCATCCGGCGCACCGCGACCCGCATCTGGTGCAGCTCCTCGGGGTCCTCACCCGCTCGGGTGCCGGGGTCGTGCGCGAGGAGGGCACGCAGCCGGGTGTCGATCGCGGCCCGCAGCTGGTGCAAGGTCGGGTCGTTCGGCTGGGAGACGACTGGGTTCCCGAGGTCGATCAAAGAGGCGGTCCTCCGGCTGGTACAAGTAGCAACGCTCACGGCGCTAGATGGTAGTGAATCACGGTCTGTGCTGGTCAGCGGGTCAATCGTTAGCGTGCAGGGCGGCGTTGAGGTCGATGCCGGCCTTGCCCGCACGGTGGACGGCGTGCACGGCGCCGGTGATCGAGTCCCGGCGGAACAGCACCCCGTCGGCGCCGGACAGCTCGCGGGCCTTGATTACCGAGCCGTCCGGCAGCGTCACCTTGGTCCCTGCGGTGACGTACAGGCCGGCCTCCACCACGCAGTCGTCGCCCAGGGAGATCCCGATCCCGGCGTTGGCGCCGACCAGGCAGCGCCGGCCGACGGAGATCTGTTCCTTGCCGCCGCCCGACAGCGTCCCCATGATCGAGGCGCCGCCGCCAAGGTCAGAGTCCGCACCCAGGACCACCCCGGCGGAGATCCGGCCCTCCACCATCGAGGTACCCAGCGTGCCGGCGTTGAAGTTGACGAATCCCTCGTGCATGACGGTGGTGCCGGCGGCCAGGTGGGCGCCCAGCCGCACCCGGTCCGCATCGCCGATCCGCACTCCGGTGGGCACCACGTAGTCGACCATCCGGGGGAACTTGTCCACGCCGTGCACGGTGACCGGGCCGAGCTGGCGCATCCGCAGCCGGGTGGCCTCGAAGCCCTCCACCGGGCACGGCCCGAAACTGGTCCACACCACGTTGGACAGCAGCCCGAAGACACCGTCGAGGTTGATGCTGCGCGGGGTCACCAGCCGGTGCGACAGCAGGTGCAGGCGGAGATAGACGTCGTGCGCGTCGACCGGCGGGTCGTGCAGGTCCGGCACCGTGGTGCGCACCACCACCGACTCGACACCGCGCGCCGGGTCCGGTCCGAGCAGCGCGGCGAACTCCGCTGGTACCTGCTCGTGGGGTACCCGCACTGTGCTCTCTTGCTGGGAGCCCGGCGGCAGGCCCAGCACCGGGCTCGGGAACCAGGTGTCGAGCACCGTTCCGTCCGTGGTGAGAGTGGCCAGCCCCAGGCCGTGCGCGGAATCTTGGTTCACGACGTGTCACGGTAGTGCCTCGCGGGCGCTACCGTCGTACCCGTGGATCTGGACCTGACTGCTGACCCGGTAGAGCTGACCGCCGCGCTGGTGGATGTGCCCAGCGTGTCGGGGGAGGAGGCGGCGCTGGCCGATACGGTGGCTGCGGCGCTGGCCGCGCAGGCCCCCCACCTGCGGTCGCTGCGATCCGGCCACACCGTGCTGGCCCGCACCGACCTGGGCCGACCGCAGCGGGTGCTACTGGCCGGGCACCTGGACACCGTGCCGATCGCCGGCAACCTGCCCAGCCGGCGCGACGGCAGCCTGCTCTACGGCTGTGGCACATCGGACATGAAAGCCGGCGACGCGATGATCCTGCACCTCGCGGCCACCGTGCCCGAGCCGGCGCACGACCTGACCGTGGTGCTCTACGACTGCGAGGAGATCGAGGCGGCCCGCAACGGGCTGGGCCGGATCGAACGGGAGCATCCGGAGTGGCTGGCCGCAGATCTGGCGATACTGGGTGAGCCCACCCGCGGTCTGGTCGAGGCGGGCTGCCAGGGCACCCTGCGGGTCGATGTGCGCACGCACGGTCGCCGGGCGCACAGTGCACGTTCGTGGCTGGGGTCCAACGCGATCCACGTCGCCGGCGAGGTGCTGGCCCGGCTCGCCGTCTACGTCCCGCGCACCGTCGAGATCGATGGGTGCACCTACCGGGAGGGGATGCAGGCGGTGGGCATCTCGGGCGGGGTCGCCGGAAACGTGGTGCCCGACGCCTGCGACGTGGTGGTCAACTTCCGCTTCGCACCGGATCGTTCGCTGTCCGACGCCGAAGCGCATGTCCGCGGGGTGTTGGGCGGGTTCGACGTCGAGTTCATCGAGGGCGCGAGCGGAGCTTTACCGGGCCTGGACGCTCCGGCGGCGAAGGAGTTCCTGGCCGCCAGCGGGGCGGCTCCGGTGGCGAAGTACGGCTGGACCGACGTGTCCCGTTTCGCCGCGCTGGGGATCCCCGCGCTGAACTACGGGCCCGGCGACCCCAATCTTGCCCATACTCGGGACGAGCATGTGCACACCGACATGATCACCTCCTGCACCGAGGTGCTGCGCCGCTACCTGACCGGCCGGGCCGCCTCCTGATGAGGCTTGGGTGCCATGACTTCCCAGCTCAGCGATTGCTGGTGATGGCGGTGATCAATCGAACTCCCGATTCTTTTTACGACAAAGGTAGGCACTATTCTTTGTCGAATGCATTGAGGGCCGTCGATGCGGCGGTCGCCGACGGAGCGGATATAGTAGACATCGGTGGAGTGAAAGCTGCGCCCGGACCGAATGTACCGGTCCGTGAGGAGATCGAGCGTGTTGTCCCGCTCATCACTGAAATCCGCAGATCACACCCGAGGATCGTGATCAGCGTCGACACCTGGCGAAGTGAGGTGGCAGCGTCGAGCGCCGAAGCTGGCGCCGATGTCATCAATGATGCCTGGGGTGGCTACGATCCGAACCTGGCCAAGGTTGCGGCGCACTACGGCTGCGGTCTGGTCTGTACTCATGTGGGCACGTTGGAGCCCAGGATCGAGGCGCGCGGTCTGTACTACGCGGATGTCGTGTTGGACGTCAAGTCGCGCCTGTCTGAGTTGACGGATCGAGCTGTGCGCCTCGGTGTGGCCGAGGAGTCGATTCTCGTCGACCCCGGTCACGACTTTGCCAAAAACACACGCCACTCTCTTGAGGTGACCCGTCGAATCGATGAGATCGTTGGAGTCGGATGGCCCGTTCTGGTCGCCGTCTCGAACAAGGACTTCATTGGGGAATCCCTAGGACTGCCGGTGACGGAGCGGCTGGAGGGGACGTTGGCGGTGATTTCGCTGTGCGCCTGGATGGGGGTTCGCGTGTTCCGTGTTCACAATGTCAAGGAGGCCCGGCGAGCTATCGATATGGTGAGTGTCGTGATGGGAAAAAAGCAGCCCTTGATCGCGAAGCGCGCCACGAGCTGAGCGCCAACATTGTCAACGATATGTGGGCGGCTCGGTGTACCTAACGAAGGGGGCCATCCTGAGCGATATTCCTCGCCGGGTTCTGGAGACAGTGGACCCGATCGTCGGCACGCGGACATCGGCATGAGGACCCCTGCACTGCTGCCGCAGACCCGGAGGTGGTTCGGCGAGGCCACCGTGCAGAGCGTGCCGTGGACCGTCGATGCGCTCGTCGCGGCCAAGCAGGGCCGGACCGTCAGCGTGGTGCTGCCCGCGCTGAACGAAGAGGCGACGGTGGGCGCGTTGGTCCGTGCGCTACGACCGTTGGTTGGCGGGTTGGTCGACGAGTTGGTGGTGATGGACTCCGGCTCCACCGATCGGACGGTCGAGGTGGCTCACCTGGCTGGCGCTCGGGTGGTGCACCGCAGCGATGTGCTCCCTGAGCTGGAGCCGTGGCCGGGCAAGGGCGAAGTGCTCTGGCGCTCCTTGGCGGCCACCTCGGGCGATCTGCTGGTCTTCATCGACTCCGACCTGGTCGACTTCGACTCCGGGTTCGTCCCCGCGCTGCTGGGGCCGTTGCTGCTGGGCCAGCGGCGGAGCACCGGACGCCGGATCCAGCTGGTCAAGGGCTTCTACCGGCGACCGCTGCGGATGGAGAGCGTCGAGGTGGGTACCGGTGGTGGCCGGGTCACCGAGCTGCTGGCCCGGCCATTGCTCAGTGCACTGCGGCCCGAGCTGGCCGGTGTGGTGCAGCCACTGGGGGGCGAGTACGCGGCCCGTCGCGAGTTCCTGGAGTCGGTGCCCTTCGCCGCCGGCTACGGGGTGGAGATCGGGTTGTTGCTCGACGTGCACACCGGTCACGGGCTGGACGGGCTGGCTCAAGTGAACCTCGGCGTGCGCAAGCATCGAAACCGCTCCTTGCTCGAGCTCGGCGTGATGTCCCGGCAGATCCTCGGCGCCGCGTTGCCCCGCTGCGGGGTGCCCGAGGTCCCCGGTTCGGAGGGCATCACCCAGTTCGTGCAGCTCGGCGCGCGCTTCATGCCCACCGAGAGCGGGGTGCTGGTGGCCGACCGGCCACCGATGCGCGACGTGCTCGCCGCGCGCTCAGCCTGAGTTGGTGGCTCTTCAAGGACGGCCAACCGGGGGGTTGGCCGTCCTTGAAGAGCCACCAACGTGCCACGATCACCCGTGTGGGCACGGTGCTGATCTACCTCGTCGTTGCGGTGGTGGTGGCCGCGGCGATGTTCCTGCTCGCCTCGCTGGTCTTCGGCCGGGGCGAGGAGCTGCCTGCACTGCCGCCGGATGCCACGCCGACCTGGCTCCCGGACGGACCGCTCGTCGGCGACGATGTCCGGGCGGTGCGCTTCGCCCAGGTGGTGCGCGGGTACCGCATGTCGGAAGTGGACTGGACGCTGCAGCGAGCCGCCGCAGAGCTCGACGCGCTGCGGGCCCGGGTGGCGGAGCTGGAGGGGCGCCCGTGAGGCTGACCGTGCGGGTCGATGTCAACGCGCCATCGGAGACGGTGTTCACCGCCGCCACCGACTGGGCGCGTCAGGGTGAGTGGATCCTTGCCACCACCGTGCGGGTCCGGCGTGGCGACGGCCGCTCGGTCGGCTCGGAAGTCGAGGCCATCACTGGGCTGGGCGAGTACGGGATCACCGACAGCATGCGGATCGCTGTGTGGGACCCGCCGTCCCGCTGCGAGGTGCAGCACATCGGATGGCTGGTGCGCGGAACCGGAATTTTCGCCGTGCAGCCACGCGGGCCCGACGCCGCCACCTTCGAGTGGACCGAGCGGCTGGAGCTGCCGCTGGGAGCGCTGGGCCGGCTGGGCTGGCCGCTGGTCCGTCCCCTCTTCGGCTGGGGTCTGCAGCGCTCGATGGACCGCTTCGCCGATTTCTGCCAGACCTACGCCAGGTGATCGCGAGAACTCCGGAAAGCGTGATGAGTCCACTAGGCCCAGAGCCCGGCCAGGACGGCCGCTCCCGCTGCCCCTGGGCGCTCTCCGCGCCGGACTACCTCGTCTACCACGACACCGAATGGGGGGTTCCGGTGCATGGCCAGGTCGCTCTGTTCGAGCGGCTGAGCCTGGAGGCGTTCCAGTCGGGTCTGTCGTGGCTGACGGTCCTGCGCAAGCGGGACGCCTTCCGGCGCGCCTTCGCCGGCTTCGACCCAGCGGTAGTCGCCGCATTCACCGATGAGGACGTGGCGCGGCTGCTCACCGACGCAGGCATCATCCGCAATCGCGCCAAGATCGAGGCGACGGTGCGCAACGCCAGGGCGGCCACCGAGCTGGACGTGGACCTGGACGCCCTGTTGTGGTCGTTCGCTCCGGACGTCGCCCCAGGGTCCGCGCCGCGCACCGTGGCCGACGTTCCCGCCCGCACCCGCGAGTCCGAGGCGATGGCCCGCAACCTGCGAGGCCGGGGCTTCACCTACCTCGGCCCCGTCACCTGCCACGCACTGATGCAGGCCACCGGGATGGTCGACGATCACCTGGCCGGCTGCTTCCGGCGCCGCACGACCGGGTGAGATCCGCGCTGCACGATACGCCGTCCCAGGTGGACACACCCGAGATCATCGGTTGGTTTTCGTGCGTCGAAGCCGATAAGGGAGAATGCAGGGGGTCACCGGTGTCGCGCGTGGCCACCCGCGGTGACGGATGCACGGAGGGAGCACGATATGGCGGCCATGAAGCCCCGGACCGGCGACGGTCCCCTCGAAGTGACGAAGGAGGGACGGGGCATAGTGATGCGCGTCCCCCTGGAGGGGGGCGGGCGGCTTGTCGTCGAGATGTCGGCGGCCGAGGCAGGTGAGCTTGGCGAGGCATTGCGAGCCGTCGTGGAGTGACAGACCCCCTGGCCCAGGGTCCCCTGCACGGGGCCCACTGCATGGGGCCCACTGCACGGGCCTACTGCGCAGCGCCCAGTGTTCGGCGTCCGTTGTCTTGCGGCCCCGGCCCCACAGTCAGGCGCATCGGGGCATCGCCACGAACTGATCCGGAGTGACAAGTGCCCGCGACACCGAATGTCCCTACCCCCGTGGTCGAGGTGCTGGCGGCGGCGCGGCGCGTATCCGGTGCGGCTGATGCCGTCCTCATCGGACAGTCCCAACTCAGCCACCCGCCGCCCGGGCAGTCGCGGTCTGGACAGTGCACAGTGGACGATTCACCGATCTTGGGCCCAGGTGCTGACGTGCTCGGGGTGGACGAGCAGTGGCTGGTCCAGCACCGGGTGAGCGCAAGCGCGGGCTCGGTGCAGGTGGTGCCGCTGGCGAAGCGGCAGCCCGATCACGGGTGGCTGGTGGGCACTGGGCAGGGCAGCGCGCGGCACTGGCGGGCCGCCGGTGCCGCGCTGGTCCGGGCTGCCTCGGCGGGCACAGCGGAGGAGGGAGCGGCCGGGCGGCGCACGGTGCAGGTGCACCTGCCGCCCGGCACGACGGCCGACGAGGCGGCAGCGCTGACCCTGGGGTGCGTGGTCGGCTCGCACCGCTACCAGGTCACCGGCCGCGACCTACCGCGGCGGTTGCGAACCGTGCGGCTGATCGCGCCACCCAACGGGTCCGAACCGATGATCGAGGCGGTCGCCAGGGCGCAGGTGCTGGGGCGGGCGACCGGGCTCGCCCGGGACCTCGCCAACACCCCGAGCGGGCACAAGGACCCAGCCTGGCTCGCCAGGACCGCAGCCCGGTTGGCGGCTGCCGTGCCCGGTCTGACGGCCACCGTGCGCGACGAGCGATGGCTGGCCGCGCACGGATTCGGTGGTGTGCTCGCGGTCGGCGGCGGTTCGGCCCGGCCGCCGCGGCTGCTCGAGCTGTCCTGGTGGCCGCAAGATGCCGTCGAAGGGCACCTGGTACTCGTTGGCAAGGGCATCACCTTCGACACCGGGGGAATCTCGATCAAGGCAGCGGAGGGCATGCACCTGATGCGCACGGACATGTCCGGGGGCGCCGCAGTGATCGGCGCGTTGCTGGCGATCGGTGAGCTGAAGCTGCCCACTCGGGTGACCGGGCTGGTGCCTTGCGCGGAGAACCACGTGTCCGGGTCGGCGTTTCGCCCGGGAGACGTGGTGCGCCACGTTGGCGGCACCACTACCGAAGTGACCAACACCGACGCCGAGGGACGCCTGGTGCTCGCCGACGCGCTGGCCCACGCCGCGCGCATCCTCAACCCCACCACCCTGGTCGACGTGGCGACGCTGACCGGGGCGATGAAGGTGTCCCTCGGCCTGCGCACCGGTGGTTTGTTCGCCACCCATCCCGACCTCGCTGAGCGCATCCGCGCCGCCGGCGAGACGACCGGTGAGATCTGGTGGCCGATGCCGCTGCTCGCCGACCACGCCGACGGGGTCCGTTCCGACATCGCTGACCTGCGGCAATGTCCACCTGGACCCGGGGGTATAACGGCGGCGTTGTTCTTGCGGGAGTTCACCGCGGGGCTGCCCTGGGCACACCTGGACATCGCCGGTCCGGCCCGTGCCGAGCACTGCTACGACGAGGTCAACCCGGGTGGCACCGGGTTCGCGACCCGGACCCTCATCGAACTGGCCTGCGCATCCGCCGAGGCCCCGCGCTGACCCACGGTCAGCGTCATCGCGCCGCCGGAGCGCTCGGCACGGCGTCGTCAGCAAGCTCGGCTCGGCTGCGACCGAACACCCGGTCGAGCAGCGCGAACTTGAGCACGAAGAGCACCAGGAAGCTGGCATTGAAGACGATTGCGACGATAGCGGTGCGCATACCGTGGCTGTCGATGCTGCCGCCGATCAGCCGGTCCACGCCAACGACGATAGCCGTAGCCACCAGGCCGTTGACGGTGACCACCGCAAGGTAGGGTGCCAGCTCGCCACGCAGCCGCACTGGGCCGCAACGCCGCCATGTCCAGTACCGGTGGATGAGGAAGTTCGGCACCGTCCCGGCCACGATCGCCACCGCGCCGGAGACCAGGGCCGTGGCGCCGACGACCCCGAAGAGCAGTACGAAAGCCAGTTGGCCGCAAGCCGTGGAGACAGCCGTGCCGGCGGCGAACCGGGTGAACATCCTGGCTCGCCGGGAACGGGTGAGCGCTCGGAGCACACCTCCATCCTGGCAGATGATCTCGGAACCTCTGGGGGAAACGCGGATTACAGCAGGAGCCGCTGGTAGACCTCCACGGTGCGTTCGGCGACCGCTGACCAGGAGAACTCGGTCACGGCCCGGGCACGCCCGGCACGGCCCATCGCGGCGACCCGGTCCGGATCACCCAGCAGCTCGTTGACGCGCCACGCCAGCCCCCGCTGAAACCCGTCGGGGTCCTGCTCGTCATAGGGCACCAGCAGACCGGTGACCCCATCGTCAACGACCTCCGGGATCCCGCCGACGGCGGAGGCGACCACCGCGGTCCCGCAGGCCATCGCCTCGAGATTGACGATCCCGAGCGGCTCGTACACCGAAGGGCAGGCGAAGACGGTGGCCGCGGACAGCACCTGCCGGACGTCGGCGACGGGCAGCACATCCGGCACCCAGATGACCCCGGGGCGGGCTGCGGACAGCGCTGCCACGGCGGTGCGCGCCTCGGCCTCGATCTCCGCGGTGTCCGGCGCGCCCGCGCAGAGCAGCAACTGGGCACCTGGGTCGATGTGGTGCGCGGCGGCGAGCAGGTGCGCGACTCCCTTCTGCCGGGTGATCCGCCCCACGAACGCCACGATCGGCCGGGCCGGGTCGGCGCCGAGCCGGCGAACCACGTCGGTCTCCTGGACCGGGCGGTAGGTATTGGCGTCGATCCCGTTGCGCACCACATGCACCCGCTCCGGGTGCACCGCCGGGTAGCAGTCCAGCACGTCGGCGCGCATGCCGTCGCTGACCGCGATGATCGCGTCGGCGTGCTCGTAGGCGGTGCGTTCCACCCAGGAGGACACCCGGTAGCCACCGCCGAGCTGCTCGGCCTTCCATGGCCGGCGCGGCTCCAGCGAGTGCGCGGTGACCACGTGCGGCACGCCGTGCAGGGTGCGGGCCAGGTGGCCCGCCATGTTCGCGTACCAGGTATGCGAGTGCACCAGATCTACGTCACCCAGCGCGTCGGCCATCGCCAGGTCCACCGACAGGGTTTGCAGGGCGGGGTTGGCCGCAGCGAGTCCCGGTGCGACCGGGTGGCTGTATACGTCACGGGGGGTGCCCTCCGGGTGGGGGGGTTCCGGGCGGGGGGCGCCGAAGCAATGCACCTCGATCTCGCACCGCTCGCGCAGCTCGGGCACCAGATGGCTGACGTGCACCCCGGCGCCACCGTACACATCCGGCGGGTACTCCCGGGTCAGCACTCCGATTCGCACGCCGCGTCACGCTAGCCTGCCGGCGGTGGCTCCCTCGCCGGTGGTGCCCTC
>DATDHI010000163.1:0-1639 GCA_036521655.1 Pseudonocardiaceae bacterium | reverse complement strand
GGCTAGCAGCGCACACACCCCGCCGCCGTGCCGACGGTGAGTAGACCAGCCACGCTGGCCGGCCCGCGATCGGAGCTCTCGTGGATCGCGGGAGGCCCGCTGTGGCCACAAGCAGGAAGCCGCAGGCCGAGGACCAGCGTGAACGCCCACCACAGCTCGGTGCGGGAGGATTCGCTCATGGCGCAGCCGCCGTTGCAGGGGCAGCGCGAAGAGCAGCCCTAACACCATCAGCAGCTGAACCACGGCCAACGCGCCGCCGTTGAGGGCGAAGGCGTGCAAGCCCAGCCCCACCATGCTTAACGCGATCCCGCCCAGCCAGTAGGGGTGGGCCAGGGTCGCCCGGATGAGGCCGAGCAGCTGACGTAGCTGAAAACCTTGCGCGTCGAGCACCTCACCTGCGCTGCGATGCGTGAGGGTAGTCGACACCGCGAAAGCGGCGGCCGCGGCCGCCGCCACGGCCGCAGAGTAGGAGGCCAGCCCAGCGACAACGCTCATCCACCTCCCGCGCCTGCGCTCCGATCGTGGCGCCGTCGGGTGGAGCGTCACCCGCCCGATCCCCGTCCGTACATCGATGCCTCGTGGCTGTTGAGTGCGTTCGGGCACCCTGATTTCGAGAAATTCTGTGGACCTCCTCAGGTGGGGATCTCGGGCAGCGGTGGTTGATAAATCGGTAGATAGCTGGGGTGTATCCACAAGTAGCGGCCCTGGGCGTCGGTGACCCGACGAAGATCGGCGAAGGTTGGGTCCTGCTCTTTGAGCGTGGTGTGCAGGGTGCGTAGGACGCCGCCTTCCGCCCGCACGATCTCGTTTGCGGAGGCCAGGCTCTCGTCGTCCGGGCCGTCGGTTGCGGTGGCGGTGCCGGCAAAGTTTGCGGCGGCGGTCAGGGTCTCCTTGCCCAAGGCTAACTGTTCCTTGACGGCTTTCCACTGGGTGTCGGTTAACTCGAGTTCAGTAGCGGCAGGGACGATCCCGAGAAACGGCTTGATCAGCGCGGAGGTGACCTTGAGCAGTGGGACAGCCTTGACCCACCAGTCCCTGGACACATCCAGGGTGTAGACGCCTGCTTCGGGGTGGTCAGGGTCCAGAGCATGGACAGGCCATCGAGAATGCTCACAGTAAAGTGTCAGTCTCATCCGCTGAGTGGTCCACCCTGGCCGCAGCAGGGTCCGGTCGATCGGGACCAGGCTGAACAGCCGGGGTCCGTCAGCGGCCTCGTCATCCAGGTTGCGCATGATGCGGGTCAGCGCGGCATCGATGCGGTGGAGGTGGGCTGTCAGGTCGTCATCGAGGGTGTCGAGCCTGGTCAGAATGCGTTTTGTTTCGTTGCGCTGACCAGCGGCGAGCTCATCGAGCCGGGCTAGGTGGCTGGTGTGAAGCGCCTTGTTGTGGGGAGCGTCTACTGGGCGGAGGGGTCATGTGGGCTTCTGGGCTGGTCCGAGTCGGGCGCGGACGGGAGTCTTTCCCGGGTCGCTGGGGTTCATGGCCGGGCCTCTGGTGTGCGCGGTGGGCGCCTGGTGCGGCTGGGGTCCTGTTTGTGCTGGTCAGGTGGCTACCGCCCATCCGGTGGCGGATCCGCGCAGATGGAGAACGGCCATGCGTGCGAGGTTCACCGCTGCGGCTAGCAGCCGGAAGTCGGCGT
>DATDHI010000162.1:0-3854 GCA_036521655.1 Pseudonocardiaceae bacterium | reverse complement strand
CTAGATCACCAACCAACTTTCCTTCTCTCATACCCAGCCACCAGGTCGGATATCCGTATGTTTTCACAACGAACAAGATCGCCTATCCGCATCCATCGAACCAGCGCGGTGTCCGGGGGTGCGCCACGGTGCAGGCCGGTGGCCTTGGTCGAGCCTAACGCAGCGGAACTGTGAACCCCCCGAAGCTGGGGCCGACTCGGAACATGACCAGCCAAGACACGGCCCTGTCCCTCAGCGGCGGCGACGTCTCGGCTGGGCTTGGGGCGTTGTTGTCGCTGGCGGTGAGGGTACTCAACGAACACACGAGCCAGGCGGGTTGCTGCGTCGCGTGTGGGTCTGCGTGGCCGTGCCAGTGGGCGGTACTGGCGGAGCACAACGTGGCGGCTGCGCTGTGAGCCGCTTGCGGAGCTGGGTTGGTCCGGTGACATGTGGCCCCGGCGCGGCCGGGCCAACCCTTCCCACCGTCCTAACCGACGCTCACGGTCGGGTGCTGGCCGGGTTGTTGGAGCGGGTGTTGGCCGGTGATCTGCCTACTGACTGGGTGAGCGTGGAGCGCCAGGTCATGTCCGCGCTGGCGGCGTTGGAACGGATATACACCGACCATGAGACCTCGTGCTTGATCTGCTCGCGAGAGTGGTCGTGGCCTTGGCGTCGTCGTCGGACGTGCGCTGTTCGCGCCGCGTTCGCTGTCCACATGCCGCAGGCTGTTACCGCTGATCTACGGCGGGTGTGATGACTGCTACCTATGCCCGGAATCCCGGTTACAGCGGCAAGCCGTTCGCTGGCCCTCGGCCTGTGGAGTTGGTGTTGGTCGCGACGGATGAGGCGGTGAACATTTTCGGGCTGGCTGCCCGGTTTACGGCGCGGGCGTGGTTGCCGCAGGTGGAGCGCGCCGCTGAGGAAGTAGCGAGGGAGCTTGTTTCCCGTGCGGTGGAAACCACGGGTATTCCCGGTACCCGCCTGCCGTGGACCGCATTTCAGGAAGGGGAGATACCGTTGATCGAGGCCCGGTTGCGGCTGGAGTACCCGAGTTTGTTTGTTGAGGTGTGGGACGGTGACCGGACTTCGCCATACCCACTGCCGGGGGCTGAGCTAGATGAGCATATGGCGGCGGTGCAGGCGCGTGTTCGGCGGTGGGATTGGTACCCGCGCGGCCGCGGGAAGGTCATTTGGGGTGAACTCGGTATACCCCCGCAACACCACACCGGAAAGCTACCTCGGCGCACCGCAGGCCGGTTCTCCTATCCCGCTCCTGGTGGGCAGGGTCATCCGCTGCCCGATGTGGAGACTCTGCGGCAGGTTCGTGACGGTCTTGCCCGACTCGATTCCGACCGTGCGCAAGGCGCGGCGCGATGAGCTGTGATGAGGGACGGCGTGCGATTCCGGCTAGTTGGCCGTACTCGGCGGGGATATATGCGGCGTTCGCGGCATTGAAACAGGCCGGGTTTACCGCGTACTGCTGTGGGGACCGCCGTATGCCGCATGTGTTGGTCGCCGCGTATGTGTGGCGGGATAGCTACGTGGATGTGGTGAACATGCGGGGAGCGGATCGGGTCACCACAGCCCGTCTCCCCAAATCGGATGGCTTGGATATCTTCGCCCCGCACCAGGTGGTGTGGCACTACATGGGCGCTGTCGAACCCGCTGTGACGGCGTTGCTGCGGCTCCCACACCCCGACCATCCCGACGCGCCCACCACCGCCTACCCGGCGCCGTTGACGCTATTCGTTTCCTCAGACGAACAGCGCCCCATGAGCATCACACCAGGCAGACAGACATGACAACGCGCCAACGCCGAAGCTCTACGCGGCGGGGTCTGAGCGCCCGCCGTTGGCGAGACGGAACGAGCAAGCCTGATGTCTCAACCAAAATCGCATCCGTTTGCGTGGTCCCGCTGGCCGGTCTACGGCACGCCATCAACCTGGAGGACCGGCACGTACCGCCGGGTGGGCCGATGCGGTGCCTGTGTGGCGCGACCCATCGTCGGGTCCTGAGGGGGATATGGAGTGGTTGTGGCGCACCTGCCCGGATTGCTGGGACCGGGCATGCGCTATCACGCTGCGAGCCTCCCGGTAGGCCGAAACGCTAACCGGCCGAGCTGTCCTATAGTGTTGACCGTCGTTCTGGATGACGACGTAGGGGTTGCTGTCCGTCATTGAGGTTGCGGACGGCGCCGGAGGCCTTGGTCGGTGTGTTGATCTGTCTCGTCGTCACCGTCACTGTGCCGAGCAAGTTGAGTGGTGACGACGACGGCCCTCCCGCTTGTGTCGTGGAGGACCGCCGCGGGAGGGCCGTGCTGGATGCACGGAGGCACCCGCTGGTGAGGGTAGAGGCAGATCAGGTTCGGGTCGAGTCGAGGTTGGCGTCTGGGCAGGTGGTCTGTCCGGACTGTCTGGGTGTGTTGCGTCCGTGGGGGTGGGCGCGCCCACGCGGTGTCCACGGTCTTGTGGGGGTGCTGCACCCGAGGCGGGCCCGTTGCCCGGTGTGTCTGGTCACCCATGTCTTATTGCCGGTCACGGTGTTACTGCGACGTGCGTACGCGGTCGAGGTGATCGGCGCGGCCCTAGTTGCCCGGGCGGATGGGTCGGGGCATCGGGTGATCGGGTCGACGCTGGGGGTTCCGGCGGCGACGGTGCGGGGCTGGCTGCGGGTTTTGGGCGCCCGGTTGGAGACGGTGCGGACACGGTTGCTGCAGGTAGCCCACCGTGCCGGGGTGGACCAGGCGGTGCCCAAGGCGCAGGGCTCGCCGTGGCGCGACGTACTCGCCGCGTTGGGGGCGGCGACCGAGGCGGTGACTGGCCGCTTCGGTGTGTTCGGGGTCCTCGGCCCGGTGACGGTGTGGCAGGTCGCCGCGGCCTGCTCGGCTGGTCGGCTCCTTTCGCCGGGCTGGCCGCCGTGAGGTGCGGGTAGCACCGGCAACACCAGTCGCCTCTGACGCGGCCGGTGGTTCGGCGAAATCCTCGCCAGGGTCACTGCCCGGCCGGTTGGGCTGGGTATTCCCTGGGTGAATCGAGGTTTTCGTGGTGAGCACGCACGAGCAGGACGGCGTGACACGCCGGGCGCGGGCGCAGCAGGTGGCGTTGTTCCGCTATCAGTTAATTTGTCCCGCGCTGGAGGCTGGCTTGTCGGCCAAGGCGCGGGGCCGGGTGGTACGGGCGATCGCCGCGTGCGTCCATCAAGGTCCATTCGGTGGGCAGCACCGCTACTCCCGCGACTCTTTGGATCGTTGGATTCGTCGGTACCGCGCCGGCGGTTTCGATGCGCTGACCCCGTCGCTGCGCCAGCCCGGCACCCGCATCGACACCGGGGTGCTGGAGTTGGCGGTGGCGCTCAAGCGGGAGAACCCGGACCGCACCGCCGCGCAGGTCGCCCGGATTCTGCGGGCCGCCAGTGGCTATTCGCCGTCGGAGTCCACGCTGCTGCGGCTGTTTCACCACCGCGAGTTGATGGGCCCCGCCGCTGGCGGCGGCGTGGTGTTCGGCCGGTTCGAGGCCCAGACGCCGAACGAGCGGTGGGTGGGTGATGCGTTGCACGGGCCGCGGGTCGGTGGCCGAAAAACGTACCTGTTCGCGTTTTTGGACGATCATTCTCGTCTCGCGGTGGGCTACCGGTTCGGGTTCGCCGAGGACACCGTGCGCCTGGCCGCGGCGCTGAAACCGGCGCTGGCCTCCCGCGGCGTTCCGGCCGCCGCCTACGTTGACAACGGGTCCGCATTTGTCGATTCCTGGCTGTTGCGGGCCTGTGCCAAACTCGGGATCCGGCTGGTGCATTCCACCCCGCACCGGCCACAAGGCCGGGGGAAGATCGAACGTTTCTTTCGCGGCGTGCGGGATCAGTTCCTCGTCGAGGTCGCC
>DATDHI010000161.1:0-8406 GCA_036521655.1 Pseudonocardiaceae bacterium | reverse complement strand
CTTCGCGTCATGGTCAACATATCTAGGCGTAGCGAGTGGCGGCGGTCGGTCATTCTGACCGCGGGTCCCTGCGTGAGCCTGCCCGAAAACCGGAAGCAGACGAAGGACATGGCTCGTCGGGCTGGGGCGAAGCCCCGTTAGAACTAGCCTCATGGTCAAGGCGATGAAGCGGCGAGACATCGAGGTGGCGCTGCAGGGCTGCCGGCTTCTGCGGTCGACCGGTGACCATGATGTGTACGGCTGCGGGTGTGGCCAGCACACCTTCCCGCTTCCACGCCACAAGGTGACCTCGCCCGGGGTCGTCCGGGACGCCATCAAGCGACTGACCTGTTTGCGGAGGGGTGGTTGCAGTGACGACGTACACAGTGACCGCAAAGCGATGGGAGTTGGGTTGGGAGCTCCACATCGATGGGATCGGCGTGACTCAGGCCACTACCCTGGCGTCCGCCGGGCGCATCGTTGGTGACTATGTCGCCGCGCTGACCGGCGCCGACCCCGGTGAGATCGCTCTCGACTACCGGATCGAACTCGACGACGAGCTCTCTGCCGAGATCGAGGCCGCCCGCGAGGCATCCCGCGAGGCGGAGCGGCTACAGCGAGAGGCCGCAGCGAGATGGCGTGCGGTCGCGCGACAGCTCAGCAAAGACCGGCATATGACCGGGTCCGACGTCGCCGCTGTGCTCGACGTATCGCCGCAGCGAGTGAGCCAGCTCCTCAACCCCTGACTCGTATGGCAGGACGCCTCCGACCAAGCCACGCCTAAGCGCTAGAGGATCGCTACGCGCTGCGCAGGACCGCGCCCATGTCTGCGAGCTGGGCCAACCGGTCGACCACCCCCGGGTGTGCGCCCAGTGGCGCGGCCACGATATCGGCCCCCACCGGGGCCAGCCTGCGATGGAACAGCCCCGGGGCGAGCAGCCACGAGGCCACCGCAACCCTGGGTTTCCCGGCCGCTCGCAGACCCGCGACCAGGGACGTCACTCGGGGCGCTCCCGTGGCGACGAATCCGGCCCACACCCGGCTACCCAACTCGCCGGACAGCGCCACCGCCGCGGCCCGCACGTCCGCTACCGCGCGCTCGTCCGATGAGCCCGCGGCGGCCAGCACCACCGCATCGCCACGGCGCCAGCCTGCCGCGCGCAACCGGTCCCCCATCGCCCCTACCAGCAGCCGGTGAGGGCCGAGGGCGGGGCAGACGGTCACGTCCCGGCGACCGGTCGCGGCCACTTCCCGCGGCACGTCGGTCCGCACGTGGTAACCGGAGGTCAGGAATGCCGGGATGACGGTGACCGGGCCGGGCGCGCCGGCGACCACCTCGCGAACCGAGGGGCCGAGCACATCGACGAAGGCGAGCAGTACCGCCTGACCGGGCAGCCGGGCCCGCAAGGCACTGACCAGCTGGCGGGCCACCGCGACCCCAGCGGGGTCCCTGGTGCCGTGCGCCGCCACCACGACGGTGCACCCGTGAGTGGCGATGCGAGTGATAGGTCTCATTGCCACTCACGGGGCGAAGCCCTCACCGGCAGTCTCCGGGCTCCAGGGCCAGCCGGTAACCACGCTTGACCACGGTCTGCACCAGCCGCGGGGTGCCCAGGGCAGCACGAAGCCGCGCCACCGCGGTCTCGACAGCGTGCTCGTCGTCACCGGCCGTGGGCATCACGGAGAGCAGGTCCGCCCGTGCGACCACCCGACCGGGGCGGGCCGCCAGCAGCCGTAGCAGGGCCATCGGGGTCGGCGGTACCGCACACAGCACCCCGTCGACCACCGCGGCGTGCCCGCGCAGCTCCAGCACATGACCCGCGACCGGCCAGCGTGGCGCCCGGGCGGGCAACACCTCGGCCATGGTGCGCACCAAGGCGCCGATCCGGGACCGCTGCGGCTGCACGGTCGGCACGTCGCGGGCCACCAGCGGGCCCGCGGTGACCGGACCGACGCAGGCGGCGATCACCTCCCGGCGCAGGCGTTGCACCAGCGCTTCCAGCACACCGAGCTCGCGGGCCCGGCTGAGCATGCTGGCCACAGCGGGCGCGCTGGTGAAGCTGACCGCGTCGACACCGCCGTCCAGAACGCTGTTGAGCAGCCGGTCCAGCGGCGCGAGGTCATCGGGTGGCGCCCACCGGTAGACCGGCACCTGCACCACATTCGCACCCGCGCAGCCCAATGCGTCGACGAAGTCCGGCAGCGGCTCGCCGTGCAGCTGCACTGCGACCTGTACCCCCTCCAGGTCATCGGCCAGCAGGTGTTCCAGTACCTCCGCTGAGGACTCCGATGGGGGCGACCAGGCATCGGTCAGACCTGCAGCCCGGATGGCGCCGCGTGCCTTGGGGCCTCGGGCGAGCAGGGTGGCACGCCGCAGCGCACCCACGAGCGTCTCGCCCAACCCCCACCCATCGGCGGCCTCCACCCAACCGCGAAACCCGATTCCGGTGGTGACCACGACGACGTCGGGTGCGTGGCTGATCAGCTGTTTGGTAGCGGCGTGCAGTTCAGTGTCATCGGCCAGCGGCACGATGCGGATCGCCGGGGCGTGCAGTACCTCGGCGCCCTTGCGCTGCAGCAAGGCGCCCAGCTCTTCGGCCCGCCGCGCGGCAGTGACACCGACCGTGAACCCCGCCAGTGGCAGCGGCTCAGATCGCTGCCCAGCCGACGGCGCGATCATGTCGCGGCCCATGGGATCGCGATGGCGCGGTGGCGTGCGCCAGAACACGACACACCGGGCACCAGAGGACGACACACCGTGCACCAGGGCACGACACGCCGGGCACTAGGGCACGACACGCCGGGTGCTGGAGCACGACACGCCGGGGAGGGGAGAGCGGTCATGGGGGCCCGACCTCCACGATGCCGTTGACCACTCGGACCGGATACGTGGGCACCGAGATGTCCGGGTCATCCAGGCATGTCCCGGTGGCCAGTTCGAACACCTGCTTGTAGATCGGCGAGGCGACCGTCGGGCGCCCCCCGCGGTCCCCGACGATCCCCCGGGACAGCACCGAGGCATTGCTGAACGGATCCAGGTTGGACAGTGCGTGCAAGGCGCCATCATGGGTGCGGAACACGGCCACCGCGACGCCATTGACCAGCGCCGCCACCCCCCGCTCCGGGATGATGTCGTCGTAGCGGCACACCACGGTCCAGTGCGCCCGCACCTGCGCGGCAACGATGACGTCGGCGGTCACCGGGCCACCTCCAGCGTCGGGCCGGCGATCAGCACCGGCTGGCCGGGCCGGCGACCCACCGGCGTGGGCTGGCCACGCTCCTGGACGAACTCGATAGTCGGATCGGGCACGCCTGGTGCGTTGACGAACGAGGTGAAGCGGGCCAGCTTGGCCGGGTCCTCCAGCACACCGCGCCACTCGTCGGAGTAGCCCGCCACGTGGGCCTCCATCGCGGAGTCGAGCTCCGCGCAGATCCCCAGCGAGTCGTGCACGATCACGTCCCGCAGGTGATCCAGGCCCCCTTCCATCTCCTCGATCCACGGCGCGGTGCGCTGCAGCCGGTCGGCGGTCCGCACGTAGAACATCAGGAACCGGTCGATGGTGCGTACCAGCGTCTCGGTATCCACATCGGACACCAACATTTCGGCGTGCCGCGGCCGGAAGCCACCGTTGCCGCCGACGTAGAGGTTCCAGCCCGTCTCGGTGGCGATCACCCCGAAGTCCTTGCTGCGGGCCTCGGCGCATTCCCGCGCGCAGCCCGAGACCGCGGACTTGAGCTTGTGCGGCGCGCGCAGCCCGCGGTATCGCAGCTCCAGCGCGATGGCCAGGCCCACCGAGTCCTGCACTCCGTAGCGGCACCAGTCAGTGCCCACGCAGGACTTCACGGTACGCAGCGCCTTGCCGTACGCATGCCCAGACTCGAAACCGGCGTCCACCAGCCGGCGCCAGATCGCCGGCAGCTGCTCCACACGGGCACCGAACAGGTCGATCCGCTGCCCACCGGTGATCTTGGTATAGAGCCGGAAGTCGCGGGCCACCTCGCCGAGCACGATCAGCTTCTGCGGGGTGATCTCCCCGCCCGGCACCCGGGGTACCACCGAGTAGGTGCCGTTGCGCTGCAGGTTGGCCAGGAAGTGGTCGTTGGTGTCCTGCAGGGTGGCGTGCTCGCCGTCCAGGATGTGGCTGCCCGGGGACAGGACCCCGCTCAGCGACGCCAGAATCGACGCCACCGCGGGCTTGCACAGGTCACATCCGCGGCCCTGGCCATGCTTGCCGACCAGCTCGGAGAAGGTCCGGATCCGGGTGGCGGCGACGATCTCGAAGAGCTCCGCGCGGCTGTGCGCGAAGTGCTCGCACAGTGCCTTGGACTGTTCGACGCCGTTGGCGGCAAGCAGCTTCTTCAACATCGGGACACAGGACCCGCAGCCGGTGCCCGCCTTCGTGCACGCCTTCAGCGCCGGCACATCGGTGGCACCGGCATGCACTGCCGTGCCGATCGTCTCGACAGTGACAGCGTGGCAGGAGCACACCTGAGCGCCGGAGGGCAACGCGCTCGCGTCGAGCTCCCCGCCGGACGGGGAGATCAGTGCACCGGGGTCGGCCGGCAGCTCGGCGCCGACCAGCGCGCGCAGCGCGCCGTAGGCCTCGGCGTCACCGACAAGCACCCCGCCGAGCAGGGTCCGCGCGTCATCGGACACGACGAGCTTGGCATAACGGCCGGCGACCGGGTCGTTGTGGATGACCTCCAGCGCACCCTCGGTCTTGGCGTGGGCGTCGCCGAAGCTGGCCACGTCGACCCCGAGCAGCTTGAGCTTGGTGGACATGTCGGCGCCGGGGAAGGTGGCGTTGCCGCCGAGCAGCCGGTCGGCCACCACCTCGGCCATCGCGTAGCCGGGCGCGACCAGCCCGTAGCAGCGGCCCTCGACCGCGGCGCACTCCCCGATCGCCCAGATGTCCTCGTCGGAAGTGCGGCAACGGGCGTCGACCAGCACACCACCCCGCTCGCCGACCCGCAGCCCGGCCTCGCGGGCCAGCGTGTCGCGGGGTCGCACCCCGGCGGAGAACACCACCACATCGGTGTCGAGTTCGGTGCCATTGGCGAGCCGGACCAGCAGCCGTCCCCGGTCAGGTTCGATGGAGCCAGTGGCGTGGCCGCAGTGCACCCGCACCCCGAGGTCCTCGACGAACCGGCGCAGCAGCGCCCCGCCGCCCTCATCCACCTGCATCGGCATCAGGCGGGCAGCGAGCTCGACCACATGCGGGGACAGCCCGAGCTGGCGCAGCGCGTGCGCAGCCTCCAAACCGAGCAGCCCGCCGCCGACCACCACCCCGGAACGCCGCCCGGCCGCGGTGGTCAGCATCGCGCGCTGTGCCGCCGCGCGGATGGAATCGAGGTCTTCGGGGGTGCGGTAGACGTAGCAACCGGGTAGGTCATGACCCGGTACGGGAGGCACGAACGGCGCCGAGCCGGTGGCCAGCACCAGCGCGTCGTAGGCCACCAGGCGCCCGGACGCGGTGCGCGCGGTGCGCTTACGCCGGTCGATCGCCACGCACGGGTCACCCAGCCGCAACTCCACCCGGTCGTTCTCGACTGCGGGCAGGGTCAGCGCCCCGGCGTCCCAGGAATCCACATAGGACGACAGCGCGACCCGATCATAGGCGGGCCTGCCCTCCTCGGCAAGCACCACGATCCGCCATTGCCGCTGGACGTCGCGGCCGATCAGAGCCTCCACCAGCCGGTGCCCAACCATGCCGTGACCCGCGACGACGAGCGTGCGCATTGTGCGGCTCCTTAGCTGGCCAGCAGAAACGGACAGGTGAACCGCTCCGCCTGACCGAGCGGTTCACCAGCCGTCCAACCAACCGTCATCAGTAATATCTTGAGTGCGCCGCGTGAACGCAGTGTTTCCGCACTGTCACACTGCCGTTTTTCACACTCCGGCATAGGCCAGCCGTGGGTGCTCCGAAGCCATTGCGGGTGCCGGACGCAGGTAGACCACGTATGTGACGACGACGCACACCGCGTAGAAGGCCAGGAAGGACCAGCACGCAGGTACCCCGGACTTCGTGGTGAGGAACGACTCGCGGAAAGCGATGTTGATGAGCACCCCACCGAAGGCGCCGATCGAGCCGGCGATCCCGATCACCGCGCCGGACAGCCGGCGCGCCTTCAGCAGCGCGGCCTGCTTGGGCTCACCAGCGTCGATAGCGATCCTGGCCTTGCCGGCGAAGATCGACGGGATCATCTTGTAGGTAGACCCGTTGCCGATTCCGGACAGCACGAACAGCGCGATGAAGCCCGCCGTGTACAGCTGCAGGGACTTCTGCTCCGAGGCGAGGATCACCACGCCGGTGGCCAGCGCCATCCCGACGAAGTTCGCGAGGGTGACCTTCGCGCCGCCGAACCGGTCCGCCATCCAGCCGCCGACCGGGCGAATCAGCGAGCCGATCAGCGGGCCGATGAACACGACGGAGGCAGCCTGCAACGGGGTCCGGCCGAACTGGGTCTGCAGCACCAAGCCGAAGGCGAAGCTGTAGCCGATGAACGAGCCGAACGTACCGATGTAGAGGAATGACATCACCCACGTCTGCGTGTCGCGGACCGCTTCGCGCAGCGCGCCGGTGTCGTTACGCATCGAGGAGATGTTGTCCATGTACAACGCTGCGCACACCGCGGCGATCACGATCAGCGGGACGTAGATCGCCAAGAGCAGGCGGGGGCTACCGGCCCCCGCCACCGCGATCACTAGCAGGCCAATCAGCTGCACCGCAGCCACGCCGAGATTCCCGCCGCCGGCGTTGAGCCCGAGGGCCCAGCCCTTGCGGCCCTCAGGGAAGAAGGCGTTGATGTTGACCATGGATGAGGCGAAGTTGCCACCGCCCAAGCCACCGAGCGCCGCGACGATCAGGAACGTGGTGTACGGGGTGCCCGGGTGCATCACGATGATCGCCAGGACGGTGGGGATGAGCAGCAACAACGCGCTGACGATGGTCCAGTTGCGGCCACCGAACCTGGCCGGTGCCATCGTGTAAGGGATCCGGACCAGTGCGCCGATCAACGCGGGCAGGGATACCAGCAAGAACTTCCCGGCCGCGTCGATGCCGTAAGCCGGTCCCATGAAGAGCACGAGGACCGACCAGATGGTCCAGATCGAGAACCCGACGTGCTCGACGAAGATCGAGGTCCACAGGTTGCGATTCGCCACCCGCTTGCCGGTCTTCTCCCAGAAACCGGGGTCTTCGGGTTCCCAGTGGTCGATCCATCGCCCCCCGCGAGCCGGCGGCACCGGCCTGGTCGTCTCGGTCGTACTCATCGCGCCTCCAAAGCTGGTGGGTACGCCGCTGGACGCTATGTGCTGGTTGTGTTCCGGGTGTTGCTCCTTGTTGCATCGCCGAGAACTCCCGTTCACACGGCGGGACAACCCCGGCGTGAGGCTGGATCAGCCCCTGCGGCCTGGGCATCGACGGCAATGTTCACTGCTGGTGAACATTGCAGTTACCCCCACAGCAGTCTGGAGCGGTGATTCCCGGCTTCCGCCAGACGACGCAAGACCTCCTGCACGGCCGCACTGTCGACGACCCGTACCGGTGGCTGGAGGAGTCCGACTCATCGGCGGTCGGGCAGTGGCTGGCTGCGCAGCATCGCCTGTTCGTCGACCACCGTGCAAACTGGCGCCTGCTATCCGATCTACGGGACAACATCATGCAGGCGCTGGACCGCGAGATGTGGTCGCCCCCTAAGGTCCGTGGAGCGCGACTGTTCGTCAGCCACCGCGCCGCACGTGCCGATTACCCACGTCTGCTGATACTCGAACGTGGACAGGCACGAGTTCTGGTCGATGTGCTGGCGCTGGACGCGGAGGGCACCACCACGCTGGATCGGTGGGAGCCCAGCCCAGCGGGGCGCTTGGTGGCGGTGCAGATCTCTCAGCGTGGCACAGAGCGCAGCAGCCTCGTCGTGTCGGCACCCCAGTCGCTGGTGACCAGGTGGTGTTAGCCCCCTCATCCACTGAAGCGATCTTGCCCGATGTGGGCCTGCATCACGGACGGTGGTTGGTGGCCGAGCATAGCCACGGCAGCGGCCAGCGCCGCGATCTGTGGCTGGCCGACCTCGCCGGGCAGCGACCTGAGCTCCGTTGTCCTGGAGATCCATGCTGGCCGGGATATCGATACCAATGTTCTCATCGGCCCCGAGGGACGGTTGTACCTGCGGACCACCCACGGCGGGCATCGTCAACTTGGCTGTCCGGTCGGCTGGGATGATCGCTGGCGTGGCTACAGCGGCGTCATACGTGGGGTTCCGGTACCCCAGTGAGATCATCAGCCACTGCGTGTGGATGTACTTCCGGTTCGCGCTGTCGTTGCGCGATGTCTCCGAGCTCATGCTTGAGCGCGGAGTGGAGGTCTCCCACGAGACGGTCCGGCAGTGGACGCGCAAGTTCGGGCAGGACTACGCCAACGCGCTGCG
>DATDHI010000160.1:0-2862 GCA_036521655.1 Pseudonocardiaceae bacterium | reverse complement strand
TGGCCGTTGGTGACATACCGACATTTGTCGCTCTGTTGGATGACAGGGTGGAGTGGACGGAGGCGGCTGGCTTCCCCTTGGCCGGCACATACCACGGCCCGCAGGCCGTCCTTGAGGGCGTGTTTGCCCGGCTGGGCAGCGAGTGGGACGGCTTCAAGGTCGAAGCGAGCCAGTTAGTCGCTGAAGGGGACGAGGTGGTCGGCCTTGGAGCGTACAGCGGTACTTACAAGGCAACTGGCAAGGTAAGCATTCGGTGATCCTGTGGTTCTGGGGGCCTGTCAGCGACTGGTCGTTGCCGCGACACGCCGTGTGGGTCCCGGGTGGTGGACGCGGGCCGGTGGTGGTGATCTTGTGTTCTGGTCATGGTCGACAGCGATCTCGGTGGGGGCGGCGTCGAGTTTTGGCGTGCCGAGGCGGAGCGCTGGCGGGGTGAGGCGCAGCGCCTGGCGACCGAGGATGTCGTGCTGCGGGCCCAGGTCGCAGATTTGACGGGCCAGGTCGGCGCGCTCACCGAGAAGGTGTCGGTGCTGGCGAGGATGGCGTTTGGGACGTCGTCGGAGAAGGCGGCCAAGGCGGCGTCGGGCGCGGGCGGCGCGCCCGGCGGGTCTTGTGGTGACGACGCGGGCGGCGATGAGACGCCCGACGGGCAGCCGAAACACCCTCGTGGGCAGCGGCGGGGCTCGCGGGGGCACGGCCGCCGTGACTACTCGCATCTGCCGACCCGCGAGGAGATCCACGACGTTTCTCCCGGCGAGCGGGTGTGTCCATGCTGCGGCGCGGGCTACGCCCGGTTCGGGGAGGAGACCTGCGAGCAGATCGACTGGCGGGTTCAGCTGATCCGGATCGTGCACCGCCGCCCGACGTATCGGCGGACCTGCCGCTGCCCGGTCCGTGGGGTGCTGGTTGCCCCGCCGGTGGGCAAGGCGATCGGCAAGGGCCGGTTCACCACCGGGTTCCTGGCCCGGCTGCTGGTCGAGAAGTTCGTGCTGGGCCGCCCGGCGCACCGTATCGCCGCGGCGCTGGCCCACGACGGGCTCGATGTCGCCGAGGGAACCCTGGCCGGGGTGTTCGCGGGATGCTCGGCTCTGCTGGGCCCGCTCGCGGCGGCGATCAGCGACCGCAACGCCGCCGCGGCTCACCTGCACGTCGATGAGACCAGCTGGCAGGTCTACGCCGCGGTGGAGGGCAAGGACAGCCACCGCTGGTGGTGCTGGGTGTTCGTCGGCCCCGACACCACCGTGTTCCGCATCGCCCCATCACGCTCGCTGAAGGTGCTCACCGAGCAGCTGGGCATCGACACCGACACCGGCGCCTTGCCTGATGCCCTGCCCGGGGGCCGCCAAGTGCTGCTGTCCTCGGACTTCTACGCGGTCTACCAGTCGCTGGGGCGCATCGAGGGGGTCGACAACCTGTGGTGCTGGTCCCACATCCGGCGCTACTTCATCCGTGCCGGGGACGCCCACCCCGAGCTGGCGACCTGGACCGCGGGCTGGGTCGAGCGGATCGCTTCGCTCTACGTGGCGCACACCGCGATCACCGCCGCCGAGCCGGGCAGCCCCGCGCACACCTGGGCCCAGGCGCAGTTCTCCGCTGCGCTCAACACCATCGACGCCGACCGCCTCGCCCAGGCTCGCCATCCCAAGCTGTTGCACCCCGCCGCCGCGAAGGTGCTCGCCACCCTGGACCGGGAATGGGAAGGGCTAGCCCGGCACCGCGAGTTCCCCGAGCTGCCCCTGGACAACAACACCTCGGAGCGGGCGCTGCGCGGGCCGGTGGTCGGACGCAAGAACTACTACGGCTCCGGGTCGGTGGTCTCCGCCGAGTTGGCCAGCCGGGTCTTCACCATCACCGCCACCGCCGCCCGGGCCGGGCTCAACCCGCTGGCCTACCTGCACGCCTACCTCGACGAATGCGCCCGGGCCGGCGGCACCGCCCCCACCATCGAGACGCTGACCCGGTTCCTGCCCTGGACGGCGAGCCCCGACGACCTCACCACCTGGGCCTACCGCTCCCAACCCGACACCACCGAGCCCGACACCACAGGAAGCGACACCCAGCCCACCGCCGATCCCGACACCGGGCCGGCGCCATAACAGCACACCGGACCGAAGCCCTACACGCCACGGATGGGCCTGCAACTTCACCGATCGCCAACACCCCGGTGACTTACCTGCCAATGGCCACCGACGAGCTCCTCGTGCTGCCCAGCCCGAGCCCACGACCACGGACTGGACAACCCGGCCGACGGGAACTCCGAATACTTATTAAGGCGATCGCAAGTAGTCAGACTTACTCGCGTTACTTGATGTAGCTAAGGCATGGGTCCTTGAAGAAGGCCCGAACAATCTCGGGTAAGCACTGGAGGCGTAGGAGCGCGGATTCGGCTTTGTCGCGCAGGTCATCGAAGGACTTGATGGCAGTCTTACCGACACGGTCGTGCTTGACGTTCTTCCAGACCCATTCATCAGGATTGAGCTCCGGCGAGTAGGGCGGGAGAAAGAACAAGCGAAGGTTGCCGTTGGTTGAGGCGGCGAATTCTTTGACTGCGCGGGAGCGGTGGACAGGGTGCCCGTCAATGACGAGGAAGACGATACCGCCGTCATCATGGAGCAGATCGCGGCAGTAGGCGATGAACACGTCGGCATTCATCTTCCCGGTGAAGGTCGTGAAGTGCATCGCCCCCTTGACGGTGACCGCGGAGATCATGTTGATCGAATGTCGGGTGCCGGTGGTCGCCACGATCGGCGTCTGTCCGACCGGCGCCCACGTGGTGCCGGAGTGGTAGTCGGAGCGGACGCCGGCCTCATCGGCGAAGTAGACGGTGGCGCCGACCTGCGCGGCTTTGTCTCGGATAGCGGGATA
>DATDHI010000159.1:0-2583 GCA_036521655.1 Pseudonocardiaceae bacterium | reverse complement strand
AGCTGCGTACACACCGTGCACCAGAAGACGACACGCCGGGGGAGGGGGGAGGGGGGAGGGGGTCAGCTGCCTGTGGCGCGTGGGTGTAGAGCGGGGTCGGGGAGCAGGCCCAGAGCGATGAGATCGGCGATCGGCGCGGTCAGCGAGACCGACCCGTAGCAGGCGAAGACCTCGCGCACGGCCCGTGCACTGTCCTCGGACAGTGCGCCGGCCTCGGCCGCCAACGCGGCACCATCGGTGCAGCGCAGTGCCTCGTGCACGCCGGCGCCGGACACCGCGCGGGCGGTGCCCACCAGCATGTTGAGCAGACCGTGGTGAGTCAGCCCGGTGCTCTCGTCGTGATGGCGGACCGCATAGTGCAACCCGGCAGTGGCCTTGAACGGGCGGCCGGTGCCGGTGGCGATGGCCAGGAAATCGGCCACCTCGTCGACGCTGGGAAACGCCTCGGCGGATCCACCGCCGCAGCGCAGCTTCGGCCAGCAGCCGGCCTCGGCGACCCGTCGGACGCCGTCCAACCACTCGGGCCTGCCACGCCGTGGCTCGACCACCCGGACCACGTCGTCCGGCACGAACTCGGTGAGCTGCACCAGCCAGGTGGCGTCCACATCGGAGGGTGCGGGGACCTCGATCATCCGCAGATCCAGCAGCTTTCCGTTGTCCAGCGCGGTGGAGATCGCCTTGGGTAGGCCCCCCAGCCCGGTGTTGGCAACCAGCGACAGGGCCACCGGCTGCGGGGGAGGCGCCTTGCGCAGCGCAGTGACCAGCGGGCCGAGCCGAGAGATCGGGCAGAGCAGGAAACCGATCACCCCCGCGTGCGCCTCGCGGCGGGCTTCCAGGTACCTCTGGACGGCGTCGGCGAGGCTGGCCGACGACGGCGGGAACAGGCCCGCGTCATCGACCAGCCGGGCGAGCAGCGGCGGGACACCTCGCGGACCTTGGGCATGCAGACTCAGCACCGTTGGCACCCGAAGCACCTTAGTTTGCGGCCAGCACGGCGCCAGTCAGGGCTCACCCTTCTCACCACGCGACGCTGACAGTCCACCCATGCTGGCCCGCACCTCCCGCGTGACGCTGCGCTCTGCCACGAAGGACATCAGCGGGATCGTGCCGGCCAGCGCCACCAGCACCATCCGCCCAGGCCGCCACCGCAGGGAGGTACCCAGAAGGACGGTGCTGAGGAGATAACCCATGTACAGGAATCCGTGCACCGGTGCGCTCCAGGCGAGCCGCTTGTCGCCGAAGCCGTAGTGCAGCACCACCGATGCGGTGAGGATGAGAAGCATCACACCGGTGGCGTAGGCCGCGATCCGGTAGACGACCAGCCAAGTCGCGACCCGGCTGCTAGGACCGCCGGTCCTGCTCGGCGAGCCGGGCGAGGTAGGCGTTGTACGCGGCGAGCTCATCGTCGGGATCGTCCTCCGGAATCGTGTGTCGAACTGCGGGCGGGGGCGGGTCCGATGCGAGGTCCCCCGTCTTGCGGTGCTGCTCCAGCCACAGGAACCGGATCCAGGCCGCGACCAGCACGACCGCGAACAATGGCCATTGCAGCGCGTAGCCGAGGTTCTGCCAGTCACCGGTCGGCGACTGGGCCCGGTCCCACTGCCAGCGCCCCAGCCGGACGAACAGCGTGCAGCACAGCACGACCAGCACGTGCCCGGCCCACCACCGCCGGGAGAGCGCGAACCGCGACACGCAGCCACGATACCCGCGGTGCAGGGTTGGCTGATGTCGAGCGCGGGCGGATAGCGTCGCCCGAGTGAGCGCACACAGCGATGGGTCGCCGGAGTGGCTAGTCCCGTCGCGGCCGGAACAGCCTGCGGTGATCACCGATCCCGGCCAGCGCCGGACCCTGGTTATCGAGATCGTCCTGGTGCTCGCGGCGACGCTGGGACTGTCCGGGCTGCGCAGCCTGCTGGCGCTGCTGGACGCACTGCTGACCCCGGGTTCCCTGGCGGACCAGTCGGTGGCGATCAATGCACCGGTGCGCAAGGCGGAACTGCTGGATCTCGCCTACCAGCTCACCGGGGTGATCCAGCTGCTGGCGTGGGGCGGTCTGGGCGGCTACCTGTTGTGGCGAAGCGGTATCTCACTGCGCGGCCTGGGCCTGGATCGTCGCACCCCTGGCCGGGACGTTGCGCTTGGCGTGGGGCTCGCCGCGGTGATCGGCGTGCCGGGGCTGGCCTTGTACCTGATGGCTCGGGCTGCCGGTCTCAACCTCACCGTGCTGCCCTCCGTGCTGGGCGACACCTGGTGGCGCGTCCCGGTACTGCTGGCATCGGCGGTGGCCAACGCACTAGCCGAGGAGCTGCTGGTAGTCGGGTACCTGATCACCCGGCTACGCCAGCTCGGATCAGGCGAGGGCGTCGCCGTGCTGGCCAGCGCCGCGCTACGCGGCTCCTACCACCTCTACCAGGGGTTTGGCGGGTTCGTCGGCAACCTGGTGATGGGGATCGTGTTCGGCCGAGTGTGGCAGCGAACAAACCGCCTGTGGCCCCTAGTGATCGCACACACCCTGATCGACACCGTAGCCTTCCTCGGCTACGCCCTCCTCCACACCCACGTCCCCTGGCTCCCCTAGCTTCC
>DATDHI010000158.1:0-8951 GCA_036521655.1 Pseudonocardiaceae bacterium | reverse complement strand
TACCAGTTCCTGTTCGTACCGGTCGGCGCGATCTGTTCCGCCGTCGTGTACCTGAAGACGCGCGGTGACCGGCGATGAACCCGCACTGGACCGAGATCATCGTCTTCGCCCTGCTGTTCGGCCTGGTCACCGTGCTCGGCTTCGTCGCGGTACGGTGGCGAGCCGGGCCCACACGCGATCACCTGGATGAATGGGGGCTGGGTGGCCGCAGGTTCGGCTCCTGGATCAGCTGGTTCCTCATCGGCGGTGACCTCTACACTGCCTACACCTTCGTCGCGGTTCCCGCGTTGATCTTCGGAGCGGGCGCGATCGGCTTCTTCGCGCTGCCCTACACGGTGATCGCCTTCCCGATCGTGTTCCTCCCGCTGCTGCGGATGTGGTCGGTGTCCCGGGTGCGTGGGTACGTCACACCCGCCGACTTCGTGCATGGGCGTTACGGCTCACCGGTGCTCGCCCTGGCAGTGGCCATCACCGGGATCGTCGCGACGATGCCGTACATCGCGTTGCAGCTGGTGGGGCTCGAAGCGGTACTGCGCACGATGGGGCTCAACGGCACCGGCATCGTCGGGCACCTGCCGCTGATCGTGGCGTTCCTCATCCTCGCCGTCTACACCTACCAGTCCGGGCTGCGCGCGCCGGCGCTGATCGCGTTCGTCAAGGACGTGCTGATCTACCTGGTGATCGGGGTGGCGGTGTTCTACCTGCCGGCCAAGCTGGGCGGCTGGGGCCACATCTTCGACGCCGCCAACACCAAGTTCACCACCGCCAAGCCGCCCACCGGTGGGCTCCTGCTCAATGCCAACAACCAGCTGCAGTACGCGACGCTGGCGTTCGGCTCGGCGCTGGCACTGTTCCTCTACCCGCATTCGATCACCGGGGTGCTGGCCTGCCGGGCCCGTAACGTGATCAAGCGGAACATGTCGGCGCTGACGGCGTACTCCCTGCTGCTCGGGTTGCTCGCGCTGCTCGGGTACGTCGCGATCGCCGCCGGGTCCGCGCCCATCGTCAACGCGGCCACCGGCAGGAAGGACTCCAGCACCATCATCCCGGTACTGTTCGGTACCCAGTTCCCGGCCTGGTTCGCTGGTGTCGCCTTTGCTGCCATCGGGATCGGCGCCCTGGTGCCGGCGGCGATCATGTCGATCGCGGCGGCGAACCTGTGGACCCGCAACATCTACAAGCCCTACCTGAACCGCGACGCCGACCCCCGGGCGGAGACGCGCCAGGCCAAGCTCGCCTCGCTGGTGGTGAAGCTCGGCGCGGTCGGTTTCGTCGTCGTCATCGACCCGCAGTACGCGATCGACCTGCAGCTGATCGGCGGCGTGATCATCCTGCAGACCCTGCCCGCGGTGGCGCTCACGCTCTACACCCGGTGGTTCCACCGCTGGGGCCTGCTCGCGGGGTGGGCGGTCGGCCTGGCATGGGGCTTGTCGATGGTCTACGGCATCCCCAACCCCACCACCGGCGGGGCACACTTCGGTGGCTCGGCGCTCAAGCTGGGCACGCTGTCGATCCTGGGCTGGCACCCCTTGGCGGGTTCCCCGGTGCAGATCTACGCCGGGTTGATCGCGTTGGCCGGCAACCTCCTGGTGGCCGCGCTGGTCACCGTCGCACTACGGCAGTTGAAGGTGTTCAACGGCACCGACGAGACCGACGTGCAGGATTACTACGCCGACGAGGACTCCCCCCACCTCAAGCCCCTGGCCGGCGTGCCCCAAACCACCTCAACATGACGCCGCGCCCGTGCGCGGCGCACCGCAGCCTCGGGCGGGTCGGCAGCTACAGCTTGGCCCACATCGGCGAGGACACTCTCGTCCGAGCGCGCCGCCTGTTCGGCGACGACCACTCCCGCACCCTGAAAGCCGCCGACAACCTCGCCAGAGCACGGCGTCTCTCGGGACAGCCGGGCTGCCAGGGCGATTCCGATCCGGTAGACGAGTCCTAGCGAGTACGGACGGCCCACTGTCACGCAGGCTCAAGCGGGTGCCCGCGCTCAGGTCAGAGTGCCGATGACTGAGCCAATCATGCCGACGCACCCGAGGCCGCGAGGTCGGGGCCACAGTTCGGATACCTGTAGACATAGGGCGGGTAGAAATCATCACCGGCCAGGATCTGGACCACCTCGACAGTGATATGGCTCGCATCGAGCGGCATCCGGACCGGGTCGTCGAGCGTGGGAGCCGTGTTCTCGACCCGGAGCAGGGCGACGAATCGTCCAGACATCGCGGCCGCCTTCAGTTCGCGCATACCGCGAAAGGACCGGCGATTCCGGAGCCCCAGCAGGAAGCACAGACTTCCATAAGTGGCGACGTTGTTGACTCCCGCGCAGGTCACCACGCGCTGAGCGCGCTGATCGACAGTCAGGTGCGTCCCGACCAGGACGATCCCGTAAGAGACCCGCGCCTCGCCTGCCGGATTCCGGGCCGTGCGGTACCGCTGCGGGGACCGTCCGGCGGGTTGGACGACCAGCTCCACCCTGCCATCGACTACCTCGAACCAGATCGGGCTGCCGAGTTTGCCGAGACAGGCGCTTGTGATGCGATTCCAGCGGGGACCGCTGATGGTGAAGACGGCATCCGCGTCCCGGATGAGGCCCTCAGCAGCAACGCAGCCACGGAGTGCCAGCCGCTCGCTCCCGTAGTTCGCTGCAAGTACCTCTTGAGCGAGCGTGATTCCCGCGAGATCACCCTCCTGGACAGCGTAGTACGAGGAACCCGACGCGCCCGGAGGTATGAGGCCGTAACAGACCAGAAGGGTGCTGTCATCAATCGCGAAGGGCAAGCACCGGGTCAGGACGTTGAGCCGGCGCTTGACCGGCCGGTAGACGAAGCGATAGCTGACGGCTCCGAGGATGGCAAAAAGCAGTGACGCCAAGATGTTCCACACGAAGTCCATGCCGGCCTCATCCCTCGTCCTCGGGCGTCATGGCGCGAGCCTACGGCCGGGTACGTTGCAGGTATGAGCCCTGTCACGACGTTGAACAACGGCGTCCAGATCCCGCAGCTCGGTTTCGGGGTCTTCCTGGTGCCACCGGCGGACACCGAGCGGATGGTGTCCACGGCGCTGGAGATCGGGTACCGCAGCATCGACACCGCGGCGGCATACCAGAACGAGGAGGGCGTCGGGCGGGCGATCGCATCGTCCGGGCTCGCCCGTGACGAGATCTTCGTCACGACGAAGCTCTGGAACGCTCAGCACGGCTACGAGCAGGCCCTGCGCGCTTACGACGCCAGCTTGAAACGGCTGGGCCTGGATGCCGTGGACCTTTACCTCATCCACTGGCCGGTGCCCGCCGCGGACAAGTACGTCGAGACCTGGAAGGCGCTGGAGAAGCTGGCTTCCGACGGCCGGGTGCGGGCGATCGGGGTGTCCAACTTCGCCGCCGAGCACCTGGCGCGGCTGGTCACCGAGACCAGCACGGTGCCCGCCGTCAACCAGGTCGAGCTGCACCCGTATTTCCCGCAGATCGAACTGCGCGCAGTGCACGCCGAGTACGGGATCGCGACAGAGGCGTGGAGCCCGCTGGCCCAGGGCGGCAAGCTGCTCTCCGACGCCACGATCACCCGGCTGGCGCAGCGGCACGGCGTGGCCCCGGCTCAGATAGTGCTGCGCTGGCACCTGCAGATCGGGAACATCGTGATCCCCAAGTCGGCAAACCCTGCCCGGATCCGGGAGAACCGAGACGTGTTCAATTTCGACCTCACCCCCGCCGACCTCACCGCGATCGCCACCCTAGAAACCGCTCACCGCATCGGCCCCGACCCCGCCACCTTCAACATGCGCTGACCCGACTCGCGTCGCCCCCCCGCATTCAGCGGGCTCAGCAGGGTTATCGGGGCACCGTTTACCCCGCTGAGCCCGCTGAATGCGTCAAGGACGTCAGGACAGGGAGGTGAGGGCGCTGAGGAGGGTGGTGACGGGGCGGGGGTGGGCGTTGTGGCCCATGAGGCCGATCCGCCAGCCGGTGCCGGCCAGGGGGCCTAGGCCGCCGCCTACCTCGATGCCGAAGTTCTCGCGTAGCGCTTTGCGGGCCGCACCGTCGATCATGCGCTCGGGTAGGCGGGCCGCGGTGAGCTGCGGCAGCCGGTGCCCCTGTTCGGCGAACACCTCGAAACCGTGCTCCGGCAGCGCCGCCTGCAACTGCTCGCCGACCCGCGCGTGGCGCTCCCACACCGCCGGCAGGCCCTCCTCCAGCAGCCGCCCCAGTCCCGCGTGCACGGACGAGATCAGGGTGGAGCTCGCCGTGTGGTGATAGACCGGCGGATCGCCCTGGTAGTAGGAGTCCAGCAGGCTCAGGTCGAGGTAGAACGAGGAGACCGGCCGTTCGCGATCCCGGATCCGCTGCACCGCCCGGTCGGACAGGGTCACCGGCGCGATTCCCGACGGTGCGCCCAGGCACTTCTGGGTCGCCGAGTAGCAGGCGTCGACGCCCCAGGCGTCCACCTCGACCGCGATCCCGCCCAGTGAGGTGACGGTGTCCAGGACCAGCAGCGTGTCGGTTTCCTGCAGCTCGTGCAGCGGAGCGATCTGGTTGCGCACCCCGGTGGAGGTCTCGGCGTGCACCACCGCGACGAGCCGGGCCTGCGGCGCGGCGCGCTGGGCGTCGAGCAGCGCTTCGGGGTCCAGGGCCCGTCCCCATGGGGTGTGCACCGCGTGTACCTGCGCGCCCAGCCGGCGAGCCACCTCGCACAGCCGCTCGCCGAAGTAGCCGTTCACCCCGACGATGGCCAGCTCGCCGGGTTCGAGCAAGCTGGCCAGGCAGGCCTCCATCCCTGACGACCCGGTGCCGCTGACCGGCAGGGTGAGGCGGTTCCGGGTGCCGAAGACGGTCCGCAGCCGCTGTGCGGTGTCGGCGACCAGGGCGAGGAACTCGGGATCCAGATGCCCGAGCACCGGGCGGGCCAACGCCTCGATGGCCTCGGGATAGGGGTTGGACGGACCTGGACCGAGGAGCAGACGATCGGAGTGCACAACCGGATCTTGCCACGTCCGCCGTTACCGTTGTTGGTCATGGACAGCCTGCGCAGCGTGCAGCAGTGGCCGGTCGGCACGGTGGCCGTCGCCGTGGTCGACGTCTCCGGTGCCGTGTTGGACTGCCACGGCCCGCAGGACCGGCCGTTCCCGCTCGCCTCGGTGACCAAGCTGCTGTCCGCCTACGGGGTGCTGCTGGCGGTGCAGGAGGGGGCGGTGGACTGGGACCAACCGGCCGGGCCGGACGGCGCCACAGTGCGCCATCTCCTTGCGCACGCCTCGGGGCTGGCCTTCGATACCGAGCGGGTCTCGGCGGCTCCCGGGGCGAAGCGGATCTACTCCAACACCGGGTTCGCGGTGCTGGCCGACGTGGTCGCCGCGTCTGGCATCCCCTTTGCGGACTACCTGGCCGAGGGGGTTTTCCAGCCGTTGGGGATGGCCGCCACGGCGCTGGCGGGTTGCGCCGCAACCGGTGCGGTGTCCACCTGTGCGGACCTTTGCCGGTTCGCCGCGGAGCTGCAGGCGCCCAAGCTGCTCGCCCCGCAGATCCTGGCCGAGGCGACCCGGGTGGCCTACCCCGGGCTGGACGGGGTGCTGCCCGGCTACGGCATGCAGCGTCCCAACGACTGGGGGCTGGGCTTCGAGCTGCGCGACCACAAGAGTCCACACTGGACGGGTAGCCGCAACTCACCGGAGACCTTCGGGCACTTCGGCCAGTCCGGCACCTTCCTGTGGGTGGACCCCGTGGCCGGCGCGGCTTGCATCGCCCTGACCACTCGCGACTTCGACCAGTGGGCCCGCGACGCCTGGCCCCCCTTCACCGACGCCGTCCTAGCCGACCTGGCCGCCGGCCCAGGGTCTGGCCGCACCCGTGGCTCGCTCACACCCTCATCGTCGTCCGAGGCGCCCAAACTCCGACGGCCACCCGACCAGTTAAGGTCCTGGACCACTAGCGTCCCGACGGTTGGAGGAGCGGCCAGCGATGACCTCGTTCCGGGTGATCCCAGCCGAGCTCGACCAGGGCGCCGCGAAGATCGACGAGCTGGCGACTAACACCGACCACCTTGCCGTCGAGATCGAAGGCGAGTGCGAATCGACGCCGAAGGTCGGCAACGTCCAAGCCGCCGCTGTTTACCAGCAGGCGCACTATGACTGGTCACAAACACGGTTCGAAGATCTGATGGCCTCCGGAGCCCATCTGGCGGCGTTGGCCAAGAACCTGCGTGCGACGTCCGCCACTTACGCCCACAGCGACGCTCAGGCAGCACAAATGCTGATCCAGATCCTGGACGAGTTGGACACCCCGGCCGACGGTACCGGCCACTGAGATGACGAACGTTTTTTCCTACTTCGGTATTCAAGACCTGCACGATCTGGCCCGCAGGGTGCTCAGCGGCGACCCGAACGATCTTTACAATCGGTCGAGGCTGTGCGATCAAGCTCTGCAGGCGACCGAGGCGACGGGCCGTGAGCTGGCCCAGTTGGCCGGCGAACTGGGGCGGGAGTGGCACGGCGAGGCGTCCGAGCGCGGCCAGGCTGAGTTGAAGGCGGCGGCTGACAAGCGTTTCATGCAGTCCGACCAATTCGAGCAGTCAGCGAGGTCGTTTCGCGCGGTAGGGGACGCGCTGAGCGTTGCCCAGCGGACCGCTCGCGAGCTGGTCACGGTGGCCGACGGTCTGAACAGGGCACTCGAGGAGGCGCTGCAGTTCGCCGATGACGCGATCAACGCGCTCAGCCCAGCCGCCGGCGTGCTCAACTGGGCGGTCAAGGAGGTCAGCGGCGTCGATCTGGAGAAGGAAGCCAACGACATCCTGCTCAGTGTCACCGAACCGATCCGGGACCAGGCACTCGGCTTGAACTCCGCGATGGAGTCCGCGATCCGGGATTACGAGAAGGTGCTCCGCGAGCAGGGCGGAGCGCTTCGCTCGATGCCTGGAATCGTGCGCAAGGACGCCGGCCCGGTGGACGGTCCGGGCGACGCCGATCTGCGGCGCAACGCGTTGTTCCGCTCGGTTTATGGCGGTGACCCGGTGACAGCCAATGACAAATTGCTTGCCCAGGCTCTGGACATGCAAGGTGACGACAGCGGCAACACCGACCCGAACGCGCGGGTGGTGGTGGTACACATCAAGCCGGTGCCAGGTGCTGGAGTGGTGTACGGGTCGGCATTCATCTCCGAGAAGGAGGTGCTCGATCCCCGGCTGGGCAGCCTGTACGACCACGGCGATGGGCGCGGATTCGACCCGAATGCCGACCCCAGCCAGTCCCGGGCATCATTTTACGTGGATTATGAGCACGGGATCGTGGTGATCCGGCAGAACGCCTCGCATACCGACTCGGGCGTTGCGGCGGTCGGCGACCCCAGCGTCGGCGTCGAGCAGGATCCCTCCGGCCGGGTCCGGCTGCACATGGAGGCCGCCAACCCGCTGGCCCCGCAGATCGCCCAGGACCTGCACGTGTCGGTGCGCGGCGATCTCGTTGTCGATCCGCATGGCGGCAGCGGCCCGGCCAACGTCAACGGCGAGGTGACCCGATTCCCGTCCTGGGAGGTCTACCAGCGCCAGGACACCGCCACCGCCCCGGCCACCGTCCTTCAGCGCCACGAGGACGAGGAGCCACTCGGCACCGGGCCGGCCGTCGGGCTGCCCCAGCCGACGGTGCCGATCGGCCAGCAACCACAGACCTTGGATGGCTGGCGCCAGCAGTACCACCCGGACCAGGGGCACGAAGCTGCCTTGCGGCAGATCTTGCAGTACCCGAGCACCCGCGGTGACAACTTCTTCCAGTACCCGGTGGGGCCGGATCCGTACCCGAGCGTGAACGGCACCGGCCAACTCGTCGTGCCGGAGGGACACCGGGTGAGATGACCATGCCCCCATCCCGGCATCGGGTGAACTGGTGGCTGGCTGCCCTGGTGGCGATCGTGCTGGCGGTGTTCTCGGCGGCGGCGCTGATCCTGCTGGTGTGGGTGTGGTTCCTCGCTATCCCGGCGTGGGCGATATTCGTGCTGGTCATCGCCGGGATCTGCTTTGCCACTAGCCGCGCCTGGCCACCCGCGCTCGCCTGCGGCATCGGTGTGCTCGCCGCGATGCCGCTCACCTTCCTGCTCGCGAGCACGTTTCTTGCGCTGGCGCGCCCGTGAGCCGTCGAGCCAACGAGATCGCGGCGCGCGGCGCGTGCGTGCGGAGCAATTCGATCAGCGCCGGATCGCGGTCGCTGGGGTAGCGCACAGCGGGACCACATGCACGATGCGCCCGGACTCCCCGATCACCCCGGAGCGGTAGCGGACCAACGCCACCGGCCGGGCAGCCGCCACCACCGCACCGGCACCGGACTCGCCCTGCCCGTTGATGGCGTTCACCCCGTCACCCCGGAGTGTTCGTGACCTGGGGTCGGCGGGATCAGCACGCACGGCGCCGCAATGCCCGGCCCTGGTGGCGTGGCCGGGGTCCGGCCATCACGCCGTGCAGGTTCGGCCGTGGTGGGCGGGAGCGTGATATCCGGCACCTGCGCACAGAGCGGGGCCCGCCAATCGTGGCGCTGGCGGGGCCAACACGCCAGTAGCCGGGCGCACCTGCCCGGCCAAGCCCAACTGGTCAGCTCGCCCACGTGATGCCTCCGTTGAGCAGCAACGACTGGCCCGGACGGGGTGAGATCGAGAGGTTGTCCGATGGGCCACAGCGGGGCCGGGGGCGCTCAGGGCGCTTCACCCCGACCCCGCCGTGATCTTGGTCCGGCCGTCCCACCGGGGCCATGGGAGGCGGCGGGATGGCCGGGGTCTGTAATGGCTGAGTGGGTAGGTCGCTCAGCTCAGATTCGATCCTGGGCAGCACATCGGTGGCATCCAGATCGGTCGCGATCGAGCCGGTGACAGGCAGGCCCAACTCGCTGGCCAGCTGCGACAGCAGGAACGGGATGTCGGGACGGTGCAGCCAGTGGCCCGCCTTGACGTGCACCCGGTAACGGCGACGCGGTGGCCC
>DATDHI010000157.1:0-3294 GCA_036521655.1 Pseudonocardiaceae bacterium | reverse complement strand
CAAGGAGCTCCCCGAATTGAACCTGGCTCATCCCGATAGTACGATTGGTGCGCACCGGCCCCTCCGGGGAATGAAAGATCCGTGAGAAAGACCTTTCAATTCTCTCGAGGGGCCGGGGCTTATTGTGGGACCGACACGCCGATCAGCAAACTAACGAAGAATTGTTTCCGATAACCCTCCAGGATCGTCGAGCGGATCTCAGCCGCAGCTGCCCGCCAGTCCGGCACCCGGTCGGCGGCGCGCAACGCACCTGCCAGGGCGATCGCCCGGTCCAGCGCCACCCAGCACATCAGCTTGGAGTACAGGAAGTGTCGGGGCTCCCCGCGGATCTCCCAGATGCCCTGGTCAGCCTCCCGCCACTTAACAGCCGCGGTGTCCGCACAGGCCACCAGGAACTCCCGCCAGCCGCGCAGGTGCGGCAGCTCCCGCTCGGACAGGTCGTGCTCGCCGCCGATGCCGAACATGATCTGCAGCTCCTGGCCGCCGCGCACCGAGCCGGCCGCACTCACCGCGAGGTGGTCGAAGAACTGGTGCGCCTCATCCGGGCAGGCCGCCACCCACAGCGCCTCCAGGGTGAAGCAGGCGTCGCGCACCCACGTGTAGCGGTAGTCCCAGTTGCGCTCGCCGCCGACACCCTCGGGCAGCGACGTGGTCGGTGCGGCCACGATCGCGCCGGTGGGCTGGTAGGACAGCGCCTGCAACACCCGGCCGCTGTGGTGTACCAGCTCCTGCCACGGACCCTGGTAGCTCTGGTGCACCGCAGACCAGCCCTGCCAGGCGTCCACTGTGTCCTGTAATGCGGCGGAGAGCTCAGCTGCCGCCAGTGGGGCGGGGAACGCCTCGGACGTGCTGCGGTGCGTCACGCCCAGCAGCATCCGCTGGCCGGCCTGCAGCTCAACACACCCGCTGGCGACGCCGTCGGCGATCTGCAGCGGTACCGGGCAGGACAGCACCAGCATATCGGCGCCGCCACGGACCTGCACGCCGCCGTCCACGATGGTCAGCAGCGGTGCCACCAGGCCGTACTCCGGGCGGGGAGCGAGCTGCACCTCGACGGTGACCTCGCCAGTGGTGCACTCCACCGCACGGACCAGCAACCGGGGCGCGGTCGCACCCAGCCGGTGCGGGTCGTCGGCGGCGCCGGTGGCCATCGCGTCGGTGAGCACCACGGTGCCGGTGGAGGTGCGGAAGGACGTCTGGAGCACCATCGTTGCGTCCAGGTAGCGGCGCTGAGCCCTAAACTCGCCGACCGGCCGCACGGTGAAGTGCCCGGCGTCGGCGTCGAGTAGCCGGGCGAACACCGCGGGGCTGTCGAAGCGGGGGAAGCACAGCCAGTCCACCGCACCGGCACGGCTGACCAGGGCGGCGCTGTGCCGGTCGGAGAGCAGGGCGTAGTCGGCGATCGCAGTGGTGCTCATCGGTTGCCTCCCGTGGCGTCGTACCTCTGAGCCCGGGGGAGAGGCGAGCCTTACACCCGTAACGCTCGGGGGGGTCACCGGGTCAATACCACCGTGACAGACAACGTGGACGTGGTGGTGATCGGACTCGGACCTGGTGGGGAGGAAGCGCTTCCCGGCTGGTCAACGCGGGGCTGACCGTGGTGGGGGTGGAGCGGGAGCTGGTCGGCGGAGAGTGCCCGTACTGGGGCTGCATTCCGAGTAAGATGATCGTCCGCGCGGCGGCGACGCTCGCCGAGGCGGCCAGGTGGACCAGCTGGCGGGCGCCGCGCAGGTGTACCCCCGGTGTCGGCGTCCAGCCGGGGGCTCATTCACGGTCCAGGCAACGACGGCGTGATCAAACTGGTCTGTGACAGCCCGGGGTGCTGGTCGGCGCGACGTCGGTAGGCCCGCGGGGTGGTGAGGTGCTGTCGATCATGGTGGTGGCGTTAGCCGCACCGCTGGTGGTCAACGCGCTGCCCGCGCTGCGGGTGCCCTCGCCGGTGCTGGAGATCCTCGCCGGGATCGTGCTCGGTCCCTCGGTGCTGGGCTGGGTGCACGTGGACGCGCCGGTCCAGGTGCCGGCCCTGATCGGCCTGGCGTTCCTGCTGTTCCTGGCCGGTCTGATTTTACCAGATGGCGACGCGCTGGTTGGGGGGACGGTACAGTTTGTCGCCTTCTTTGACGTCGAAGGCGGCGTAGTACGCGGGTAGGTTACTGACGACGCCGTTGGCGCGGAATTCATTGGGGCTGTGCGGATCGCTTAGCAGCTGCGAGCGTAGCGCCTTGTCTCGGATTTTGCCGCGCCATGCCTGTGCCCAACCCAGGAAGAAGCGCTGCTCGCCAGTGTAGGTGTCCATCACGGGCGCCGGTCGACCGGCTAGGGACAATTGGTAGGCGCGCATTGCCACTGTCAGGCCAGACAGGTCCGCGATGTTCTCGCCCAGGGTGAGCTGACCGTTGATGTGCTGGTCGGGCAGCGGCTGGTACGCCGAATACTGCGCAGCGAGGGCCGCGGTCCGTTCAGTGAACCGGTGCGCGTCCTCCGGCGTCCACCAGTCGCGGAGGTTGCCGGTCCCGTCGCGCTTGCGGCCCTGGTCGTCGAATGCGTGGCTGATCTCGTGACCGATAACCGCGCCGATACTGCCGTAGTTGACCGCGTCGTCTGCGGTCGCGTCGAAGAACGGCGGCTGCAGGATCGCAGCCGGGAAGACGATCTCGTTGAGCGACGGGTTGTAATAAGCGTTGACCGTCTGCGGCGTGGCGAACCAATCCTCGCGGTCCACCGGCTTTGTCAGCTTGTCGAGTTCCCGCTGGTGCTCGAGCCGGGCCGAACGCAGCATATTGCCGACCAGATCGTCGCGGGCGACTTTCAGGCTCGAGTAGTCCTTCCACCTGTTCGGATAGCCGATCTTCACGGCGAGCTTGCTGAGCTTGTCCCTGGCTTGCGCCTTGGTCGGCTCGCTCATCCAGTCCAGCTTGTCGATGGACGAGCGGTAGGCGTCGATCAGCTTGCTGACCAGCGCGTCCATCCGCCGTTTGGCGTCCGGTGCGAAGTACTGTTGCACGTAACGCCTGCCCAGCAGCTCACCCATCGCGCTGTCGACCGCGGCGATCCCCCGCTTCCAGCGCGGCCGCATCTCCTGCTGCCCGGCCACCGTGCGGCCGTGGAAATCGAAGCGCGCTGTGACGAAGTCATTGCTGAGCAAGGGGGCAAGGTCGTCGACAACCTTGAATTTCAGGTAGGACTTCCAGTCGGCCAGTGGCACGGTGCTTACCGCGGGACCCAGCGCGGTGAAGAAGGTGGGCTCGGCGACGACGAGGTCCCGGGTGTGCACTCCGGCCGCGTCGAGGTAGG
>DATDHI010000156.1:0-4314 GCA_036521655.1 Pseudonocardiaceae bacterium | reverse complement strand
AGGTCGCCGACTGCACCGCGTTAGGGGGCTTGCTAGCCCTAGAACTCGTTAGGCAAAAGGCCTACACCCACGATGCCGACACCTTCCTGGGTGCTCAACCGCACCCGTTTGTCGGCTGTGTTCACCGTGTGCCGTTCATTGCGTGCCACACGGCATGCGTGGATCTTTGATCATTGGCGAGTGACCGGACTCCATATGGGGCGCGTGGCCCGGGTTGGGCGCGAGATGCTGGTAATGGTCGGGCAGGGGCCCGTCGGGGTGTTGGTGGCAGGCGGCAGGGAGGTGGGCGGGGGTGCCTATGCTTCGGCGGTGCCTGTGTCGCGGAAACGGAAGAAGTCTGGCAAATCTGGTCGGTCCGTCGGGCGGACCCCAGTGGATCGGTGCGGATCTGGTGTTGATGTGCGTGCGTGGGATCGCCATGAGCTAGCGGATGCGTGGCGGGATATCGCCGCCTACCGGAACCAACTCGACGCGCAGCGGGCGTCGCGGGCCGCTGCGATCGCGAGGGATCTGGTCGCGGAGCTCGTGAGGGTGGTGGTGGATCAGCCAGATCTGATCATGGAAGACGCGTTGTGCGGACGGCTGGGAACGTTGTTGGGCGAGGCGGAGCAGGCGCCGGTGGATGAACGGGTGGGCCCGCATCACCTGGCCGAGGCCATGGTGGCGGCGGCCGAGGCCGCGGTGATGGCGGCGTTGAAGGTGACCACCGGACAGGCGGATGCTTGGTGTGTGCCGTGGCGGGTGCTCACCGCGCTGGCGTGCGTTTTGCCGTATCCGCTCGGCGAGGTTGCGGGCGATGCGATCGTGCGGTTGCGGGATACGGCGGTCGGGCAGGTGTTGCCGGCTGTGCCGCTGGGTCCAGTGGTGACCGGGCCGGTGCTGTGGACCTGTGACCGGTATGGCAGCCGGTTTGCCGTCGCTGGCGTTGGTCGGGCTCATCGAGTCCGGCGAGCAGCTCGGCGTCGTGCTCGTCGGCGACGGGCTGGGCTTGGGCGAGCAGCTCGCGGGCCGCGGTCGTGAGGTGCACGGCGTGGGCCCGCCGGTCATCGGGGTGGCGGCGGCGGGCGACGAGCCCGCGTTGCTCCAGGTTATCAACCAGCCCGACCATGGCGTTGCGGTGGATGGCCAGGGCGTCGGCGAGCTGTTGCTGGGTCTGCCCATCGGCTGCGGCCAGGTGGCTGAGCAGCCCAAAGTGACGGGGGTGCAGTCCCAGTGGCCGTAACCGCTCAGCGAACCGGGCAGCTGAGTGGTAGCCGAGCTGCGAGATCAGGAAGGCCGCCCGGTCCGTCAGCGGCCTACCGGGTAAGTGCGCCGCCGTGTTCGTCATCACCACGCCAATGTTAGCATCCGTGATTGCTAATAAATGTGACAATCCTGGGAAGTGCGTTTACTCTTGACTCAGGCAACCCGCCCGACGAAGAGGAGACCCTGATGAGCCACCCTGTCACCCTCACCGACGCGCTCGTCAGTGAGCCAGTCACCCTGATCAATGCCTTCACGGTGCCACCGGAGGAATCTGAGCGCTTCCTGCGCCGGTGGGCAGACAATGCCCGGATCATGGCCAGCCAGCCGGGATTCATCCGAGCCCGGATGTACCGTTCCCTAGTCGACGATGTCGAGCTGCGCTTCATCAACGTCGGCGACTGGGACAGCGGAAAGGCCCTGGATGCGGCCAGAGCTAATCCCGACTGGCGGGCCTCGATGCAGCGGGTCCTCGACGACCCGAACCTGCACATCACCCCCCGCCCAGTGGTCTACCAAGTAGCCCTCGACGTCCACCCCGGCGACCCACTGTAAAAGCACCAGCAACACCCATCCACGGTGGACACCACCGCATGCACGGCCCCGCACCGGGGGCCGTGCATGCGGCTGGAACGGTTCCCAGACACCCCCGATGACCTGCCCGTTGCCGCAACCGTCGCACGTATGCGCACTCATGTCCGGTTTCGTCGCAGGCCGACCATGTTGTCGCTGTGGTGAGTGGCCGCCGCTCAGCGGCCAGCCGCGCGATCAGCATTGCATCCTTGGGATCGGACTTATCCCACGTCAGGTCCTCGGCCTCACGGGCGCGCTAGACCAGCAGCGGCTGCACGCACACCACCGGCAATTCCCGTTCCGCCGCCAACTGGTCCAGCACCCGCGACCGGTGACCCGTCGGTTCACAGGCCACCGTCACCGACGCGAACCCGTCAGCGTGCGCGCGCTCTTCGTAGATCCGGAAACCGAGCGGACCGAGCATCGCGACCAACGAGAAGTCGAACCGATTCTGCGAATCGCGCGCCGTGGTCAGCAACACCTCGAGCTGCAAGTGCGAGAACCCCAAGGTGGGTGACCCATTTGCCACCATGGATCGTCGCACGTACTCGGCAGGGAATGCTCTAGGACCGCATCGATCACACACGTGCGATAGAAGCCGGTGCCCACGGCCATCCGCCGCGCCGCCGTCGAAGGCTTGAACCTGCGGATCTCCTGCATCCACAGCACGTAGCGCTCAACGTCCAAGCGGACCGCCGCCAGTGGCGCAAGCTGGCGCTCCGCACACCCACACCAAGCAAAGTACAAGCGAAGATCCGATGCGGTGTGCGCCCGCGAAGTGCCGGTGAATCGCGCCAGATACACCGACGACGCCAACCGCAACACAAGATCGTCACCACCGAAGGAAACATCAACATCTGAAGAAGCAGTCATACCCATGAAGATGAGCGTCATCAGCGTTTGACAGACCTCTCACCGTGCAGGGGACAGCGGGCCGAAGGCCAGGGGAAGGGTCTCGGGACCGCCGACCCCCACTGGGGGCATCCAGGTGATGGGTCCGGTGATCCGGGGTGGGTCCAGGTGGGCGGTGAGAGCGGTGAGGGATTCGGTCAGCTCGGTACGGGACAGAGCTGCGCCGGGGCAGTAGTGCGCGCCGCCGCCGAAGGCCAGCAGCGGTGTATCGCGTGTGATGGTGATGTCGAAGGTGTCACCGTCGGGAAAGGCGCGCGGGTCCCGGTGGGCGGAGTACACGCTCAGGTATCAGCGGCGGGTGTGATCACCCGTGTCGCGGGGGCGCTGTTGCGTTGCGCGAAGCGGTGGCAGCCTGAAGTCATTCCGGTGGTCTGATCAGATGATCACAGTCAGCTCGGAAGGCGGCCACCACCTGCAGCGTCGTGGGTTCCTCGGCCCCGAGTTCGTAGTGTCCGCGGCGGAGGTTCTGGACGAACGCATGCCCTGCGGTGATCACTCGTGCGCAGCGGAGCTGTTTGAGGCCGCGCATCGGCCGGAGCCGGGACTTCAATCGGCCGTGATCGGCTTCGATTCGGTTGTTGGCGTACTGCTCGGTGTGGTGCCAAGCGCCCGGGGCCAGCTCATCAAGGACCCCCGGGTAGACCGCTGCTTTGTCGGTGATGACCTCGACCGGGATGACCCGGGTGATGTTCAGCGCCCGGGTGAAGAATCGGCGGGTCACCGCTAGATCCCGCTTCTCCGACACCAGAACATCGATGACCTGCCCGAACTGGTCGATGGCCCGGTATAGATAGATCCACCGGCCGCTGACCTTGACATACGTTTCGTCGACGAACCAGCGATCACCCGGGGCGTGCCGGCAGGGCCGGGCCGCGTTGATGAGCAGCGGCGTGAACCGCTGTACCCACCGGAACACGGTCACATGGTCGACCTGCACTCCGCGCTCGGCCAGCAGCTCTTCGACATCGCGATAGGAGAGTCCATAACGGAGGTACCAGCGCACTGCCAGCACGATCACCTCCCGGGGGAACCGGAAGCCGGTGAACGCCGATGGTGGCGGGAGGACCGGACGAACACGGCGGATGCGGCGCATGAGCTTGAGCATGCCGAACGACGTCTTCCCCTCTGTGCAACAGTCCCCGTGACCGCTCCCGCCGGACGTGACCGCGCGGTGCCTCATCGGCCAAGAAGTTGATGCCTGTGCTGCCAGGCCATCTCGATGCAGGCCCGGGCGCTCGGTGCTACCGGCTCGGCGCGTAGCCGCTCGCGGGCCGCTGCGGTGAACGGGATCCCCACGGTGGGGCGGCCGGCCTCGGTGCTGACTGCGGCGCCTTCCTCGTTCAGGGCGACCATCCCGGCGAAGAGCGCATCGAACACTGGTGCCTCGATGACCGCGACCGTCACCAGTTCCACAGTGAGCGTGAGCGGTTCGAGCACCATCGCGCAGGCGAACACCCGGAAGTCACCGGCCTGGCGGGCTCGCTCGAAAGACGCGAAGGGCTCGTCGGTGTCGTAGGCGATCGGGTCAATGCTGTTGCCATCGTGTTCGCTGTTGCCGAGGAACTCCTCGGAGAACTCGCGTTGGAT
>DATDHI010000155.1:0-4590 GCA_036521655.1 Pseudonocardiaceae bacterium | reverse complement strand
GCCGGAGCAAGCCCCGGTTCTTCACACAACTCCATCAAGACAGGAGCCGGAGATGGATTTCCCACCGCTCATGACCACCCCGATCACGCTCGCCAGGCTGGATGGGGACTGCCCGGGTTACGCGTTCGTGCCCGGCCACATCGAGACCGGCGTGCTGGTGTGGTTCACACCGAGGTCGCCGAGAACATCCGGATCGTCAGCTGAGGACTCCGTTAGACGGTATGGAGGTCCGGGCTGGGGCCTCGCCACATGTGATCGTGGGTTGCCGGGCAGGAGTGGGTCCTGGTTGGTAGAGCCACAGATGTGGGAGGCCCCAGTGAGTGTGAATGCTACGAGTGTTGGTCTGGATGTGCACGCACGCTCGGTGGTCGCGTGCGGGTTGGATGGGCGGACCGGACAGTTGTTCGAGCGTCGGTTGAGTCCTGATCACGGCGAGATCGTGTCGTGGATCAGGTCGCTGCCGGGTCCGGTCGCGGTGACCTATGAGGCCGGGCCGACCGGGTTCGGGCTGGCCCGGCACTTGATCGGCGAGGGCATCGAGTGCCTGGTTGCGGCGCCGTCGAGGTTGCAGCGCCCGTCCGGGGATCGGGTCAAGACCGACCTGTTGACCGAACTAGCGGCGTGATCTTTCGAGCGGTGGGTGCGGCGCTGTAGTCGCGTGGCTACGTTCCGCCCTCGTGACCAACGAGGGGGATGTGCCGCGGGAGTTGTCCGGGCTGGTGGTGCCGCTGCGTGGCTCGCTTCAGGCGACCGGCGATGTGTTCCTGCCGTATCGGCTCATCGACGGCGAGGGCGGGGTGGTGGCACCGGCGGTGGCGTTCTTCGCCGAGTTGGCGGCGTGCGGTCGGCCTGCGACGACGCAGCGTTCCTACGGGATGGACCTGCTGCGCTGGTTCCGGTTCCTGTGGGCGGTCGGGGTGAGCTGGGAGGAGGCCACCAGGGTCGAGGCGCGGGATTTCTGCCGGTGGCTGCAGGTCACGGTCAAGCCGACGCGGCCGCATTGGCGGTATCCGAGCGGCGGCGCTGCGGGAGCGGGTGGGCAGCCGGCCGCGGTGCGGGTGAACGCCCTGACCGGCAAGCCCTCACGCGGGGACCGGTACGAGGCGGCCACGGCGGCGCACTGCGAGAGCGTGCTGCGCGGCTTCTACGACTTCCACCTGGAGGCCGGGACCGGGCCGATGCTCAACCCGTTCCCGCTGGCCCGGCACCGCCGGCCCGGGCGTCCGAACGCGCACCACAACCCGATGGACCCGGTCGCCGGGCAGCGGGCCGGCCGGTACCGGCCGAAGGTCCTCACGCGGGCGCCGCGGAGCATCCCGGATGAGAAGTTCGACGCGCTGTTCGCCCGGTTGGGCTCGCACCGGGACCGGGCGCTGGTCGCGTTCTGGGTCTCGACCGGGGCGCGGGCCTTGGAGCTGTTGGGGGCCACGGTCGGCGACGCCGACCCCGGCCAGCAGTTGATCACGGTGATCCGCAAGGGCACCCGGGCGTTGCAGTCGTTGCCGGCCGCGCCGGATGCGTTCGTGTGGCTGCGGCTTTACCAGGCGCAGCTGTCCGGGCTGGTGCCGGTCGGCCGGGACGAGCCGCTGTGGCGGACGCTGCGGCGCCCGTTCCGGGGGTTGGGCTATGACGCGGCCCGGGCGATGTTCACCCGCGCCAACGCTGCGCTGGGCTCGAACTGGTCGCTGCACGATCTCCGCCATACCGCCGCCTATCGGATGGCTCGTGACCCGCAGATGCCGCTGACCGACGTGCAGTGGGTGTTGGGGCATGCGCACCTGTCGACCACGCAGCGTTACCTGAACCCGGTGACCGAGGACGTGATCGCCGGGGTGCTCGCCTTCCACGCCCGGGGCCGCGACCGCGACCCGGCGGCGCCACCAGCGCCGGGATACCGGGCCGAGAGCCTGCGGACCCTGTTCGGCCAGGACCAGCCGTGACCACCGGGAAGCAGACGATCACCGCACCGGCCGATGTCACTGCGCGGCCGGCCGAGGTCACCGCGCCGACGAGCGGGCCGGTGCGGCGGACCGGGGCACAGCTGCTGGCCGCGTTCCCGCCGCGGCCGGTCGCCTCGTCGTGGCCGGCGACGCGGGCGAGCCGGTCGGCGGTGCTGGCCCGGGTGCTGGCCGCGCCGTTCACGCTGGACAACACGGCCAGTCAGCAGTCCCGTCGGCTGGGGGTGCTGGCCGTGCTGTCCTGGCTGGCGACGCATCCCGGTGAGAGCTGGCAGCAGCGCTGGCAGGCCAGCGGTGCCCAAGACCGGTCCGACTGGCGAGACGCGATCACCGCCGCGGCCGCCGGAAGGCGGCGGGCGAACACGGTGCCGGGGACGCAGCTGGCGCACCTGGGCCCGGGGCTGCTGGTGCTGATCTGCGCCGATGTGATCCGGCCCGGTCTGGGCTGGCTGCTGCGTTTCGCCCCGGCTCGGCGCGGGTTGGCCACCGAGATGGCCCGCACCCGCGACGCCGCGGCGTTCGCCGCGCTCGCCGAGTCATGCACCCGGGGCCGGGTCGGGCTGCAAAGCGGGCAGCAGGCGCTGACCCGCATCGCGGTCATCCTCGCCGCCAAGGGCGGCCCGGTCGCCGCGGTGAACGTCGGTGACTGCGTCGAGCTGCTGCAGATCACCGCCGGCATCCGCGCCACCTCCGGTTCGGAGGCGCACGCGCACAGCCCGATGTTCTACCAACTGCTGCGGTGTCACCGCGTGTTCGGCGAGGACGTCCCAGCATCGATAGAGATGTTCTCCGGCCGCGGGCAGCCGGGCTGCGAGCAGCTGATCGACCGCTACCGGATCGCCTGCCGCCCGGTGCGCGACGTGCTCGTCGACTACCTGCGCGAACGCCAGCCCTCGGTGGACTTCTCCACCCTGCAACACCTCGCCTACCTGCTCGGCAAGCTGTTCTGGGCCGACCTGGAGGCCCACCATCCCGGCATCGACTCCCTGAAGCTGTCCCGCGAGATCGCCGCGGCCTGGAAGCAGCGGGTGATGACCCGCACCCGCACCACCACCGGTCCCGGCGGCGAGCAGATCAAGCTGACCGAGCCGCGGCTGGACGGGCGCAGCGTGCTGACCGCGGTGCGCGCCTTCTACCTCGACCTCGCCGAGTGGGCTGACGACGACCCGGCCCGCTGGGTGGCGTGGGCGGTGCGCTGCCCGGTGACCGCCAGCGACGTCTCGCACAAGAAGGACCGCTCCCGACGCAAGTCCCGGATGGACCAACGCACCCGCGAACGGCTGCCGGTGCTGCCCGCGCTGGTCTCCTGGGTGGACGCCGAACGCGCCCGCACCACCGAACTGCTCGCCGCCGCCGAGGCGACCCCGCCCGGCGAGCCGTTCACCGCCGCCGGGGTGACGCTGCGCCGCACGGTCATGGAGACCGAGACCACCGGCCGCGCCTGGGCCGAACCCGTCGACGGCGGACGACGCCGGGACCTGACCTTCGAAGAACACCGCGGCTTCTGGACCTGGGCGATGGTCGAAGTACTACGCCACACCGGCATCCGGATCGAGGAACTGACCGAACTGAGCCACCACAGCCTGATCCAGTACCGGCTGCCCGACACCGGCCAACTGATCCCGCTGCTGCAGATCACCCCATCCAAGACCGACGCCGAACGGCTGCTGGTCATCTCCCCCGAACTCGCCGACGTGCTCTCGACCATCGTCGCCCGCATCCGCGCCGGAGGGCCGCGCGTGCCGCTGGTGGTCTCCTACGACAAGAACGAACGCGTCTACAACCCGCCGATGCCGCTGCTGTTCCAGTGGCGCCGACGGCTGGAGAACCGCCCGGTCGCGGAGTCCGCGCTGCGCGGTTACCTCGATCACGCGCTGACCGCGCTCGGCATCAAAGACGCCGCCGGGCAGCCGATGCGCTACACCTTCCACGACTTCCGCCGGCTGTTCATCACCGACGCGATCATGCACGGCATGCCGCCGCACATCGCCCAACTCGTCGCCGGGCACCGCGACATCAACACCACCATGGGCTACAAGGCCGTCTACCCCGAGGAAGTGATCAACGGGCATCGGGCGTTCGTCGCCCGCCGCCGCGCGCTGCGCCCCGGCGAGGAATACCGCACCCCGACCGACGAGGAATGGGCCGAGTTCGTCGGCCACTTCGAACACCGCAAGGTCTCCGTCGGTGACTGCGGCCGCTCCTATGACACCCCCTGCATCCACGAGCACAGCTGCCTGCGCTGCCCGCTGCTGCGCCCAGACCCCGCCGCCCGACCCCACCTGATCCAGATCCGCGACAACCTCATCACCCGCATCACCGAGGCCGAATCCCAGCGCTGGCTCGGCGAGGCCGAAGGCCTGAAGGTCAGCCTCGCCGGCGCCAAGGCCAAGCTCACCCAAATGGACCAGATCGCCGCCCGCCGCGGCCAGGCCCTCGACCTCGGCATCCCCACCTTCACCGCCGCCGCCGGCCGCACGAGCACCAGCCCGCCAATGAGCCTCTGACCTAAGCAAACGAGCTCAACCCGGCCCGACACCACAAGATCATTCGCTAGTTCGGAGAAGACAAACTCGACGCAGTCTGGCTGGCCAAGGTGGCCGAGCGGGGCATGTGCTCACCGAGTCTGGTG
>DATDHI010000154.1:0-33357 GCA_036521655.1 Pseudonocardiaceae bacterium | reverse complement strand
CATTGTTTTGTAATCGGCCGATCCATCGAGTGGAAGCCTGGTGAGCAGAATGTCACCACAAGAACCCCTTCCGTTACGCTGCGTTGTTTGCATTTTATGACGGATTCGGTCACCGTTACTCGTGGTTGCGTTGCGCACAGTGACAGGGCCGGTGGGACCGAGGGTTGCGCAGGACGCTGCTGCCACCGTCGGTGGGCGCCTGACGTGCACCGACGGGTATCACATCGGCTAGGACATGGCGATCATCCAGCGCCGCGATGTGGTGATCCAAGTGGTTGGCATGTGCTAATCTGCGCAGTAGCTCGTCATTTATTGGCGCAACGCGGGGGGGCGTAGCCAATGTGGCACAGGCGGCACGGGCGCTCGGCGGTTCACGCCCTGCCATCCACTGCTTCCATCATCAGCGCGAGATATCGGGCGCGTTGGTGGGGGCAGTCATGAGAGTGGATTCGTGGTCACTCATGGGTCGTGACTCTGAGTTGCAATTCATCGCTGACCGTATGTCCGGGGCAGAGCCTCGCAGCGTGGTCATCGCGGGTCCTGGTGGGGTCGGAAAAACTCGGCTTGCTCGCGAGGCACTGGCAGCCGCCAAGCGCGGTGGACGCTCGACGCGGTGGGCGGCGGGGACGAGGGCGGCTGCGGCGATCCCGCTGGGGGCGATCGCCCATCTACTGCCGGCGTTGGGAAACTCGTCTGACCCGCTGACGCTGCTGCAGCACGCAGGTGCGGCGATCGCAGAACTCGGCAGGGGCCACCGGCTGGTCGTCGGGATCGACGACGCCCATCTCCTTGACGAGCTGTCGGTGACGCTCGTGCACCAGCTTGCGCTCACTCGCGCGGCATGCCTGGTGTTGACCGTGCGGACCGGTGAACCCGCTCCTGACCCGGTGGTGACGCTGTGGAAGAACGGACTGGCTGACCGGCTGGAGCTACAGCAGCTGCCGCGGTCCGACATCGACCAGCTGGTGGCCGCGGTCCTGGGCGGGGTGGTGGACAGCCGGACGAATGAGCGGCTTTGGCGTGCCACCCGCGGCAACGTCCTGTTCCTTCGCGAACTCGTCGAGGGGGGGTGCCAGATCGGCCGACTGCGGATGCGTGAGGGCGTATGGCGCTGGGAGGGTCGCATGGAGCCGACACCCCGCCTGCGCGAGATCGTTCAGAATCAGCTGGGCGGGCTCGGTCCCGACGAGCGGGCCGCACTGGAGTTGCTCGCCACCGACGAGCCTCTGGGCCTGGGCCGGGTGGCCAGCCTGACCAATCCCGAGGTTGTCGCGGTGCTCGAGCGCCGGGGCTTGGTGACCGTCGTGAACAGTGGGTGGCGCGCCGACGTCTGGCTGGCCCACCCCATCTATGCCGCGGTGGTACGTGACCAACTGCCCGAAGCCGACGCCTGCCAGCTGCGACGCCGGCTGGCGCACGCTCACCTGCCGTGGAGGCTCCAGGATGACCTGCTGCGCGCCGGCCGGCTGCTGCTGGACAGCGATGAGCCCGGCGCCCACGCCGGTTTGCTCGCCGATGCCGCGTTGCACGCCAACGCGCTGTTTGATCACGACATCGCGGCCCGCATGGCCCGCGCCGCGATCGATGGCAGCGATGGCCGGGACGGCGTGCGTGCCCATCTGGCGCTGCTGGAGGCGGTGCGCTGGCAGGGCCGGCCGGACGAGGCGGAGCAGGTGGCGGCTGCTGCAGCGCCGTTCGCCACGTCCGCGGAGGACCGGTCCCGCTTGGCCGTCGTGCGTGCGCTCAACCTGTTCTTCGGTGTTGGCCAGGTGGCCAAGGCAGAGGCCACCCTGCACAAGGCAGCGGCCGATACCTCCGACAACGTGATGTGGCGGCGCACCAGCGCGGTGCACGGACTGCTCGCGTTCTTTGCGGGACGGCCACAGCAGGCGGCCGAGTCCGGCAGCGAGATCTTGGCGTCGGAGGGTGTCAGTGATGAGGCGGTGGTGTGGGCGTCCAGTGCTGCCGGGGTGGGGCTGGCCGCTCGAGGCCGCACCGCTGAGGCGCTCGACGCCGTGGCGACTGGCTGGGCGGCGCTCAAGCGATGCACCACCGAGCCGGAGATGGCGCTGTGCCGGCAAGCGCTCGCTCACGGCGAGCTGTCGGCGCTGTTGCTGGCCGGGCGCGTACACGACGCGCAGACCCGGGCCGCCGAGTTGCATGAGTGGTGCATGAGTCAGGCGCAGTGGGCCGGCGATGGCCTGGCCGCGGCACATGTCGGATGGGCTGCCCTGGCCGCCGGTCGTCCGCGTACCGCCGTTCGTTGGCTGGCCGAAGCGGTGGCCGGCCTCGGCGAGTGTGACCCCGGCGGTTACCGGCAGCTGTGCATCGCGCTGCTGGCTCAGACACACGCCCTGCTCGGCGACGCCGCGGCCGCCCGGCGCCTGCTCGACGGAAATGGTTCTGCGCTCAACTCTGCTGGGTCCAACTCCGGTGGGCCCGACTCCGTTGGGCACCGCTGTGCAGTGTTCGAGCCCGAGCTCGTGCTCGCCGAATCCTGGCACGCGGCCGCTGAGGGCCGCACCGCTGCGGCGGTGGAACGGGCACTGCGAGCGGCATCGGTGGCAGCCGGCATGGGTCAGCGGGCCGTGGAGGCGCAGGCCCTGCACACCGCGGTCCGGCTGGGGCGGGCCGGGCAGGTGACCGGGCGCCTGCGCCAACTGGCCGGCCAGATCGACGGTCCGCTGGTGGCCGCCTACAGCGCGCATGCCGAGGCTGCGGCCGCGGGTGCGGGTGGGTCGCTCGATGAGGTGGTAGCCGACTTCGAGGCGATGGGCGCCCGGCTGCTCGCCACAGACGCTGCCGCGCACGCGGCGGCTGCCCACCAGCGGGCCGGGGACCGGCGACGAGCGGCCGCCTCCACGGCGCGGGCAGCCAGTCTGGCCCGCGCCTGCGAGACCATCCGCACACCCGCCCTCGAGCAGCTGGCGCCTCGGCCTCTCACCACCCGCGAAGGCGAGGTCGCAAGCCTGGTGGTGCAGGGGATGAAGAACCAGGCGATCGCCGAGCGACTGGTGCTCTCGGTACGTACCGTTGAGGCTCATCTGGCCAACGCCTACGCCAAGCTCGGCATCAGCAGCCGGGCCGAGCTGGCCAGCGCGCTCGGGACCGAATAGCGACACCGGGAACCCGACGGCCTAGCCTCACGATCATGACGGCGAGGATCGTGCTGTTCGGCGCGACCGGGTACACCGGCCGGCGTACCGCAGAGGCCATGGTGCGCCGGGGGCTGCAGCCGGTGCTGGCCGGGCGCAGCGCCAGCCGGCTCACCGCCCTGGCGGGCCGGCTCGGGGAGCTGGACGTGGCGACTGCCGACGTCGGTGATGCCAGGTCAGTGCGGGCGTTGATCGGTCGGGGGGATGTGCTGGTCAGCACGGTGGGGCCATTTGTGCGGCTCGGCGGGGCCGCGCTGAGGGCAGCGGTCGACGTCGGCGCGATCTACCTCGACTCCACTGGCGAGCCCCCGTTCATCCGCCGGGTGTTCGAGGAGTTCGGCCCGCTCGCCGGGCAGACCGGGGCGAGCCTGGTCCCGGCGTTCGGCAACGACTACGTGCCGGGCAACCTCGCCGGCGCCCTGGCGCTACGGCGGGCGGGTGGTGCTGTGCACAGGGTGGAGGTCGGCTACTTCATCACCGGGGTGGGCCGGGCCCAGGTGTTCAGCCGGGGCACCTTCGCCTCGCTGGTGGCGGTCGCCAGCGAGCTGGCTTTCACCTGGCGGGACGGGATCCGGGCGGAACCCACCGGCGCGCGGATGCGGACGTTTCCCGCCGGTGGGCGGGATCGCCCGGCGCTGACCATCGGGTCCACCGAGCACTACGCGCTGCCGCGGCTGGCCGGCCCGCAAGGCCTGCACGAGGTGGACGTCTACCTCGGCTGGTTCGGACCCGCGACGCGCGCGCTACATCTGTCCTCCCGGATCACGCCGGTGCTGCTGCAGCTACCCGGAGCCCGGTCGCTGGTCAGCAGGATCGGCGAGTTCGCGATGCAGCGGGTCGCCGAGGAGCCGGATCCCCTCGCGCTGGCACGGGTTACCTCACATTTCGTCGGCGCTGCCTATGACGAATCCGGGCTCATGCTCGCCCAGGTGCAGCTGGTGGCAGGCGAGCCCTATCAGCTGACCGCAGACCTGCTCGCCTGGGGGGCACAACGCGCCGCCGAGCACGGCGTGTCCGGGCCCGGCGCGTTGGGCCCCGCGGAGGCCTTCGGATTGGACGCGCTCGCCGCCGGTGCCGCCGAACTCGGCCTGCACCGCGTCTGACGGCCCCGGAAGCGCCATTCGGAGCCGAATGGCGTTCGCCGGGTGGTTCAGCCTGGCAGGGAGAGGCGGAAGACGGCTCCGGTTTTGCCGGGGACGGGGGGCAGGCAGCGGAGGTCGCCGTGGTGGGCGCGAGCGAATCCGCGGGCGATCGCCAGGCCTAGGCCGGCGCCGGTCTGGCTGGTGCCGGAATGGCCGTCAGGTCGGGTGCGGGCCGAGTCCAGGCGCACCAGCCGGTCGAAGACCCGCTCCCGGTCCGCCGATGCGATCCCTGGTCCGTCATCGGCAACGGTGATCACAGCGCCGTCGGCTGCGCGGTCCACCACCACATCGATGCGCCCGACGGCATGGCGGCGAGCGTTGCCCAGCAGGTTGGCCAGCACCTGGGATACCTGCTGGGCGTCGGCGGGGACAGTCACCCGCTCCCCGCTGACCCCGACGTCCACCCCCGGGGATAGCAGCCGCACGCGCTCCACCTCAGCCCGGGCCAGCCCCAGCATCTCGACCGGCTCCCGCCGGGGTTGCAGCCCAGCGTCGAGCCGGGCCAGCGCCAGCAGGTCCTCGACCAGCCGCCCGGCCCGTTGCGCCTCCCGTACCAGCAGCACGTGCAGCCGCTGGCGCTCCGGCTCGGGCACGCCGGCGGCCACGCTGGCCTCCGCGGCCGCCTGCACGCCCGCCAGCGGGGTGCGCAGCTCGTGGGCGGCGTCCGCCACGAACTGCCGGGTCCGAGCCTCGGAGGCGACGGCGCGCGCCTCGGCGTCCCTGGCCTGGCGCTCGGTGCCCTCCAGCGCGTCGAGCATCCCGTCGAACGCGGCAGCGGTCCGGCCCAGCTCGGTGTCCGTGCGGGTGGGAGATAGCCGGCGGCCTCGATCCCCCCGGGCGATCGAACGGGCCAGCGCCGTCATCGCATCCAGCGGGGCCAGCGCGAGCCGGGTGCTGGCCAGCAGCACCGCGGTGGCTACCACCACCGCCAGCATCCCGACCAGCAGCAGCACTTGGCGCAGCCGGCGCTGCGCGGCAGTGATAGCGCTAGGGTCGCCGAACACGGTGATTCGCGACCCGCCGGGGAGCACGCGCTGCACCACGGTGGCGCCCTCGGCGCCCCGGGCCGGGACCCCCAGCTCCCGCCCGTAGACCTCCCCGCTGGGGGTCACCAGCTGGGCCTGCACATCAGCCGTCTGCACCCGGCGCACCAGCTCCAGGGGTGCCACGCCGTTTCGGGCGAGCTGCGCGGCTAGCTGGGCCCGCTCGGTTACCCGGCTTCTCAGCTCCCGGCGGGACTGCGTACCGAACGTGACGTCAGTCGACACCAACACCAGCAGCAGAGCCACCACCAGCACACCGATGCTGCTCAAGGTCACCCGGCGGCGTAGCGATCCGGTTCGCAGCGGCGACCCGCCTTGTTGGGGCCGCGACAGCGGTTGGGTCGAGTCGGTCACGGCGCTTCCGGTCGCAACACGTAGCCCAGGCCCCGCACGGTGTGCAGCAGCCGGGGTTCGCCCAGTTTGCGGCGCAGGGCCGAGACGTGCACCTCCACCAGGTTGGGGTCGTAGTCCTCGTAGCCCCATACCGCCACCAGGATCTGCTCCTTGCTGACCACCCGGCCCCGCTGCGTGGCCAGATAGTCCAGCAGGCGCCATTCGGTGGCGGTCAGCTCCAGGTTCCGGTCCCCGCGCTGCGCCACCCCGGCTGCGGTGTCCAGCAGCAGGTCACCGATCTCCACTGTGGAGGGCACCTTGCCCCGGCGGCGCAGCACGGCGGAGATCCTCGCCACCAACTCGGCCAGCACGAATGGCTTGACCAGGTAGTCGTCGGCGCCGGCGTGCAGGCCGCGTAACCGGTCGTCCAGCCCGTCCCGCGCGGTGAGCATGAGCACGCCCGCGTCACCGTGCCGCCGGACGGCCTGCAGCAGCGTGAAACCGTCCCGCCCGGGCAGCATGACATCCAGCACCACCAGGTCGGGGCGGAAGCCGTGCAGCTCGCGTTCCAGGTCGCTGCCGTCTGCCCGGCCGCGCACGGTGAACCCGGCCGCCCGCAGCCCGGCCTCCACTGCGACCCGGATCGCCTCAGCGTCTTCGACCACCAGAACCCTCGCCTGCGCCTGCGCCACCCGACTATCCTGCCCCCTCGCGGCTGAAGATCTACTGAAGCCGCGCGTTCCTGACAGCAGCCGTAGGCTGCCCCGGTGGCGCGCAAGGACACCGTGGTGGCCGGTGTGGTGGCGCTTGTGCTCGTCGTCGGTCTCGGACTGCTCAGCTGGCTGCTCTGGCCGGACGCCGGAAGCGCCGGCGGTGCATTCCGGACCGCCCGCGGCACGGTGCTGCAGGCAGCGCAGTGCGGTCAGCCCGACGCCCAGGACGCGCTGCGCGTCGAACTGCCCGACGGCAGCGAGGTAGAGGCCCGCCTGGATGGCTGCGGTCACCGGCCGGGTGAGGTACTCGCCGTTGAAGTGCCCGACCCGCTGCCCGCGGGGAACGTGGTAGCCCGCCTGGCCGGGACTGGGGTGCCGGCCTCCGCTGCCGACGCCCAGCGCCTTGCCGCAATCCTGGTGGGCCTGGCCGGCATCGCCGGCGCGGTGCTGGCGTGGCGACTGCACGGCAACCGGAGTTGAGCCAGCCGTAGGGTTAGGCGCATGCCGCGCATCCCTTCACCCACGGTCGAGCTGCATCGCGAGACGCTGCCCAACGGGCTGCGGGTGGTGCTGGCCCCGGACCGGTCTGCCCCCGTGGTCGCGGTCTGCGTGCACTATGACGTCGGGTTCCGCTCCGAGCCGCCGGGGCGAACCGGCTTCGCGCACCTCTTCGAGCACCTGATGTTCCAGGGCAGCGAGAGCCTGGAGAAGCTCGCCCACTTCCGTCACGTGCAGTCCTCGGGTGGGACGTTCAACGGCTCCACGCATCCCGACTACACCGACTACTACGAGGTGTTGCCCTCAGCGGCGCTGGAGCGGGCACTGTTCCTCGAGGCGGACCGGATGCGCGCCCCGCGGATCACCGCGGAGAACCTGCGCAACCAGGTCGACGTGGTCAAGGAGGAGATCCGGCTCAACGTGCTGAACCGGCCCTACGGCGGCTTCCCGTGGATCACGTTACCGCCGGTGCTCTATGACACTTTCCCTAACGCGCACAACGGGTATGGCGACTTCTCCGAGCTCGAAGCGGCCACCGTGGACGACTGTGCGGAGTTCTTCGACGGCTACTACGCGCCGGGCAACGCGGTGCTCACGGTGGCGGGGGATCTCGACGTGGACGAGGCTGTGGCGCTGGTCCACCGGCACTTCGGTGACGTTCCGGCCCGTCCCACTCCGGTCCGGCCGTCATTCGCCGAGCCGCCACCCGACCGGGAGCGCCGGCGCCACCTGCCCGATCCGCTGGCGCCGCTGCCGGCGCTGGCCATCGGCTACCGGTTGCCTGATCCGGTAGCCGACCTCGAGGGCTACCTCGCATACGAGGTGCTCTCCGCGGTGCTCTCCGACGGCGACTCCTCCCGCTTGGAGCAGCGGCTGGTACACACCGACGAGCTGGTGACCGAGGTCGGCGCCGGCTGTGGGCTGTTCGGCGCGCCGCTGGACGCTCGCGACCCGGATACGTTCACCGTCACCGCGGTTCATCCGTCCACCGTGGACGTCAACCGGGTACTCGCGGCGACCGATGACGTGCTCGCCAAGCTCGCGGCGGAGGGACCAGAGCCCGCCGAGCTGGATCGGATCACCGCCCGGTGGGCAGCCACGGTGTTCCGCGAGCATGACCGGCTGGTGTCCCGGACCCTGGCCATCGGCGCCTTTGAGTTGCTGCACGGCCGTGCCGAACTGATCGCCGAGGTCCCCGCCACAGTAGCCGCGGTCAATGCTGACCAGGTCGCAACTGCCGCCGCCCACCTCAACCCCACCTCCCGTGCCGTGCTCATCATCGAACCTTCGGCGCATTGAGCGGGCTCAGCGTGGTAAACAGGGGCCAATAACCCCGCTGAGCCCGCTGAATGCGGGAGTTCGGGGTGGATGTGGAGGCGTAAGTGGTGCGTAGTGCGGAGGAGATTGGGCGGACGGGGGTGGGGGCGCGTCCCTTGCCGGCGATGGGGACGGTGCGCACTGACAGGACGCCGTCGGCGGTGGACACCGTGCTGGATAACGGGCTGCGAGTGATCGCGGTGCAGCGGCCCGCGGTGCCCATGGTGGAGCTGCGCATGGAGATCCCGTTCGGTGGCACGCACCGAACCCACGCGGCCCGCGCCGAGTTGCTGGCCGTCACGCTGCTCAGCGGCACCCGGCGACGGGACCGGTTCGACGTCGACCGGGAGCTGGCTGCGGTCGGCGGTGACCTGCACGCCGGGGTGGACCCCGAGCACCTGTCGTTGGCGGGATCTGCGTTGGCCAGCGGGCTGGATGTGCTGCTGGACGTGCTCGGCGACGCGCTCACCTCGGCCGCGTACACGGAGACCGAGGTGAGCCGGGAGCGCACCCGCCTGTTGGAGCGGATCACGATGAGCCGCTCCCAGCCGCGGGTGATCGCCCGCGAGGCCCTGCAGCGGCGGCGCTACGGCGACCACCCCGCCACCCGGGAATGGCCGGAAGCTGGCGACGTGGCGGCCGTCACGCGGGACGCGGTGCGCGCGCTGCACCGCCGCTCGGTGGTACCCCGGGGTGCGGTGCTCGTGCTGGTGGGCGATGTCGCACCGGATCACGCGGTGGGCGCGGTGGCCTCGGCGCTGGCGAGTTGGACTTCCGACCGGTCGGCCACTGAGATGGCTGTACTGCCCGAGCTGACCGGCGCGGACCTGCAGCTGGTGCACCGTCCGGGGGCGGTGCAGTCGCAGCTACGGCTCTCGGCGCAGGCGTTACCGCGCACCGATGACCGCTACCCAGCGCTGCAGCTGGCCAACCTGGTATTCGGGGGATACTTCTCCTCGCGCTGGGTCGAGAACATCCGCGAGGACAAGGGCTACACCTACAGTGCGCATTCCGGCATGGAGTTCAACCCCTACGGTGCCACCCTGGTCGCCGACGCTGACACCGCGAGCGAGGCCACCGCGCCAGCACTGCTGGAGACTCGCTACGAACTGGGCCGATTCGTCGTCGTGCCACCCGAGGAGTCCGAAGTGGACAACGCTCGGCACTACGCGATCGGGGCGCTGATGATCGCCACGTCCTCGCAGCGCGGGCTAGCTGGCCACCTCACCTCGCTGGCGAGCCGCGGCCTGGACCTCGACTGGCTGCGGGCCCATCCCGGCCGGCTGCAGGCGGTCACCAGCAAGCAGGTCGCCGAAGTTGTCGCCGAATTCTTCTCGCCCACCCGGTTCACCGGCGTTGTGGTAGGTGACGCCGATCGATTGGCCGGTCCGCTCGCCGCGTTGGGTGGAGTCGAACTACCGTGACCTCCGGTTGAATAAGCTAGGTCGGTGTCGGTTTGGTGGGGGCGTGACGGTGCAGGTGCTGGGCTCGTAGAACTCGCCGAGGTCGACCTCCAGCGCCGCGGCGCCGACTGCTCCCCGTACCGGCGTGAGAGCACTGGGCTCAGATGAAGTACAGGCCGATCATCCATCCTGCGGCGATGAGTGTCACCGTCACGACCGACCACAGCGCCAAGATGGGGATCAGCGTGCTGAGCCGCACCCCGGAGATGGTCACGGCGGGCCGTGGGTGGCGGAGGTCGGTGGCGTGCTGCCTCAGATGGTCGGTGAGCTCGCGCTCCCAGAGCTCCCTGTCGATGATCTCCACTGGCACGCCCCTCCCGCCACGACCCGTCAGAAGCCAACTACGCCGCGCATCCTAACGCTTCGTACCCGTCTGGTCACGATTCATGGCGACCCACGTGGCTAAGCGCCAGCGGTTCTCGTGATGTGATATCGGGTCTCAGGGGGTGTGTGCTACAAGGTGGGTGCCAATTGCCCCATGCGGCCTAGTCGCTCGATCCGGCAGAGCGACATCAGGCTGCGACGGCTGCGGTGATCTGGTCGATGGTGGGGTTGGTCAGCACTGAACCGTCCGGCATCAGCACGGTCGGCACAGTCTGGTTGCCCCCGTTGATGCTGGCCACAAATGCAGCGGCCTGAGTGTCATGTTCGATGTCCACCTCGCGAAAACTGATGCCGGCCCGGTCCAGCTGCGCCTTGAGCCGCCGGCAGTAGCCGCACCACACGGTGGTGTACAGGGTCACGTCGCTCACGCCACGATCAAACACCGCGACGCCGGGCGATGTTCCTGGGGACGACGTTCGGCGACGGTGTCGGGCCGCTCTGCGAGGATGCTGAGCGTGGGCAGTGCTGGACATGACCGTGATCCCCTTGAGGGGCTCGACGAGGAGCAGCGCGCCGCGGCATGCGCCCCGCGGGGGCCGGTCTGCGTGCTGGCCGGCGCGGGCACCGGAAAGACGCGCACCATCACCCGGCGGATCGCCCGGCTCGTCTGTACCGGTCATGTCGCCGCAGGGCAGGTCCTTGCCGTGACGTTCACCGCCCGCGCGGCAGGGGAGATGCGCACCCGGTTGCGCGATCTTGGGGTCTGCGGGGTGCAGGCCCGGACCTTCCACGCCGCGGCGCTGCGCCAGCTGCACTACTTCTGGCCCCGGGTAGTGGGTGACGAACCCTGGCCGCTGCTGGAGCACAAGCTGCGGCTGGTCGGCCAGGCCGCGCAACGAGCCGGTGCGGGCACCGGTGCCGAGGACCTTCGCGACTTCGCCGGAGAGATCGAGTGGGCCAAAGCCAGCCTGGTCTCCGCGGCGGACTATCCAGCCGCGGCGGCCGCCGCCCACCGGGACACCCCAGCGCCGGCCGCGCAGGTCGCGGTGGTCTACGCCGGGTACGAGGAGCTCAAGAACCGCGGCCGGGTGCTGGACTTCGACGACCTGCTGCTGCACACCGCAGCCGCTCTCGAGGAGCACGCGGCGGTGGCGCAGGAGTTCCGGGATCGCTACCGGTGTTTCGTCGTCGATGAGTACCAGGACGTCACTCCCCTGCAGCAGCGCGTGCTGGACGCCTGGTTGGGCGCCCGCGACGACCTCACCGTCGTCGGAGATGCGAACCAGACCATCTACTCCTTCGCCGGTGCGGCCCCCCGTTTCCTGCTGGAGTTCACCAGGCGTTTCCCCGACGCGGTGACGGTGCGCTTGCACCGCGACTATCGCTCCACACCTCAAGTCGTGTCGCTGGCGAATCGAGTGATCGCTGCCGCGCGCGATCGGCCGGTGGGGGCCCGGCTACAACTGGAGGGCCAGCGACGACCCGGCCCGGAGCCGTCGTTCGCTGAGTATGACGACGAGCCCGCCGAGGCCACCGCGGTGGCGAGCGCGATCGCGGGGCTGCTGCGCGAGGGGGTGGCGGCAGCGCAGATCGCGGTGTTGTACCGGGTGAACGCCCAGTCCGAGGCTTACGAGCAGGCTCTGGACGCGCTGGGGATCCCGTTCCAGGTCCGTGGCGGAGAGCGGTTCTTCCAGCGCCAAGAGGTCCGGGCCGCGCTCCGCGCCCTGCGAGCGGCGGGCTCGGCGGGTTCGGCGGGGGAGTTGGGCAGTGCAGTCCGCGAGGTACTCGGGCGGCTGGGGCTCAACGCTGAGCCGCCGGACGGTAGCGCGGCGCGGTCACGGTGGGAATCGCTGCGCGCGCTGGCCGGGCTGGCCGACCACGTCGCGGCCAGCGCGCCCGACGCCGATCTGAGTGCCTTCGTCGCCGAGCTGCAGGCTCGGGCCGAAGCGGCGCACCCACCCGCGGTGCAGGGTGTGACGCTGGCCTCACTGCATGCCGCGAAGGGTCTCGAGTGGGATGCGGTGTTCCTGGTCGGGCTCGCCGAAGGGACGCTGCCGATCCAGTACGCCGAGGGTGACCCGGCCGCGCTGGAGGAAGAGCGCCGGTTGCTCTACGTCGGCGTGACCCGGGCCCGCCACCGGCTGGCGCTGTCCTGGGCACTGTCGCGCAGTGCCGGCGCCCGGCGTTCCCGACGTCGCAGCCGCTTTCTCTACGGCTTGGCTCCCGGGGACCGCCCCACTGGGCGAGTTCCGGTGGCGGGCACGGCCGCAGTGGCTGTCAAGGCACGCTGCCGGATCTGCGGTGCCCCGGTCACCGGTACGGTTGCAGTGAAGCTGTCCCGATGCGCGTCCTGCCCATCGGATGCTGATCCGGAGCTGCTGGAACGTTTGCAGCAGTGGCGCACCGGCCGCGCCAAGGACCAGAACGTGCCCGCCTTCGTGGTCTTCACCGATGCGACGCTCACCGCTATCGCCGAGCAACGGCCAGCCGACGCGGCGGGTATTGCCGCCATCCCGGGAATCGGTGCGGCCAAGCTTGACCGCTACGGGGCGGAGGTTCTCGCCATCGTGCGTGGCGGGTCGGCCAGCGATCGGTTCACTGGATCATGAGGAAAACGCTAAAACCGGTTGCCGGTCGCCGCACCGGGGCTCTAACCTCGTGGAGGGCGGCGGTGGTATGCCGCTGACCAGGATAGATCGCCCGGCCACCGACATGGGCCGACCCGGGGAGGAGGTGCCGACATGGAGATCACCATGACTACTGGCGCCCGTTACTTCCCGCAGATCGGGCTCCTCGCTGCGCCTGGTGAGGTCTGGTCCGAGCGTGTGAGGACGGCACCGGCCCTCGCGCGCCGCCCGCGCGCGGTGGGTTCTTCCTGCGCTGGGCGTTCTCTCGCTGGGCGTCCTTTCTACCGGGCCTTCTACGGGTCTCCGATCAACTCGATCGGCATTGACATGCCGACGGCGACAACGTGCCCTACCGACCGCATGCGTGCGTCCGCATCGGAGCCTTGATTCTCGAGCCAGCAGCAACCGGCTCTTGAAGGCCGCGGACCCCGTATCGGGATCCGCGGCTTTGTGTTTCTCGGCCCTCATCCCATGGCGGCACGGCACCGGCGAGTTCCACCGGCACCACCACCGAGGAGGAGAGACAAGTGTTGACCGCGAACGTTCCGCTCGACGGCGGGGCGTTGCCCGACCTGCCAGGTGGGGCAGAGCTGGCCGACCTGCTCGATGCGGCACCGTCCGGGCAGGCGGCCCTGCCCTGCCGCTCCCATGACCCCGACCTGTGGTTCGCGGAGACGCCGGCAGAGCTGGAGCGGGCCAAAAAACTGTGCGCCGGTTGCCCGGCCAAGGCCGCGTGCCTGGACAGCGCCCTGTCCCGGCAGGAGCCGTGGGGAGTGTGGGGTGGCGAGATTTTCGAGCGCGGCGCCGTCATCCCACGCAAGCGCCCGCGCGGCCGGCCCAGCAAGGCCGCCCTCGAGCGGGACCGCCTCGAGCGAGGGACCGCCGCCTGACCCGGGTTGGGCGCCCTTCAAGAGCCCCCAACCCGGGTCTCGGGTGCACAAAGCGACAGCCAACCCGGGTCTCAGCTCGCGAAACCTGGTTGCCAACGCTGAGCGATCCCCCGTAGCGGGACGGTGGCGTCGAGCTGGCAGAGCACGCCGAACGTCCCGGTGCTCACCCGGTGCACCAGCAGGTAGCTGGGTGGCAGGTTGAGTGCCCGCCCGGTCCGGAAGTCCGGGCCGCCGAAATCGCCGACCCGCCCGGCCTGAGCCTGCATCCAGGCCCGGGTGAAGTGGAAGGTCTCGGTGCGGACCGGGTCGGCGAACGGGCCCAGGTAGGCCAGCACATCCTCGGCGCGCAGCTGCATGCCGGGCCGGACGAAGCCCTCCGAGCGCAGCAGATCCAGCAAGTCCTCGGAGCGCTCCTCGACGGCCAGCCGGGTCGCCACGCCCAAGGTGCGCGGGGATCCGCCGGGCAGCTTCGCCGCGGCGCCGAAGTCGAGCACGCCCAGCCGCCCGTCGTCCAGGCGCAGGAAGTTCCCGGGGTGGGGGTCGGCGTGCAGCAGGCCGGTGAGGGCGGGGGCGGAGGACTGGAACTCGGACAGCTTGCGACCGATGTCGTCCCGTTCGGTCCGCGAACCGTCGCGGATGATGTGCGCCAGCGGGGTCCCGGTGATCCACTGCGAGACCATCACCTTAGGCGCGCTGGCGACGACTGCGGGAACAGTGATCTCGGGATGGTCGCGGAAAGCTGCCGCGAAGGCCCGCTGGTTGTTGGCCTCGTCGCGGTAGTCCAGTTCCTCGACCATCCGCTCCTGCAGCTCGGCGAGCAGCGGCTTGACCTCCATGCCTGGCACGATCGCCTGGAACAGCCGGCTGAACCGCAGCAGCTGCCGCAAGTCCGAGCGCAGCGCCTCGTCCGCGCCCGGGTATTGCACCTTGACTGCGACCTCGCGCCCGTCATGCCACACGGCCTGGTGCACCTGCCCGATGCTGGCTGCGGCTGCAGGCTCTTCAGAAAAGTCGGCGAAGCGGCGCCGCCACCCCGAGCCGAGCTGCTCGTCGAGCACCCGATGCACCGACCGCGGTGACATCGGCGGTGCCGCCGACTGCAGTTTGGTCAATGCCTCCCGGTAGGGCGCAGCGAGGTCGTCCGGGATCGCCGCCTCGAAGACGCTCAGCGCCTGCCCGAACTTCATCGCGCCACCCTTGAGCTCGCCAAGCACCGCGAAGAGCTGCTCAGCGGTGCGCGCGCGGTGCTCAGCGCTGACGTCCTGGGCATCGCGCCCGGCCAGCCGCTTGCCCCAGCCTGCGGCGACCCGTCCGGCCACCCCAAGCGGAAGGCTCGCGAGCCGGGCAGTTCGCTGCGTGGCGCTGCGCGGGATGTCGGTCACTGTGTGATTATCGCCCGGCAACGCCCTCGAGCGCAGTGGGGAGAGCTGCCCCGGCGCGTCATCCGGCGCCTGATCGAGCACCGCAGCCGCAGCGGGGATGGGCGGGCCGGGGATGGCGGCGCAACGTGCCGCGCACCGGATCCAGCTCCAGCGCTGCACCCCAGGTCGGCGGGGCCGGCAGGCCCTCGGCCGGCCCGGCCAGCATGGCGAGCACCTGCTCGGCGGTCAGCGCAGCGGCGAGCTGAGTGCACGCCAACCCGGCCGCGGGGATCTGCCCGACCAGCTGGGCAGCCAGTTTCGGCCAGGCCAGGTCGAGGTCGGCGCGGTGCAGTTCGGCGCAGCGCAGGCAGCTGCTGCGGCCCGGCCACACCAGCGGGCCCACCACCACCGTGCCCTCATGGGCATACCCGATGAGATGCGGGATGCGGGAGGCGAGCAGCTCGGTCGCCAGTTCCGGCTCCGGGACCACCATGTCGCTGAGCACGATCAGATCTGGCCGGCGGCGCGCGGTGACGCGCACCCCGGGCGCGCTGCGACGCACGGCGTCGGCTGCCGCTGCCGCGCGGGGCCTGCCAGATCGTCGGGCAGGTAGCCGGTATCCACGTCGGCAGCGCCGACCGTCCCGGAGGCCTGCACCGTGACCTGACCAACCCCGGCAGCGGCGAGCGCGGTGGCCAGCGCCACGGCCATCCGACCCGATCCGACCACCTGCACGGCAGCCGCGCGGCGCCGGCCCAGCACGTCTCGGGTCGTCCGGGTGGTGTGTACCGACCAGCTGGCTGCCTCCGAGGCCAGCGCGATGCGGTGCCAGCCCGGTTGGCCGGAATCGATGGCCCCCAGGTTGGTGCCGGCGTCGCGCACGAGGCCGCTGCCGTGCAGGTCGGCGAGCATGGCCAGGGCATCGTCTCGGGACGATCCGGCGGCCTGCGCCTCCGCGAGCAGCTCGGTCGTACTGCGGACGCCGTCCATCCGCTTGAGCAGCACGGCGAGCGGTTCCGGCAGGCCCTCGAGGACCAGGGCGCGCTGCGGGTCCAGGCCGAGCTGCAGGCAGGACGGGGAGCGCCAGAGGGCGGTGCGGCCCGGCGCCAGCCGCAGCCGCTCGGGCAGAGAGGGAGGTGTGGCGTCGGATGGTGCGGCGTCGGATGGTGCGGGGGCGGCGGGTAGCGGGCTCATGTCCGCCAATCTTGGGCCGCCTGGCCTAGTGACTCAACTGGCTATCCACAGGTACATGGACTTGTCCCCAGCATGCCCACAGTTGTGGACAGGCTGGGGACGGACCGGAAACGGCTCGCCGGGGAACTGGTCAAGAGCCTGAGCGGCGGTCACGTCGTCGGACCCCCTTGCGGAGGGTCGTCGCCACGGGTCTCGGGGTTGTCCTCGCCGCTGTCGGGGTCCTGTTCGCGGGGCGCGTCCGACGCGGTGCGCTCCAACGCCGCGATCGGGTCGTCCAGGTCCGCGGCGTGGCTCGCGGCTCGATCGGCGAACCCGGCGGGATCGTCCAGGTCCTCGGCGTTGGGCAGCAGATCCGGGTGGCTCCACAGGGTGTCGCGGTGCTCGATGCCCTGCTGCGTGGTGAGCTGCCGCCACAACTGGGCAGCGGCCCGCAGCTTGCGCGGGCGCAACTCGAGGCCGACCAGCCTGGCGAACGTCCGCTCGGCAGGACCCCCGGATGCGCGACGCCGTCGCAGCGTCTCGCGTAGCGCCTCGGCACCGGGTAGCCGTTCGCCCAACGCGTCCGCGACGACGACGTCGACCCAGCCCTCGACCAGCGCGAGCAGCGTCTCCAGCCGGGTCAGGGCGGCCTTCTGCTCAGGACTGGTCTGCTGCTCGAGCAGCCCAGAGGAGATCAGCTGGTCCATGCTCTGCGGATCGGTCGGGTCGACCTGGCGGGCAAGCTCCTGCAGCGCGTCGGTGTCGACCTGGATACCGCGGGCAAACTCCTCGACGTGGGCCAACAGCCGCTGCCGCAGCCACGGCACGTGGACGAACAAGCGGTGGTGCGCCCCTTCTCGGGCGGCCAGGAACACGACCACCTCGGAGCCCTTGCGCTCCAGCCCGGTGGCGAACCGCTCGATCGAGGCCGGCAGTAACGCCGCCACGCCCACCGGCCCCAGCGGGAGCCCGATGTCAGTGGAGGTGAGCACCTCCCCGCCGAGCTCGGCCAGCGCCGAGCCCAGCTGCGAGCCGAAGGCCATCCCACCCATCTGCTCAACCATCGCCACCAACGGGCCAGCCGTCTCGCGAACCTCGCTGGGCAGCGCGTCGATCCACGATCCGGCCATCCGGCGGGCCACCGGGTCGCACAACCGCTGCCAGGTGGGCAGCGTGCGCTCCACCCAGTCCCGCGGTGCCCACGCCGCGCTGCTCAGTGTCCCGGAGGGCAGCGCGGTTGTCGGGTCCAGCCACACGTCGGCCAGCCGCACGGCGTCGGTGACCGCGCTGGCTTGCACGGCCGAGGGCAGCCCGGTGGTGGACAGCTTCTGCACCGCTATCTGCTTGGCCAGGTCGTAGTTCACCGGGCCACCGCCACCGGCCGAGCCCTGGCTGAGCATCTGGCCGAGTTGGGTAAGCATCTGGCCCAGCGCTCCGACGTCGAAGCCGCTGGCCCCGAAAGCCGCGAACGGATTAGCCGGGTCGGGACTGCCGCCGCCGCCTTCGGGGGGGTTCCTGCGTTCAGGGTCCCGGGACTCGTCGGAACCGAAGCCGAAGGGCAGGTCGCTCATGGACTCCACGGTACGCGGACCTGGTGCCCGTACGCTGTCCGGCCGTGAGCCGCCGAACCTGGACCCTGCTGGTCAGCCTCGGACTCGCCGTGGCGCTCGGGCTCCTGGGCGGGCTGGCCCCGGTGCCCTATGTCGCGCTTGGTCCGGGACCCACCTTCGACACCCTCGGGGTGGTGGCCGGCAAGACGGTGGTGGACATCAAGGGCATCCAGACCTATCCCACCAGCGGCCACCTCAACATGACGACGGTCTCGGTCGTCGACAACGTGACGTTGTACGGGGCCCTGGGTCTGTGGATATCCGGGCGTAGCGCGCTGGTTCCCCGTGACGAGATCTTCCCTCCTGAGCAGTCGGAGCAGCAGATCGAGAAGCACAACCAGCAGCAGTTCCAGGACTCGGAGTCCAACGCCGAGGCAGCGGCGCTGCGCTACCTGGGCTACCCCACCAAGACGGTGGTCGATCAGGTGGTCGCAGGCGGCGCCGCGACCGGGCGCTTGGCTGCCGGGGACCGCCTGCTGGACGTCGACGGCAAGCCGGTCGATACCGCAGCGCAGGCGGTGGACCGGCTGGCCGGCAGTCCCCCTGGGCGGCTTGTCACAGTTCGCTTCCAGCGTGATGCCGCTGGGCCGCAGGACGTGGCGATCACGCTGCGGCCGGGAGCGCAGCCGGGGCGCGGCTACCTGGGCATCGGGCTGACCGACCGGCCCGACGTCAAGTTCACCATCACCATCAGCCTGGCCGACGTGGGGGGCCCCTCGGCGGGACTGATGTTCGCGCTGGCCATCGTGGACAAGCTGACGCCGGGTGCGCTGGCGGGCGACACCTTCGTAGCGGGCACCGGGGAGATCGCCACCGATGGTCAGGTTGGTCCGATCGGCGGCATCCCGCTCAAGATGATCCGCGCCCGGGAGGCGGGGGCATCGGTGTTCCTGGTTCCCGCGGCTAACTGCGCCGAGGCGGTGGCGCGTGCCCCCGAGGGGCTGCGGCTGGTACGGGTGGCCACTCTGACGGAAGCGGTGCACGCGCTGGACGCGCTACGGGCCGGTCAGTCGACGCCCAGCTGCACCCCGTGAGTCAACTCAACGTCGCCAGCAGCGCGCGGAGCAGATTCGGGGCGAGCCGAGGATCCTCCACCAACTCCTCGGTTCCCTCGCCGGGTCCGGACTCGGCACGAAGGCGTAGCAGGCAAGCCCCGGCGCCGTTGCGAAGCACTGCCGCGACGAGCCTGCCTTCGCGCCGCTGCGGGTGCCCGGCAGCGGCGCGGCGAGCCTGCGCCGGGTCGTCGGGCAGCACGCCGAGGCCTGCTTCGGCCTCCGGCGGAAGGACCACGATCTCTTGGGCCAGCGCGCAGCCGGCGACCGCGTCGGGCCATTCGATACCGGCCAGTGCAGCGTCCAATTCGCCCTCGGGCAGGGCATCCTGGGCCACCGGCGTGAGCGCTGCCGCGGCGTCGAGCTGACCAGCCAGGTTTGGCTGGCTGGCCAGCAGGGCCGGCGTGGGTACCAGCGCGAACAGCTGCGGCTGCTGGTCCCACCCCGCGGTCGCCACGAACTCCTCGACCTCCCGGACAGTCGCCGGCAGGGCCTGGGACAGCGGGGAATGGTACGGCGGCTGCTGGCTCACCCCACCATCGTCGCAGCGGCCACCCGGATCGGAACCTCGGGGGCCTTCGTGGAGTTGGACAGGAAGGACTCAACCCGGCGTCGGTGAGCACAGCCTGCGGCGAGAGGGTCCGCCCTGCCCTGGCCGTCGTCCTGGAGTGTGTCTTGTGGCCAATCGGCCTCCCGTCGGAGTTCCCGCCCTGTCCCGCCGCGCCCGGACCTTGCTCACCGCCGGGGCTGTTGCACTGGTGGTTCTGATCGCCGGCGCGCGGCTGATCGACACCTACGTGGACTGGCTGTGGTTCGGCGAGGTGGGCTTCCGTGCCGTGTTCTCGACGGTCATGGTCACCCGGGCCCTGCAGTTCCTGGTCGTCGGGCTGGTGGTCGGGGGGTTGCTCGCGTTGAACATCGTGATCGCCTACCGCACCCGGCCGGTGTTCGTACCAGTGATGGGGACGCAGGATCCGATAGCGCGGTACCGCACCGCGATCGTTGGGCGGTTGCGGCTGGTCGGGGTCGGCGTGCCGGTACTGGTCGGACTGATCTGCGGGCTGTCCGCGCTGGGCGACTGGGAATCGGTGCAGATGTTCCTGCACGCCAGCAGTTTCGGTGTGTCCGATCCTTACTTCCACCAGGACGTCGGTTTCTACGCCTTCGAGCTGCCCTTCTACCAGAAGTTGCTGGCCTGGGCCTTTGTCGTGGTGGTGCTGTCCTTCCTCGGGGCGCTGATCACCCACTACCTGTTCGGCGGGCTGCGGCTGGCCGGCCGCGGCGGGCAGCTCTCCGGTCCGGCCCGGGTCCAGCTCGCGGTGCTGGCCGGTGCCTTCGTGCTGCTCAAGGCGGTGGGCTACTACCTGGACCGCTACGAGCTGCTGTTCTCCCACCGCAACCCGCTGTTCACCGGGGCAAGCTACACCGACATCAATGCGGTACTCCCCGCCAAGATCATCCTGATGTGCATCGCGGTGATCTGCGCCGTGGCCTTCTTCGTCGGCGCGGTGTTGCGCAACCTGCAGCTGCCGGCGATCGCCATCGCGCTTCTGGTGCTGTCCAGCATCCTCGTGGGTGCGGCATGGCCGGCGATGCTGGAGCAGTTCGTGGTGCGCCCGAATGCCAACGAGCGCGAGGCGCCGTCTATCCAACGCAACATCATCGCGACTCGCGAGGCGTACGGCATCACCGACCGGCAGGTCGAGTACTCGCAATACTCTGGGCGTAGCGAGGCGTCGCCCGTCGATGTACGGGCCGATACCACCACGATCCCGAACGTGCGGCTGCTGGATCCCAACGTGCTGTCCCAGACCTTCACCCAGCTGCAGCAGCGGGAGAACTTCTACGGTTTCCCGGACAAGCTCGACGTCGATCGCTATAACGTCAAAGGTAAGACTCAGGACTATATCGTCGCCGTGCGGGAGCTGGAGTCCGCGTCGCTGGCGGAGAACCAGCGCACCTGGATCAACCAGCACCTGACCTTCACCCATGGCAACGGCTTCGTCGCTGCCCCGGCCAACACGGTGAACTCGGCACTGAAGGACGCCGGCTCGGGGGAGGGCGGCTACCCGCTGTTCACGGTGTCGGACACCTCACGCCAAGGTGACATTCCCGTGCAGCAGCCGCGGATCTACTTCGGTGAGCTGATCGACGACTACGCGATCGTCGGCGGAAATCCCGGCGCGCGGGCCCGCGAGTTCGATGGTCGCCCAGAGAACTACACCTACCAGGGCAAGGGCGGAGTACCGATCGGAAGTTGGGCCAGCCGGCTGCTGTTCGCCGCGCAATACGGCGAGCGCAACATCCTCTTCAATCAGGCGATCGGGGCAGATTCGAAGATCATCTACAACCAGCATCCGAGGGATCGGGTGCAGAAGGTCGCTCCGTGGCTCACCGTCGACGGCGACCCGTATCCAGCTGTGGTCAACGGCCGGGTCCAGTGGATCCTGGACGGCTACACGACGCTGGACAACTACCCGTACGCACAGCGGACCGTGCTGGGCAAAGCGACCGCCGACTCGCTATCCGGGGTGTCTCGCCTGCCCGACGAGGAGATCAGCTATATTCGCAATTCGGTCAAGGCCACTGTGGATGCCTACGACGGTACGGTGACGCTGTACGCGATGGACGAGAACGACCCGGTACTGCGGACGTGGATGAACGTTTTCCCGGGCACTGTGCAACCCAATAGTGCGATCAGCAGCGAGCTTCGGGAGCATTTCCGCTACCCGGAGGACCTGTTCAAGGTGCAGCGGGAGATGCTGGCCCGCTACCACGTCAACAACCCGGCGGTATTCTTCACCAACGACGATTTCTGGAATGTTCCCAACGATCCGACGCAGAACCAGCAGGGTGTCGACCAGCCGCCATACTACGTATTGGCCGGGCCGCCGAATGGGCAAGGGCCGGCTGAGTTCCAACTCACCAGCGCCCTGGTGAGCCTGCGTCGCCCGTTCCTGGCTTCCTACATCTCCGTGGGGTCTGACCCGAACGACTACGGCAAGATCCGGGTGCTCGAGCTGCCCGGCGAATCCCAGACGCTCGGTCCGGAGCAGGTGCAGAACCGGTTCGTGTCCTCGGCGGACGTCAGCCGGGAGCTCAACCTGCTCCGGCAGTCCGAGACCAACGTCCGCTACGGCAACCTGCTCACCCTCCCAGTCAGTGGTGGGCTGCTCTACGTGGAGCCCGTCTACATCGAGCGAGCCAACAGGCAAGCGGCGTTCCCGCAGCTCAACCGGGTACTGGTGGCCTATAGCGATCGGATCGGGTACGCCCCCACCCTGCGCGAGGCGCTCAACCAGGTATTCGGTGCCGGCGCCGGCGATGCGACCACCCCACCGGACCAGGCCAGGGTGCCCGGTTCCACGGTGCCCCCGGCCAGCGGTGCCATCAGCCCCGACATGCGCAAGGCCGTCACCGACATCGCCGATGCGCTCAACCGACTGCGCCAGGCGCAGGCCGCAGGAGACTTCAATGCCCAGGGCCGTGCGCTGGGCGACCTCGACGCGGCCAGCAAGCGGTTTGACGCGGCCGCTTCGGCCCCTGCCCCCGCTCCCGGCGGCGGCGGTTGACCCCTGACCAGGGGATTTGCCCCTTACGCGGCCGTCCGCGTAGGGTATGCCCACCACCGCGGGGTGGAGCAGCTCGGTAGCTCGCTGGGCTCATAACCCAGAGGTCGCAGGTTCGAATCCTGCCCCCGCTACCAGGTAACGGCCCCCGGGAGATCTTCCCGGGGGCCGTTTTACCTGTACTCGTAGTAAGAACGGTAGTAACAGCCCGGTCAACAAGCCTCGGGTGCGGTGCCCTCCGAACCGCTGACGGCATCCTCGATCAGGCGACCGATGAGGTCCGCGGCGGCGCGGTCCCGCCCGGTGGAGCGGTGGGCGTAGATCTGGAACGTGACGGTCGGGTTGGAGTGGCCGACCCGATCGCTAAGGATCTTGGGCTCGATGCCGGAGTCGAGCGACAGCGTCGAGTACGTGTGCCTCACATCATGGAGCCGAATTCGTCGGGAGCCGGCTGCGTCGACGAGGCGGTTGAACGTGACTGTCACGGTGTCGGGGTGCGGTCGCTGCCCGTTTTCCCACACGAACAGCCACCCGGCCGCCGGGTAGGCCGGGCCGAAGGCCTCCTGCTCGACGTCGAGAATGGCCAGATGCCGCCGGAGGGCCACGATCGTGAAGGCATCCAGGGACACGGTCCGCACTCCGGCTTCGGTCTTGCCATCAGACTCCTCCGCGCGGCCCGCCACCGAGATCAGCGTCTCGTCAATCGTCAGTGTCCCGGCGTCGAGATCGAGTGAGTCACGGCGAACTCCGAGCAGCTCTGAGCGTCGCATGCCCGTTGTGGCGGCCAGGACCCACATACCCGCGAAGCGGGTCCTCCTGGGCATGCCGCAGCCACTGCGCGAGTTCCTCAACCGACCAGGGTGAAGGGACGCTGCGGCCACGGCGGCGTTCCCGGGGCAGGCTCGCGTGTTCGGCGGGATTGAAGACCAGGTAGTCCCACGCGACGGCGTCGCTGAGGGCTCGATGCAACAGCCGGTGGACGTTGCGGACCGACTTCGGTGACAGGCCAGTGAGGTACTCCGCAGGTACCCGGCCCCTTCGGTAGCGGCAGACGGCCTCCTTCGCTGCCTGGTATGAGGTGCCGCAGGCTTTGCCGAGTTCGGTTGGGGTGGGGCCCAGGCCGTTGCGAAGCGTGCGGTGGTCGCGCCAATACTCATACATCCTGCCGTTGCCGTCGGTCTTGACCCGGCCGGCTTCGAGTAAATGAACGTAGAATGCGTTCAGGACTGGCACCGAGATGTCTTGCAATTTCCGGCGACCGATCTTCGGAATGATGTACGCGGACACGTTCGTCGAGTAATTCTCATGCGCGGATGGCTTGAGTGAGTGTTTGACGCTGTCGAGCCACTCGGTGAGGAATTGCTCGACGGTGCGTGTGGATGGTTTGACGTTTCGGCCGCGATCCATCTCTGCGTGCTTTCTCAACGCGGACGCCCACGCGTCATCTTCGGACTCGAACCCTCCCGCGTTGATCCGCTCCCGTTTCCCGGTGAGGATGTCGGGCTCTCCATAGATCGTGTAAGACCATTTCTTTCCGCGTTGGTAAACGGTGACTCCCGGGACGCGGCGACGGTTGTTGGCCATCAGGCCGCCTCACTTCCATTATCGGCGTTCGAGATCAGCTCGTAGAGCAGAGATGTCACGATGTAGACCCGGCCGCCGAGATGCCTGGTGGGCAGGTCACCCATCGCGGTGTACCGGTACGCGGCCGACCGGCTGATGCCGAGCAGCTTGGCGGTGGTGGGAATGGAGATCAGCGGCGGGAGCGACTTGAGCGTCGCCACTGCATCCATGTCGTGGCCCTTCTCAACGCTGCACGGATTTATGGCCAGTTGTTGCGTGCTCACTTGACGCTCTCCAACGACGCGGAGCGGCGGGGTAGGCGCGCCGGCTCTACCAGGCTCGTTTGTGCTGATCAGAGAGGTACGGAGCGGCTGGTCTGTGGGGCTCATCGTCATCTCCTCTCTCAGGCTGCTTGATCATCAGTTGCCGAACAGTCGGGACCGGGTGGTGATCCGCTGGTGGCGCATTGGGCGGCGGTGTATTCGGCTTTCCACCGCTGTCGTTCGGCGACGGCCTGCAGGAGCAGCACGGGTCGGGGTGGGACGTCGGGGTCGGTGGGTCCGGGGCGTTCCCACCGGTACGGCCCGTCTTGGGAGGGGCCGTGGGCGGGGTGGATGCCGGCGGTTTGGAGGAGTTGCCGAACGAATTCGCCGCGTTCGGCGCGGTGGTCATCGAGGGTTTTGTTCGACCACTTCCGGGAGACCAGGACGCGGCGCCCGGCGATGCCGAGGTGTTCGGGTCTGTGGGCCTTGCCCTTGCAGTGCCCTGGTGTCATGGAGTGTCGGGCGCCGTGGGGTTGGATGCCGTAGAGCAGCCACACTGGACACCGCGGCGAGCACGGCGTGATCTGTAGTTCGGCGTGGAGTCGCCGGGCGTGGTCGCGGTGGGCGTCGGTCGCGTGCTCACTGAGTCCAGCGGCTTGCCCGATGCTCTTGGCCAAATATTTCGTGAGGTAGCCGACGTGGCGACCAGCTTCTTCGGTGCCGCCCAGGATGCCCTTGACGTGGACCTGCGTGCCGAAGCGGACGACGTGTGCGGGTTCGGTCAGTTCCTCGCACGCTTGGTCCCAGGTCGGCAGCGGCGTCCCGGTGTTGGGGTCGGTGAAGGTCTTTGCTCTGGTGTCCCAGACCGGTAGCCGCTCGTCGGTGTAGGCGAGTTGGTCGTGTGCAGGCCACCACACTTGGTGGTAGGTCGCGGCCGTGATCGCTCGTAGCTCGGTGCGGGGGATGGCGCCGCGGATGGCGGCGTGGAAATGTGGGGCGCCGCGCTTTTGGGGTTCGACGGTGCCGAAGTACTGCACGTCCCAGCCGACGCAGCGCCGGGTGTTCTGCCAGAACCGGTCCAGCAACGCCGGAAAATGGATGGCATCCCGCGCGGCCCGCCGGTAGTCGTAGTGCTCGGGGTCTATCGCCGCTCCTTCGTTGTCTACGCGGCCGTAGGAGTCGAGGGTGAGGGTCAGGAACGTGGAAGGCCGGTACCGGCCGGCAAACACTCGTCCGACCGTGCGTCGCGCGATCGGTCGACGGGGGAGGTCCGGTGCGTCTTGGCGGCGTCGGGTGGAGCGTTTGACCGGTTTGGGTGGTGGGTCGAGCGGGGCGAGTCGGCCCCGTACCCCGGCGGCGCGGAGTTCGGTGTCCAGTTCGGCGACTGACTCGGCGATCTGCTCGCATTCGATTTCATTGCCCAGGGCGCGGCATTCGGTGTAGGCGGCGCAGAGATCGGCCCGGGCAGCCATCAGAGCTTTGTGTTCCTCGCTGGGGGTGGCCCGGTCGGTGAGTGGTTCGGTGTCGAGGTGCCAGCCCTCGCGGCACTGGACCATCCGCAACCGGCGGGCCTTGTCTGCGCAGGGGCGGCATTGGTCTTCTCGGGTGGAGCCGCAGGGAACGGGGACGATGTCGACGCGGCCGGTGGTGGTGTCGATGCGGCGCATGGCTAGTGGCCGGGTGCAGACGCCGTGTTGTTCGGCCAAGGCTTGGGCGACGTCTGCGCCCAGCGGTAGCGCGACTCGCTGCGCCCGGGTCATCCGCCCGACGTCGAGGGTTGCGGGGCCGGTGGTGACCATCAGGCGCTCACTTCCTCGACGGTGGCGGCGTGGCGCAGCTCGGCAAGGGGGATGGTCGTGGTGGCATCGGGTGCAAGATCAGTGCCCAGGCCGCTGTGTTGGGCCCACAGTCCGCCGTAGACCAGGACGGAGGCCCCGCTGGCCAGTAGTCCGGTCACTGAGAGATGCACCGAGTCGCCCTGGGGGACTCGCCAGGCTTGGGCGGTGATCTCGGTGAGGGCGTCGGCCCAGGCCAGCAGCCCGTGGGCAATGGCGGAGGGGTCGTGGTGGGCGAGTTGCACGGTCACCTGCGGTGCAGACCGAGAGACGTGGATCGAGGCGATCGCCGGTAGTTCGAAGTCGGCAAGATGAGCGCACAGGTCGGCAAGCAGGTCACCGATGGTGGTCATGCGGCACCTCCGCGAGTTGACCCGCTGGGGTCGGCGGGTTTGGTGGGGAAGGGCAGCACCGCCGTGTCGTGCTCTACGGGGTGGGTGACGAACGTTTCGAGTTGTTTGATCGTCTCGTCCGGGACCCACCCGGCGCGGATGCGCAGGGGCTCGCGGAGTCCTTCGCCGAAGACGTAGCCGACGCCGGCTTCGGCTTCGGTGATCCGGTTGGCCCACGCGCCCCGTTCATAGGCTTGGTCTCCAAGGACCATGCTCACGTGGGATTTGGCGGAGACTCGTAGGCAGATCCGGCGGGGGAATAGCTCTCGTACGGGGACGGTATCTTTGGTGGGTTCTTGGACGTAGCCGCGCACGGTGAATCCCAATGCGCGGCCCTGGGTGGTTAGCAAGGCCACTCGTTCGGTGATCGCTTCGCGGGTCTTGCGGTCGATGTATTTGGTTAGGGCGCCGATCTCGTCGAATTCCAGTAGCTCCAGAGGATGTTGGGAGCTGATCGGCACCGACCGCACGTGGCCAGCGAATTCGGCTTTGCGGGCGTGCATGGTCTCCACGAGGTCATCCAGGACCGCGAGGGCGTCGGTGCCGGTGACGGCGTAGCGGTGAAAGATCCGTCGTCCGTAGGCCAGTTCCATGCCCTTGGGGTCGATCCCGGAGACCCGTACGAGGCCCTTGCGGATGGCGGGAGCGATGGACACCAGCGGGCACCACATCGCGGAGTTCTTGCCCGCCCCTGTGGAACCAGCGACCAGGGTGTGCCCTCCGGCTAGTGGGACGTGCCAGTCCTGGCCGTATTCGGTGCGCCCGGAGAAGACCCGCCGCAGATCAACGGCCGTGCCCGCGACATCGGCCAGGGTGGCGAGGTCGAGGCAGGCCACCGGGTCGGCGAGCAGGTTGCGGCGCTGGAAATCGATCGAGACCACATTCGGGCTCAGTTCGCGGACCTGGCAGCGGGTCACACCTCGGGCCGAAGCCAATGCCCGGGCGGCCTGGTCGAAGTCTTCGGGTTTCTGGCCGGGTACCAGTCGGATGCGAACCTCGTCCCACGAGGCACCGGAGCGCACCCCGAGCACCTGGGGCAATCGGGCCTGCGCCCGGTCCCTGCCGCGACGGATGCTGCGGCCCAGGGGAGTGACCGTTACCACCATCGGGATGGCGTCGGGTTTGATGCTTAGGCCGCAGGCGTGCAGCCAGTCGGGCAGCTTGGGGGCGTAGACCGTCCAGCGCAGCCACCACGAGCGTAGATGCCGTCCCACCCAAGCATCGAACGACGCCAGGTCGACCAGTCGCCAACCGGTGGGCACCCCAGCGACCATCCCAGCGGTGAGGAGCAGCGACGCCCACCCCCACCAGTGCCACCACGCCACGGTGGCGAGCACGGTCAGGCTGGTCCGCCAGCGCGTGAGGACCTGGCGCAGTGCCCACACCACGGCCCTGACCACCAGCCACACGGCGACGACCACTACCGCGGCCGCAGCCAGTGCTTCGGCGATCTTGATCAGCGCTTTTCCGACCTTGGCCAGCGCCCACACCACGACGCCCAGCACGCCGCCACCGGCAATCACCAGTGCGATCAGGTACGCGTCCATCACCGATCACCCCCGACGTTCACCGAGGGGATCGCGATGTGTTGTTGCTCGTTGCGGTTTTCATTCGTAACCGGGAGGGGGCTTGCGCCCGTCCTGGTGGGTCTGCGTATCCTCACTACTGTTCACTCCTGACTCGGGTGGACAGCGCAGAAGCGGATAGGTTGGTAGCCCGAGATTCCGCTTCTGCGCGTACGTTAATCGTGTGATTGATGAGGGCGTGCGGCATTACCGCACCACCCCCGGCGCGTTAAATTTCCTTCTGCACTTTCTTGTGTGGTGTGTTTATCGCAGGCTGCGGCAGCTACCGCACAGCCGATCAACACCGGTCGGCGGGTATGACCTGCTCCGACACCGGCGGCACGTCTGCCAGCTCAGGCGAACTCGCTGACCGCGGGTGACTCGACGCACGCCTGGCCATAGGCGCTGTGCTCGCGCGACTAGCGCACGCCAACGGCCACCTTTCAGCCTCACCCTCCACCTCCCTTCCTGCTAACCAACGGTCCTAGGCCGTCATTACTCGCCTGACCTCAGCGCCCTTATTCGTGCGGCGATGTTCTGCGCTCGGGCTCTTTCCCGTTGCGCCCAATACCGGGCTTCACCCTCGTGACCCGGATCGGTCTCGGCGATCTGCTCGTACACCGACACTGACCGTTGGTAATACGCAAGCCACGCCGTCGATGACGCGTCCCGACCCGGTCGAATACGCACCAACTCTGCGTGAGCCTGCATCAACGTCTGCGGCGCTCTAGGATTCGTGGTTTTCGTCACCGTCATCTCCCTTCCTCATCGGTCGGGTGCTGGTGGGAAATCTTGGTTTTGACCTCCCTCGCGCTCTGTCGTTCCCGTTCGGCCATGAACAGCGTCTCGTGATGGTGACCCCGATCAATCTCGGCGACTTCGGCGTACAACGCCGCCGACTGCTGGTGATAAGCCAGCCACTCGGTCAGCGGCGCTGTCCGAGACGGCCGAATAGCGGCCACCGCCTCATGAGCCTCCGCCAGCGTCCGTGGCAGGACAGGTTTGGTGGTCTCGTCCGTGGTCATGATTCCTCGCTGGTGTCGCCTTTTTCGTAGTCGCGTGCTTGGGACTCGAAGGCACCTGCGGCGGACTCGATGGCCGCCAAGGCCCACCACGGCAAGGTGGTGGCGGCGGTGATCTGCCGCCAGGCCGCCGCGACCGCCCAGGACGCCGACGCCATCTCTCGCGCGGCCACCGGGTCACCCTTGCCCGAGCGTGCCGTCATCTCCCAGGCGCGGCCGTACTGCCGGTAGGCCGCCTCCCATACCCGCGTGGATCTCTCTGACGCCATCACATCGATCCCCGAGCCCGACCCCAGGCGCGCATCGTGCTGCGGTGGGCCCGAGACCGGCCGGGTGGCACCAACACCCTCCCGGCCAGCACTCCGCACCCGCGCCACCTGGTCGTGGCCCACAGCCGGACTCACGCGGCCTTGCCGGGCTGCTCGCTCCCGGCCACGCCACTTGACTTGATCGACTGCGACGGCCGAGTTCCGGCAGCACTGGACGTCACGGTGAAGCCGGTTGCCCGGTAGACGTAGGACTGGTATTTGAACTCGCCGTTGCCGGCGACTCGGGGTTCGGCCGTCAGCCCATCGAGCTGGATGGGCCGCATCCCCGGCAGGACTTCCGTGGTCGTCGGGACCGGTTGCACGTCTGCGATCAACGTGATTTCGAACGAGGCCCGCTTGGCTGCGGGCTCGCCCGGGTCGGTGACCGTGGCTTTCCACTGCCGCTGACCCGTCACCTCATCAATTTTCTGCCGCACCGGTCGCCCGGCGGCTTTGTCCTCTCGCGTCTGATACTCGTTGTCCGGCGCGACGTCACCAATCAAAACCAAGCCCTGCGGAAACGCACTATCGAACGTGATATCAAATCGGTATCCCCTGGGGATCGCCATGAACTGTGCCCTTCTGACTCGACTGCCGGTGTGGTGCCGCCCGGTCTGTGGGCGACAACACAAGTTTCGGCCAGGTCAGGTCTGTTCTCGACCTCGCGATGGTCTCTTCTCGAACTTCTGTACCTCCCATGGTCTCGCGCAGTCTCGCAAATGTGGTAGTCTCGTCTCGCCAAGCGCCGAAGGAGGGCCAACACCGTTGGACACCAAGCCAGTCGTGCTGAAGGTGCTACTCCAGCACCGCCACCTGCAAACTCACCGCGCCTTCTGCCGTGAATATGACAGGGTCGCCGCGAAATCCGATCCGACTTTGCGCGGAGGTTGGCCGAGCAAGGCACAGTTCTACCGATGGCTTTCCGGTGAATTAGCTGGACTTCCGTACCCTGATCACTGTCGCATCCTGGAGAGCATGTTTCCCGACTGGAAAGTCGATCAGCTGTTCCAGACTCACGAGGGTGGAATTGATTTCGTACCCGAACCGGATAAGGCGCAAGCAGCAACGCCGACTACCCAACCGATCCCGCCAACCGGGCCAGCGGATCAAAGCTCCGCAACCATGTCCACAGTGCTCGACTCGATAGAGCGGGGTCTTGAAACTCCCGCCAACGGACAAGCCGGATGGTCAGAGGTGCGAGCCCGGCCTCGCACGGTCGCCCCGCCCGGCGTCACCTTCCCTCTCGCTGTGGGCACCTCAGGGCCCGAGACCGAAGAAGCGCCCGCCCGCCGCATCGCTCGATCGCTCGTAGCATTAGCCAAACGCGTTCGCCTGCCCGACGCAGAAGTGGCCCAATTGGCGAAGCTGGCCGGTCACATTGTCGAACTCGACGTGGCCTGCTCCCTTGATATCGATGACGCGGGATGGGCGACAGTCACCTATTCCCATCAACTGCTCAACCTGACCAACCGCCCTATCAAGCGGCTGACCCGCGAGCTCTGGTTCGAGACCACAGACGGTCCCCTGACGATCGAGCCGTCACCCAGCGAGGACCGCAAAGTGGCGATCCAGCGGACCCACGACATGAACAATCTGTCGAAGTTCGCCTGTCACATCTCCCCGGGGATCGAGCCCGGTGACGTAGCCACCATCTCCTACCTCTGCCGGGGTGGGCAGTTCGTCCACGATCACTACTGGCGGCAGGCTGTCCCGCGGTACACCCGCCATCTCACCCTGACCATCCGCCACCGCGGCGTCCACATGCTCCTCAACTGCACCGCCATCGAGGAACAAGCCGACGGCTCCGAGGTGTCAGCGACCGAGGACCTCGTCTGCACCAACAACGACGGCGATGCCCTCATCACCGTGACCCGCGACTATCTCCAACCCAGCCAGGCCGTGACACTGCGCTGGGAAGTCACCCGTGCATCTTCGTGACGCCGTCGAAGAAGCGGTGCGCCGCTGGGATGCACTAGAACGATCACGCGGCGAAGCTCCTGTGATCGACTTCGACTGCGCACCCCCGGCAGGCAAACCACACCCATTCGACAACCGGTTTGCCGCGCTGGACGACCTTAGGAGACTCCGGACCGAGGCCGACGCACAACGTCAACCACTACTAGGCACCTACCTTGACGCGCACATCGCGTACCTCTGCGCGCTGATCGGTCAACAAGTAACTTTCCACGAGTACATCTCGCTGACACAGGGTTGCGCGCCCCGCGGTTGGACTCGTGACTACATCGAGCACCGCGCCGAGATCGCACGACAAGCTCTCGGCTCACTGGGCATCTCGTGGGATGAACACGCCTGGACGAATCTCCGCGCCGTGAACGAGCAGTTGCCGACCACCGAGGTCAGCGCCACCATCGCCGAGTACGCAGACAAGTACGAGTCCAGCATCCGACGGCTGGCCGATACCAAGGCCGAGTTCAACCTGACGATTGAAGACGTCGAGGTCGATGCATATTGGTCCTACTGGCTCGACGGCGCAGGACACGACACACGTTTGCGCATCAACAAGAAGAATGCTTCATTCTCGCGCGTCGACACCTATCGATTCGCGCTCCACGAGGTTCTTGGGCACGCCCTGCAGTACTCAAGTCTTACCGCACAGGCGGAGTCCACCACCGTCGAGTGGCCGAGAATTCTCGCCGTCCACTGTCCACACCAGATCCTCTTCGAAGGCTTAGCGCAAATCCTACCCTGGATAGCCTCTCCCGATGACGAATTTATCCGCGCCCGCACGAGGATAGATCACTTCATGAACCTCATTCGCGGACAGATTCATATACTAGTCAACAGTGGTGCAACGGCTGCGGACTGTCGCGACCTAGTACGCCATCAGGTCCCGTGGTGGACTGACGAGGAGATCGCTCGGGGACTCTACGACCGGAGCAGGAACCCGCAGTTCAGGTCCTACCTGTGGTCCTACCCCGCAGGTATGGACTGGTTCGTCAGACTCATCGAAGCGGGCGGGACAACGCCCACGGAGGTACTTCGTGAAGCCTACAAGCGCCCGCTTACACCAAGCGAACTGCACGAACTTTGGCCAACCGGCCCGATCATCGGAGGGAATCAATAGCCTTTTCGTCTACGGCACACTGGTCTTCGACGACGTCGTGAGCGCCCTCCTCGACCGCATACCTCGCCAGTTGGAGGCGAAGGCCCCCGGGTGGCGGATCGTACGCCTACCAGAAAAAGTTTACCCCGGGCTAGTTCCCGGTCATGGCGAGGCAAACGGGAAAGTATTCACCGACCTCACCGACGCAGAATGGGCTACCCTGGATGCCTTCGAAGACCCCGACTACACCCTCGCCACCGTGCGGGTCATGAGTCCCCTCGAAACGGATGCCCGCACGTACCTCTGGAGAGGTGAACACGTGGACCAATCCTGGTCCACGGTAGAGTTCGGCCGCGACGATCTCGCCGACTATCTCGACCGTTGCCTCGGTTGGCGTCGACGCTACGACCAGCGTCGTGCGATCGATGGGCAATGATTAGTAGGTGTCCACGGCCAGAGATAAAGCCAGACGCTCGCCGCTGGGCAGATCTCCGGGATGGTCAGAATGGAGCAACGCTGCGGCACGCGTGCACCCACCGCGCCATCCCGTCGACCTCCCCAAGGGCTACCACGGCGCGTCAAGGAGGCGAGTCCGCAGGCCACCTGTCCGATCCCATGGCACGCGCCCCCTTGACACGCCGTGGTTGGGCTACGCCAGGTCGACGGGATGGCACGACGGGCACCCGCTTCAAGGAGGAAGAGCAGGTGGCGAACGCTACCCGGCGTTATGTCGACGTTACATTGCGTTGTTGCCGAATTCCCCTCTAATGGATCAAGGCGACGACGCCTACGGCGGCGCGCACCGGACGCCCGTTGGGTAGCTCATGCTGGCCGCCGTTCCTGGGCCGGCACTGCGCGCGGCCTGGCGGCCGTGCTCGGCCGGCCCAGGCCGACCAGGGTCGTTCCAAGATCATATGAGGTTGAGGATCTTGAAGGATGGGTCCATGGAGCGGGTTGCCCATCTGGTGGTTTCGGTGATGTCGCGTCTGCCGATCAGGTGGATCGCGCCGACCGCGAGGTTGCGGAGCGCGGCCATGACTCGTGGGCCGGAGCCGGTTCGGGCGGTGGAGTTGTC
>DATDHI010000153.1:0-3506 GCA_036521655.1 Pseudonocardiaceae bacterium | reverse complement strand
GGTGAGGGACTCGGGGGTGCCGTCGTCACGGACGGGGAGATACGCAGGGGCCACCGGGGCACCGCCGGGGAGATCGCCCACATCGTGGTGCCTGGACCGGATCGGAGAGCGGTTACCTTCACCGAGGTCTTCGCGCAGCTCGGCCTTCGACAGCCGGGCTCCACAGCCATCGACGTCGAGGCCGTTGATCAGGCTCTACACCGCAACGACGGGGCTGCCCGCCGCGTCCGAGACTCGCTTGCCGATGCCCTCAGCGCGGTTCTCCGCTCCGCCGTGGGCTTCGTCGATCCGGAGCTTCTCATCATCGGCGGACCATGGGGAACGCACCCACACCTCATCGACTCGCTGCGTCTGCAGGTCGCCTCGTGGCCGCGACCGGTGGAGCTGACACGAGCGGCGATCCCCTACCAGCCCGAGCTCATCGGAGCCCGCTCGTACGCGGTCCAGCTGCTCCGCGACCTCATCATCAGCCACTCACACGACACCCACCAAGCTACCGAATCCAGTCACCCCTGAACCCCGTCCGACTGGGCACACCCACCAGGTCGACCGGGCCGGCTGGGACTGTCGCTCTAACGGTGTAAGTCACTCGCGGCGGTTGGCTCCGCCACCCCGGCGGATGAAAATGGGGTGGGATCGCCGCTCGTGGTGACGTCGGCCCTCTTTGGTGCGGGAGAGCCCGAGTGTAAGTCTGACGCAAGGCCGTGTCGGCACCCCGGACTGTTGCCTTGAGCACGACGAGCAGAATCGTTCCATCTCAACGGCTTTCGATCGGGCGGTGGTCCTCCTATTGAAGGAGGTCTGATGGAACAGGTCGTCGAACGCTGCGCGGGGATCGATGTGGGACAGGCTGAGGTGGTGGTGTGTGTCCGGGTTCCTGACGGGGTGACCGGCCTTCCCGCTGAACTGCTCGGGACCTTCGGCACGACCACCCCGGACCTGCTGGAGTTGCAGGACTGGCTGGCCGGCTTTGGGGTCACGGATGTGGTGATGGAGTCCACCGGGGTGTACTGGAAGCCGGTGTACTACGTGTTGGAGGACGCCTTCACGGTGATCTTGGTTAACGCCGCTCACGTCAAGCATGTGCCCGGCCGGAAGACCGACACGATCGACGCGGTGTGGTTGGCCCAGCTCCTGGCCCACGGGCTGCTCTCGGCCAGTTTCGTGCCGCCTAAGCCGATCCGGGAGCTGCGTGATCTGACCCGATACCGCAAGGCGTTGATCAACGAACGGACCGCGTCGGTCAACCGGGTCCACAAAGTACTGGAGGACGCGGGGGTCAAGATTGGCACCTTCGCCAGCGACGTCTTCGGGGTCTCGGGTCGGGCGATGATGCGTGCACTGATCGCCGGTCAGCGCGACCCGGCGGCGATGGCCGACCTAGCCCAGCGTCGAATGCGAGCAAAGATCCCGGACCTGACCAAGGCGTTGACCAGCCGGTTCGGCGCCCATCACGCCTTCCTGCTGGCGCGGATGCTCGACCACATCGAGGCGCAGGAAGCCGACATCACCGCCCTAGATGAGCGGATCGGGCAAGTGCTGGACCCTTTCGCCACTCAAGTTGAGCTGCTCCGCTCCATCCCAGGAGTCGACCGCCGATCCGCCGAGGTGATCCTGGCCGAGATCGGCCCGGACATGAGCGTGTTCCCTACCCCCGCACACCTAGCCTCATGGGCGGGGATGTGTCCCGGGCAGCGGGAGTCGGCCGGCCAACGCGGGTCGGGCAAGACTCGCAAGGGCTCCAAGTGGCTTCGGGCCACCTTGGTTCAATCGGCCCGCGCCGCCACCCGGACCAAAGGGACCTACCTTCGCGAACGCTACCTGCACCTGCGCCGCCGCCGTGGCGACGCCAAGGCCGTCGTCGCCCTCGGCCACGAGATCCTCCTGGCCGCCTACCGCATCCTCGATACCGGCCAGCCCTACATCGACCCCGGACCAGCAACCTTCAACGCCATCACCGCGGAACGCGAACGCCGCCGAGCCCTCGACCAACTCCACCGGCTCGGCTTCAGCGTCACCCTCACGCCTGCCGTCCCAGCCGCCTAAGTCCCAGCGCCCCCACGGTCATTTTCTGAGCAGAGGCCTGATCGCCCGGTAGGGCGGGAGGGTCGAGATGACCGAGAACACGATGACACTGGTGGATGTGAGCCCATCAGGAGCCGGTGAACCGCCGGAGGAGTTGCCGCCTTTGACGGCGGCGGAGCAGGACACGGTCCGGGAGCTGGTGCGCCAGGCCCGCGCTAGCGGTACCTCGTTGACGGGCCCGGGTGGGCTGCTGAAGCAGCTGACCACGATGGTCGTCGAGGCCGCGCTCGATGAGGAGATGAGCGAACACCTCGGCTACGACAACGGTGCACCGGAGGGCCGTAACCGGGCCAACTCGCGTAACGGGAAGCGCACCAAGACGATCGTCACGGACAACGCCGGACCGGTGGAGATCGTGGTCCCGCGGGACCGGGAGGGCACGTTCGAGCCGGTCATTGTGCCGAAGCGGGCTCGGCGCCTGTCGGACCTGGACGCGGTGGTGCTGTCGCTGTCGGCCAAGGGACTGACTCACGGAGAGATCAGCGCCCACTTCGCCGACGTGTACGGCGCGTCGGTGTCCGAGGACGTCGTCGGACGGATCACCGACCGGGTCGTGGCGGAGATGCAGGCATGGTGGGCTCGCCCGCTGGAAAAGGTGTACGCGGCCGTCTTCATCGACGCGATCATGGTCAAGGTCGCCTGATTCGACGGACGGACAGGTCCGCAACCGGCCGGTGTACGCGGCGATCGGGGTGGACCTGCCTACTCAACTGCCGGCCACAAGGACATCCTCGGGATGTGGGCCGGCGACGGCGACGGGGAGAGCGCGAAGTTCTGGTACGCCGTGCTGACCGACCTGAAGGGCCGCGGGGTCAAGGACGTCTTCTTCGTCGTCTGCGACGGCCTGAAGGGGCTGCCCGACTCGGTCGGGGCGGTGTTCCCCGCCGCGATCGTTCAGACCTGCGTGATCCACCTGATCCGTGCCTACACCGGGCACCTTCCGCTACGCCTCCAGGAGGTACTGGGACGAGCTGTCGAAAGACCTGAAACCGATCTACCAGGCGCCCACCGCACAGGCGGCAGCCGCCGCGCTGGACGCCCTGGAAGACAAGTGGGGTGCCCGGTATCCGGCGATGATCCAGCTGTGGCGCACCGCCTGGGCCGAGTTCATCCCGTTCCTGGACTACGGAGGCTGTTGCGGAATTCGCGTGTCGGGCGGCGGCGGGCGGTGGCTGGGTCGGGAAATTTTGTGGTGGCCAAGTCGTTCCGTCCGGTGCTGCGTGACCAGCCGATGCTTCTTCCGGTGGATATGCGTCAGTGGCTGCCGCCGGATCACTTGGTGTGGTTCGTGCTCGATGTCGTCGACGCCCTGGACACCGCTGAGCTGGAGCGGGGCCGGCGCCGCGGTGGGGCCGGCACGGCCGGGTATGACCCGGGGATGCTGTTCGGGCTGCTGGTGTACGCCTACTGCCAGGGGGTGC
>DATDHI010000152.1:0-6147 GCA_036521655.1 Pseudonocardiaceae bacterium | reverse complement strand
CGGCGAGGCGCTCTTCGCGGTCGGCAAGTTGCTCGAGGCGGAAGAGCCAGTCCTCGTAGGCGTGGTCGTCGGGGAACCCAGAAGCGTAGGAACCGCTGTATCCAAGAGTAATTCGGACATGCAAGTGTCCATATTGGATGGCACCGGCGATCAACCCTCGGGGCCGGCGGACGATGTGCCAGGCCAGGGTCCTGCGGAATCGCGAGAGGGTGACCCGGCCCCGCGGGTCGGCCGGGATGCGTTCGGTGTCGAGCCCCTGGGTGTGGCAGTAGCGGTTGACCCAGGAGATCAGCTCGTCGATGGCTTCGGTGATGGTGTGGGTCTTGCGGCCCGTGATCGGCTGGGCACGTAGTTGCGGGCCCAGCCCTTTGCCGTGGTTGCGGAGTTGGTTGGGGAACAGCATCTGGTGAGGATGCAGCCGATGCAGGACGTCGATGGCTCGGGCGACAGGTGCGATGACCGTCCAGGGATCGGGGCGAGGGCTGCCCTCGGGTAGCTTCTGCCCGTCGGGACCGACGGCTCCTTTGAAGTGCTGTCCGCGGATCAGCCAAAGGTCGGTGACGGGGTCGTGCTCGACGCAATCGCGTTCGAGATTGAGCAGTTCGCCGGGGCGCATGCCGGAGAGGTAGGCGATGGTCACCGCGCAAGCGGCGAGCAGCAGTCGGGCCAGGCGCGGTGCTTCGGTGTAGGTGATTGGCGTAGCGCGCCACGGTCTGTCGTGCAGCCGTCCGATGGTCGGCGTGTCGAGGTAGGCGTCGTCGGCGATGGGTATGCCTGAGTTGAGTATGAGGTCGCTGACTCGGCTGGCGCGCCACCATGCCGACGTGGCGCAGTCGAATAGGCGGTTGAGGTGAAGCCAATGGATCTCGCGCGTCCCATCCGGGCGCGGGACTCCGGGCAGTGATCCGCCGCGATCGCGGAGCTCGGCCAGCCAGGTGAGCACAACCGGATGCAGACAGCCCGAGACCCGGCCAGCGCGTTGGTCAGCGGAACCTCGGTGATCGGAGCCGCCGCCGCGTTGCGCCAAGCGTTGGTAGTCGGCGAACGCGGCAAGGATGTCCTCGGCGAAATCCTCGACAAACCGCAGGGACCAGACCAGCAGTGGTTGCAGAGTGTCGGGGTGAATGCGGGGGGTGGCGTTCTCGCGGCCGCGGTGCGGGAGGTTGAGCAGGTTCTGGTTGTCCTCACCGTCCCAGGGAGGTGTGGCTGGCAGCCGCATTGCGTCGGGCAGGCGGTTGCGGTAGCACCACAAACGCCGAATCTCGATCAGGTAGGCCGCCTTGACGTGCGGGCTGCTCTCCATGGCGCGCACGGAGTCGAGGAAGCGATCCAAGCCCGCGGTGGTGACCTGGTCGAAGCTGGTGATGCCGTGGACCCGCAGCCAGGTCAGGAAGGGCAGTAGTCGGCGGAACGCAACGGAGACGGTCGGCAGGGACAGGCGGTCGGTGCTGGCTCCCCGCATCGACTGCGGTGCCGTGTGGTTGATCAGCTCCCAGCAGTAGTGCTTGGTCGCCGATCTCAGGTCCGCCGGGCAGTCGGCGAAGTCGAGGCTGCGGACCTGGGTGTGGGCCTCGAAGACTCCGGGGGTGAGGTCCCACCGGTCGTCACCGAAGACCGACAGGGCTTGCGTGTTGAGGTCGGGCACCAGGTTGCGGTGCAGCAGCACGGGGGTGGCCGGCCGCGGTCGGTCGCAGCCGCAGTCCTCAACTGGGTGAGCACTGGTTGAGGCGTGGGTCATAGCAGGTCCAGTTCTCGGCGGAGGAACCGTTCGACCAGCTGGCGCTGCTCGTCGGCGAGGTGGGCGCGGGCGTCGTCGACTGCCGTGGTGCCGGTGCGCTCCAGCAGGTCGGCCAGCTGGGCGTGGGGCAGGCTGAAGCGTTGCGCCCAGCGCAGTGGGGTCATCTCGGCCTGGCGGGATTGCAGGGTGTCGTGGACGGCGACCTGCAGCGGAAGATGGTGTGGCAATGCGCGGGCGCAGGGGCAGGACAGGCAGAGCATGAACGAGGCCCGGCAGGGTTGCCCGGCTGGGGTGTGCGGGCTGGCCAGGTTATCGACGCAGGCAGCCATCACGGTGTCCAGCTCGCCGGAGACCATGCGGCGCAGGGTGGCGGCGTCTAGGTTGTGACGGGCTGCGACCTTGTCGGGGTCGGAGCGGGACTGCTCGATCTCGGAAGGGCTCAACGTGCGCAGAACCGTGTGGGTCCTGGCCTTGGCGACCTGCTCAGTCAGGACGTCGGCGACCACCCGCTGGTAGTCGGCGATGTTGCCGCGGTTGCGCAGCAGGTACTCGTTGGCCAGGGTCGATTCGGTGTGCGCGACCGCCTTCTGATGCAGCTCTGTGTGTGTCAACCGCAGACGCGGCAACGTCACTGTCAACTGTCCCGGCCCTGACTCTTCGTCGTCCTCTTCGGACGGCACACGATCAGCGGGTAGATCATGGCCAGCCGCCCATTCGTGGACATGTTCAGCGGTCAGGCCGGTGCGCAAGCCGCTGCCGACTCCGCGGTTGCCGGTGGCTGCCCACCAGACCAGCAACCGTTCGGTGCCCAGGATGCGCCGACCGGCGGTGGTCAGCTCGTGCGCCAGCATGTAGACGCCGAACGGGGTTCGGAGATCGTCACGGTCGTGGTTTTCCCGATGCTCGGAAGAAATCGGGATCCAGTCGGGTAGGTCGACCAGTGGAACATCCATGTGGCGGTTCGGTCCGCGACGGGACTTGTCCAGCTCGAGGATCACCGTGCCGATCGGCCCGACATAGCCATCGGGGCGGTGGTGGGCGGCCGGGGCGGCGACGATGGTGCCCCGGTTCTCTCCGGTCAGCCCCACCAGCAGCACCACGAATGCCGCCACTTCAACAGACCCAAGGTGCAAGGCGGTGATATGGCCCGTCACCGTGTCCAGCGCACCGACCCATTTCTGTCGGAGCTTGGCGCCGGAGGTGTAGCGCGGAACATCCGCGTGCCGATCGACCATGTCCAGCACCTGGCCACGCAGCCACCGCTGCTCGTCCTGCTCGCGGTCGATGCCGCCGGTCCGCCATCGGGCCAACAGCTCCTGGTTGGCGCGGATGCGCCTGGCGGCGCGGCGGACGTCGCCGCGGGCCGCGCCCAGGATGCGATCGAACTCCGCTCGGCTGTAGCTGACGGTGTTGGCCTTCTCGCGTCGCTGCCCGCGCTCGGACACCTTCGCCGCGAACTCCCCGGAGATCCCGGGAACCTTGCGCAGGCTGGCCTTGAGCTCGCTGAGTTCCATCCCGCCCGAGGCCAGGTGGGAACGCTGGAGGAACCACCCGTCAAGGTGCGTGGGCGTCAGGTGCCCGGCTTCGGTCGGGGGACGCATCAAGCCGCCGAGGTAGTTCGCGAAGCTGGTGAACCGCCGAAACGCCTTGTCCACCGATCCCAGAGCGCGCAGTCCGCCGCCCGGCCGGGTCCGCTGGGCGAAAGCCTGCGCGAACGCCTTCCGGAGCGCCGGACTGATCGGCAGGGCGGCGAAGTCGTACTCCTTGCTCCCCGCGCCGTGGTCCTCGGCAACGAACCGGGCCACACAGCCATCGTGCTCGTCACAAAGACGCCGCCGCGCACGGAATCCCTCCGGTGGCAACGTCGCCCGTCGTCCTCGGGCGCTCATCCAGCTCTCCTCAGCGGGTCGGTACGCACTCGGGGGTGATCGGCGAGGTAGTTGGCCAGGAACTGGGTGACCGACGCCTCGTTGGCGTGGCGCAGCAGCAGCTCAACATCGAGCGCCCGGAAAGGTTCCAAATAGTGGGTTTTCGTGGTTTCCGGGTTCCGATGACCAAGCATCGTGGCCACCAAGTCCCAGGTGTTGCCGAACTGGGCGCGGAAGTCCTTCTGTTCGTCCTCGCTCAGGTGCGCGAACCGCCGTTCATAGGCCAGCCTGCCCACCGAGTACCAACGAAGCGCGAAGCTGTGGCGCAGGTGATGGGCGGTCGCGAGCAACCCGGGGAACCCCATCGCAGCGATCCGGGCGTTGGCCGCGTCGAAGGTGTGCTGCCAGCCATGCGGGTCACGGGGAATCCCGTCCTCGTTCAACCACAACGCCAACGGCTCCAACCCCTGCGGAGTGCGGCAGAACAACCGGCGCCGCGCCGCCGGACCGAGCGCGTTGACCGCTGGCCGGGTTTCCCGCCCATCGGGTTCCCCGATCCGCAACCTGTCCTTCTCGACATCGAGCACCAAGCGCAGCCGGTCCAGCAGTTCGTAGCGGCCCTCGCGCTGCGCCTGACGCACCGCCCGCGCCCGAGCACCCTCGACGTAGTCCAGGACCTCGACCAGAGCCCACCGAGGCACCCAGTACTTGTGGCCGTAGCCGCCCTTGGCGCAGGCATCGGCCAACCAGCGTGTGGCGTAACCGCGGCCGGGCTCGTCAGCGGGAAGCTCACCCAGCAGCACGCTGGCCCACTCGGTCAGGCGCAGCCCGGTTCCGTAGAGGCCGTCGGCGAACGCGGAGTCTCGTTGCTCGTTGCGACCTCGCCACGCAGGTTCCGCACGGCCGTTCGTGTTCAGTCCGCGCAGCCCGAGATCGCGCCACCGACGATAGCCGGCCGGGTCCAACCACTTGATGTCCTTCAGCCGCGCCCCGCGGGGCATCAGGTCGTAGTCGTCCATCGCCGCGACCGGATCGACCACCCCGTGCTTGCTGGCCAACCAACGGTAGAAGCTGCGCAGCGCGGCCAGGTCCCCGCGGAACGTCGTCGGCTCCACCGGGTCAGGGTTGGCAACCTCGGTGATCCGCCACTCTTTGAAGCACTCCGCGTCCTCGTCAGCCGCGGTGTCCCAGTCCCGGCCCAACACCGTCAGAAAGTTCAACCACAGCCCCAACGAGTGGGCGTACTTCTTCCACGTCAACGGTGACATTCGGCGCACCCGTCGCGATGAGAAGAACTCGTTCACCCGGAGGTCGGGCAAGCCCGATGGGGAGATCAGGAATGGCTGGCGATGATGCCGGCCACGTTCCTCCAACCCTTCCACGGCAGCCAACGCAAGGTCAGAAACGCCGACATCCACGTCGGGCCACGCACATTCCAGGTCGTAGCAGAACACCACCCACCGACCCAGCTCCAAGCCAGCTCTCATGATCAGAAAGCTAGGGCCCGCTCTCCGTCAACAACAGTTGACCGGCTAGAGACTGTCCGCGTCTGTCGGCTGCAGCTCCCACAGCGGACGGCCGAACCAATCGCGGATCAGCTCGAGGTGGTTGGTGTCGTTGCGGATCGTGCTGTCACTCAGCCCGGCCGAGGCCCGCGCCAGAACGAACCCCGCCAGCACGTCGGTCTCGAAGTCCGCGAGCTCCTCAGCCGTCGCCGGTGCCCGGTGCTCGCGCAAATCCCGCACGACGGCCAGAGCCAACCCACACCCCCTCGGCTTCACCCAAAATGAAGAACCATCGGCCGAACAGCGAACTGGTCGACAACAATGACGTCAGCTCAACGACGGTTGAGCCGCGGGGACACGCCAACAACGGCTGGTCCAGGCGCTGGAGGGGTTGTCAGACGAAGCCGAGACGATCAGGAACCCGTCGACTGTTGGTTACCCGAGACGAAAGGGACAGGCGGTGGGACCCCAGTCACGGGGGTCCCACCGCCCTGAGATCAGGCTCACCAGTCGCGGTCGTGGGGATCGGAGGTGTGAGCACGCGGGCCATCTCCAGTCGGCCGGCCCGCTGGTTCGCGCTGCTCAGGGGTGGCAAGCTCGCCGAGCACAGTCCAGTCTACGCACTGAGGGCACGGCAGCGGTCCGCTGCCGAGCTCGGCGGGGCTGGGTTCCCAGATGTGGTCGCAGTCCTCGCACACCAGGACCACGCCGGGCGAGGGCTCGACCTGCGGTGATCGGAAGCCCTCGACATCGCGAGGGCTGGTCATGGTCGTCACCCCCTATCAGAGGCTGGGGTCGTGGCAGTCGCGGCATTCCCCGGCGAGCAGGTCGTCGCATTGGCGTTCCTGGCGGGTGCGCTGGAGGTGGCACGTGCGGCAGATCGAGGGGCCGAGCTTGACGCGGACGGGGTAGCGGGTCGCGCGGGAGCGCTGCATGAGGGTGTGGGTGGTCATGATGGCCTCCGTGGGTGGTGCGCTGGCGGAACGCGGCCCTGCCTCAGCACGCCGGGTGGGGGTCCGACAGGACGGCGGGGGTT
>DATDHI010000151.1:0-2138 GCA_036521655.1 Pseudonocardiaceae bacterium | reverse complement strand
GTCGTGAGTGGGAAACAGAGTTATAACACTGTTTCCCACTCACAAGCTCTGGACGTCGGCCTGCTTGGCCCGGACCGCCTCGGCCGCCTTATGCAGTTCGGCGAGCTCACTGCCGGTCAGCGGGGTCTCCACCACCCGGCGCACTCCCTCCCGGCCCAGCTCCGCCGTGACGCCCAGATAGACGCCGGAGATGCCGTACTCGCCGTCCACCCAGGCGCAGACGGGCAGCACGGCACCGGAGTCCTCGTGCACCGCGCGCACCATCCGGGCCGCGGCCGCGGAGGGTGCGTAGTAGGCCGAGCCGGTCTTGAGCAGGGCGATCACCTCGGCGCCCCCGTTGCGGGTCCGGGTGACCAGCTCCTCGATCGTGCCGGCCGGCAGCAGGTCGGGCAGCGGCTTGCCGTCCACCGTGCAGGCGCTGGGCACCGGGACCATCGTGTCGCCGTGCGAACCCAGCGTCAGCGTGCGCACGGAGGACACTGGCACGGCGAGTTCCTCGGCGACGAAGTTGGTGAACCGCGCGGTGTCCAGCATCCCGGCCTGGCCGATCACCCGCTGCCGGGGGAACCCGGTGGCGAGCTGCGCCAGCGCGGTCATCTCGTCCAGCGGGTTGGACACAACGATGACGACCGCGTCAGGGGCGTGCCGTACGACGTTGTCTGCGACCTGCCGGACGATCCGGGCGTTGGTCTCGATGAGATCCATCCGGCTCATCCCAGGCTTGCGGGGCAGCCCCGCGGTGATCACGACGATGTCGCTGCTGGCGATCGCCTGGTAACCGGAGCCGTCCCGGCCGGTGGTCTGGCCCACTACCGTGGTCTCGAAACCCTCCACCGGCCGCGACTGGTTCATGTCCAGCGCCAAGCCCTCCGGCCTGCCCTCGATGATGTCCGTGAGGACGACGGTGTCGAACAGGTCGTACTCGGCTAGCCGCTGAGCAGTGGTCGAACCGTAGAAGCCGGCCCCGATGACCGCCACCTGACCGAAACGTTCCATTCGGGAAGGCTATCAAGGAGGCGCGGCTCAGCCGGCGGTCAGCGGTCCCCCGGTGATGGTCAGCGCCACGGCCAGCATGAGCAGCCCGAACACCCCGTAGGTGAGTACGTCCAGCGAGCGGCGGCGGATCCCGAGCAATCCGGTCCGCTCGGGCGGGAGCACAGCCCGCAACCCGGCTGCGAGCAGCAACGCGCCGCCGATGATCACCGTGCCCTCCCGCCAGTGATACTGCACGATGCGCACCATCGCGAGCGCTAGCACGGTCAGCACCAGGCCGAAGGCCAGCTGTGGCTGCAGGCTGGTCCGCCTGGTCACGGCTGGCCGTTCCGCTCGGCCGCCTCGACGACGTTGGTGAGCAGCATCGCCCTGGTCATCGGCCCGACCCCACCGGGAACCGGTGCCAGGTACCCGGCGACTTTGGCCACCGCCGGGTCGACGTCGCCGGCCAGCCCGGCGCCGGTCTGGGTGATCCCGACGTCGACCACCGCGGCGCCCGGCTTGACCAGGTCGGCAGTAATCAGCCCGGGTCGCCCCGCCGCGACCACCACGATGTCGGCGCGGGACACCTCGGCCGCCAAGTCCCGGGTACCGGTGTGGCAGAGCGTGACCGTGGCGTTCTCGCTGCGCCGGGTCAGCAGCAACCCCAGCGAGCGGCCGACGGTGATGCCGCGGCCCACGACGGTGACCCGTGAACCGGCCAGCGGCACGTCGAAGCGGCGCAGCAGGTGCACGATCCCGCGCGGGGTGCAGGGCAGTGGTCCGGGCTCGCCCAGCACCAGCCGGCCCAGGTTCAGCGGGTGCAGGCCGTCAGCGTCCTTTCTGGGCTCGATCCGCTGCAGCACGGCGCCGGTGTCCAGCCCATCCGGCAGCGGCAATTGCACGAGGTAGCCGGTGCAGGCCGGGTCGGCGTTCAGCTCGTCGATCACCGCGAACAGCTCGTCTTGGCGGGTGCTGGCCGGCAGATCGCGGCGAATCGAGGCGATGCCCACCTTGGCGCAGTCGTTGTGCTTGCCCCGCACGTAGGTGTGCGACGCCGGATCGTCGCCGACGATGATGGTGCCCAGCCCAGGGGTCACTCCGGCGCTGCGCAGGGCCGCCACCCGAGCCTTGAGATCCGCGAAGATCTCGTCCCGGGTCGCCTT
>DATDHI010000150.1:0-1619 GCA_036521655.1 Pseudonocardiaceae bacterium | reverse complement strand
ACTACGACACCATCCGCGCCCGCGGCACCGGCCACCACGCCGCGCTGCGCCAGCTCGGCAACCGGCTCGTCGGCATCCTCCATGGCTGCCTTACAACCGGCACCCTCTATGACGAGGACATCGCCTGGGCCCACCACACCCCACAAGATCAACACACTGCTGCTTGACAACTTAAGCCCTGGGATGTCTGACCTCTGTATCATACATTTCTGCACATCTATTGCAATAGCAAATTAGATGCAACAACAGCTCGCGGTCCAGACAGGCCAGGACGGGCGGACTTGCGGACGCTACCTGCCACCAAACACAGCCGGTGACTACTCACTCGGGGACCCGTGCAACGCGGCGGGTAGTGGAGTCTCCGCCGCGGCGGAGTGGAGCATGAACGGCCGCCAAGCCCGGCCGGCCCCGCCGGTCCAGGTACCTCATCTGCGACGAGATGACGACCATGCTCGAGGCCTCCACCGTCGCCGCGCTCGTCGCGGTAATCCGCGACTACCAGCAACGAACCAGTGCCGGGATCCTCGCCATCTCCCACGACACCGTCCTGCTGCACCCACTGGGCCGTCCGCACCCTGCACCTGACAGCCACAGGGTGATTGCAACCCGAACGCCCAGCAGCCATGGACGAGGTGAGCTGGCCGAGATGCGGCGATCCGACCTGGACGTGACCAACGGCGTGGTGCACGTCCGGCGCGGTGTGGTGCGGACCAACCCCGTAGGCGCTGCGCGCCGTCCTGAGGGGTGAAATGGGTTCGTCAGCTGCCGATCGTGGCCGCCTGACAACTCTGCGACGCCGAGTTCGACAGTGGGGGCTGCCCGGGCGCCTTCGAACAGCTCTGGCGTCGAACTCGGCGACAGCAGAGCAGGTCGTGGCCCATCCCACGGCGGGGGTTCGTCATGCGGCGTCGCCCGCGGTGGGGATCGGTCGCATGAAGCGCGTCCAGCTCGACGAGATCGACCTTGACCAGGCGGGAACCTACCCGGTAGCCGGTCGGCGTCCGGCGGCGATGCAGCGGCGGAGATGTCGGCAGCGTCCGCGACACTGGCATAACGGCGGGTGAGGGCATTGCCACGGCCGCGCCGCGTGCGCTGGCCCGGCGCGAAACCGGGATCGACCTGCGGTGATGCTGTGGGCGATACTGGGATTGAACCAGTGGCCTCTACCGTGTCAAAGCCGATTCGTCGTGTCGAGTGCCGCCGTTGGGTACCGAATAGGCCTCTCGACCAGCGAGGACGTGTTCGGTGGTTTGTTGGTCTCCCGACCCGGGCTACGGCGTCTGCTGACTTTCTGCTGACTGCCCTCGTGCCGGGCTGCGCTTCGGTACTGCTGTCTAGCGCCGGTTTAGTCCGGAGGCTCCAGCAGAGACTATCCGTGTGCGGGCGGTGCAGACCAGGTGCTGGACCTGGTTCTGCCCTCGATGAGCAAGTGAGATCAGGAGGTGCACCCGCCCCCTGATGAAAGCGGCCGAGAGCGGGTGTTGGCGCACCTACCCTCGGCCTTGATCCCAACCCTGAGTAGGAGGGTGGAGACCTGATGACGAACCCTATGCAGTCCGATCCTGACCGGCTTCGGCTGGCTCTGGATAACGGTGAGGTGGTAAAGCTGGACGGCGGCA
>DATDHI010000149.1:0-2264 GCA_036521655.1 Pseudonocardiaceae bacterium | reverse complement strand
CGAGGAATGGCCCGACGAACCGGACATCGTCGAGCGGGTCGCGTTGCGTTCCTGCGTCCGGCGGGGCGCCGCGATCGACCTGGTCCTGGACCGCGGCCGGGAGAACCGTTCGCAGATCGTGTTCACCAAGGCCCGGGGCCGCGATGCGGTCTTCTGGCAATCACCGCGCACCCGCAAACAGGCCCGACCGAACGTGACCACCCCCACCGCCCGGGCCGCCGGGATCGCCGAGCTGGAGATCGTGGTCGACTCCCGCGAACAGCACGCCTACCACTTCACCGGCCAGCAGGTCCGCACCGTCAAACGCGCGCTCGCCTGCGGCGACTACGGCATCACCGCGCAAGGGCGGCTGATCGCCTCCGTCGAACGCAAGACCCTGGCCGATCTGGTGGCCAGCCTCACCGGCGGCAAGCTCCGCTATGCCCTGGCCGAACTCGCCGCACTGCCCCGAGCCGCCGTCGTGATCGAGGACCGGTACTCGGCTGTCTTCAAACTCGACCGCATCCGCCCCGCCCTGGTCGCCGACGGTCTCGCCGAACTGCAGGTCCGCTGGCCAGGCATCCCGATCGTCTTCTGCGAGACCCGCCAGCTCGCCGAGGAATGGACCTACCGGTTCCTGGCCGCCGCCCACGCCTGGGCCGACACCGAGACCGCGTCGATCCAGCGGCTCGCACCATCGGCCACAACAGCCGCCACGACCGAGCTCGGCCAAGCGCCAGAGGCGCCGGAGCCATCCACTGCCGAGGTCCGGGCCTGGGCGCGCGCCACCGATCTTGCCGTTCCCGACCGCGGCAGGCTCCGGCCCGAGATCTGGGACGCCTGGCGAGCGGTTCATCGCGGTTGACGATGCCCAGCACAATGGTCGCCGTGACCGGTCAGTCCCCGTCATCTGATGCCGCACGCACCCATTCGGTGCTGGAGGCGGTGCTGGAACGGATCACCTACGCTAATGAGGACACCGGCTACACCATCGCCCGGGTCGCCACCGAGCGAACCGGCCCCGATCTGCTGACGGTGGTGGGGCCGCTGCTGGGCGCCCAGATCGGGGAGAGCCTACGGCTGACCGGGCAGTGGAGCTCCCACCCCAAGTACGGCAAGCAGTTCCAGGTGCACTCCTACACCACCGTGCTACCCGCCACCATCCAGGGCATCCGCCGCTACCTGGGTTCCGGGATGATCAAGGGGATCGGCCCGATGATGGCCGACCGGATGGTCACGCATTTCGGCATCGACATCCTGACCATTATCGAGGAGCAGCCCAGTCGGCTAATCGAGGTGCACGGCCTGGGACCCAAACGAACCAAGAAGATCGCCGACGCGTGGGAGGAGCAGAAGGCGATCAAGGAAGTGATGGTGTTCCTGTCCGGCGTGGGGGTGTCCACCTCGTTGGCGGTGCGGATCTATAAGAAGTACCGCGACGCCTCCATCTCCCTGGTGCGCAACGAGCCATATCGGCTTGCGTCGGAGGTGTGGGGCATCGGGTTTAAGACCGCCGACACCATCGCCCAGGCGGTCGGCATCGCCCGCGACAGCCCGGAACGAATCAAGGCCGGGCTGCAGTACACCCTGTCCCAAGCCGCCGACAACGGGCACTGCTACCTCCCACAACCCAACCTGATCACCGATGCCACCAAGATCCTCGAAGTGGAACCCGAGCTGATCGGCCCGTGCCTAGACGAACTCGCCGCCCTCGACGGGGTCGTCCGCGAACCGGTGCCCTCCGGTGATGGCGTCGGCTCGCTCCCGGCGGTCTACCTGGTGGCCTTCCACCGCGCCGAAGTGTCCCTCGCGTCAGGGCTGCTGGACCTGCTCAACTCCACTGCGGACAGGCTGCCTGCCTTCAAAGGCGTGGACTGGGACAAGGCACTGAGCTGGCTGCGCGGCCGGACCGGCCAGGACCTGGCAGCCGAGCAGCAGCAGGCGGTCCAGCTCACGCTGACCAGCAGAGTCGCGGTGCTCACCGGCGGGCCGGGCTGCGGCAAGAGCTTCACCATCCGTTCCGTCGTCGAACTCGCCACGGCCAAAAACGCCACAGTGGTGCTGGTCGCACCCACCGGCCGGGCCGCCAAACGACTGGCGGAGCTGACCGGCCACGAGGCCTCCACTGTTCACCGGCTACTCGAGCTGCAACCCGGCGGCGATCCGAAGTACGACCGCGACAACCCGCTGGACGCTGATCTGGTCGTGGTGGATGAGTCCTCGATGATGGACCTGATCCTGGCCAACAAGCTGATCAAGGCGATCCCGCCGGGTGCGCATCTGCT
>DATDHI010000148.1:0-19578 GCA_036521655.1 Pseudonocardiaceae bacterium | reverse complement strand
CGCGCGATCCGGGACTGGCTGCTGCATCCCCCGTTCGGCCTCCCCCCGATGAAGCTGCAGACCCTGCTCGACTCGCTGAGCGGGTCGCTGTCCAACAATGCGATCACCTCCGGCATGGTGTCCACCGCGCTGACCGTAGGGCAGTACCTCACCGGCGCTGCGCTGGCGGTGTTCATGTTGAGCTACTTCCTCTACGGTGGCAGATCGATGTGGTGCGGCCTGCTCGGTCTCGCGCCCGCGGCGGTCCGCGACCAGGTTGATATCGCAGGCCAGCGCGGATTCGCCTCGTTGGCCGGGTTCATCCGGGCCACTGCGCTGGTCGCGGTGGTCGATGCGGTCGGCATCGGCATCGGGCTGGTGGCCGTCGGTTCCCCGCTGGTGGCGCCGCTGGCCGCGCTGACGTTCCTGGCCGCGTTCATCCCGGTGGTTGGCGCGGTGGTCTCCGGCGTGATCGCGATTCTTGTCGTGCTGGTCGCCAAAGGGCTGGTCGCCGCCCTGATCGTGACCGGTGTGGTGATCGGAGTCCAGCAACTGGAGGGCAACGTGCTCCAGCCGCTGTTGTTGGGCCGAGCCGTCCAGCTCAACGGGGTGGCCGTGGTGCTGGCTGTGGCGGTGGGCTCGGAGACACTCGGTATCGCCGGCGCCTTACTGGCGGTACCCCTGCTCGCCGTACTCAACGCCAGCATCCGTTCGCTGGTCGGCTGGGACGGCGGCACCAGCCCCAGCGATGCTGACCCAGGTGTCGGCCGCGAAGCCGCTGCAAACGGAGCACGCGCGGCCGGCTCTACGCTCCATGTTCCGGTCGGGCCCGGATCAGGTTCCAGTCCCTGACGAACACGGTCACAATGGTGACACCACAGCGTCGGCCAGGCACTCATCATCGATTTCGAGCAGGAGGACCAGGTGAGCGACGAGGAGTTCATCACGCAGGTGCAAACCAGGGCCGGACTGGGCGTCCGGGCCGATGCCGAACGTGTGGTCACCGTGACGCTGGCGGTTCTGGGTGAGCAGCTGCCGGACAGTATCGCTGGTCAGGCCGCGGCCGTCCTTCCGGAACGGCTTGGTGACCAGCTGTGGGGCCATCGACGATCGCCGACGGCCGCGGCGCAAGCAGGCCGCCTGAGCAGGGGGGTAGCACGAGACGAAGGGAGCTGGCCGGGCGACTCCACCCGTGCCGATGCCGAAGTTTAGCGACGGTCACTGCGGGGAAGGCAGCACTGTGAGGTGGCGGCACCGCCGCCAGGATTGCCGTGACGGAGTACTCACTAAGGGATATCTGCTATGAGTCTACGAGATAAGATTGCGAACAAGGCCGAGGTGCTGAAAGGCAAGGCCAAGGAGACGGCGGGCCGGGTCACCGGCAACCAGCAGTGGGTGGTCGAGGGCAAGCTCAAGCAGGCCAAGGGAGACCTCAAGCAAGCTGGCGAGAAGGTTAAGGACGCCGGGAAGTCGGTCTTCGGCGACTAACGCCGGTGCACCGGAATTCCCCCGGGCCTGGCCCGCCGGTGTCGTGAACTCGACGTTACCGACCTCTGGGTCGCGGCGAACCTCCGTGGTGTCGAGTTCACGACGCGTACAGTCGTTCCCTAGTTAAGGAGACCTGTCATGACCTCAGCCAAAGGGCTGGCGACCTACCTCAACGATCACCTGGCTGGTTCTGTCACCGGCAGCCAGCTCGCGAACAAGATCAGCTCGGAGTACGCCGATACCTCGTTCGGCCCTTTCCTTGCAGAGTTGGCCCGCGAGATCGACCAGGACAAAGTGACGTTGGAAGGACTGATGGAGCGGCTCGGAATTCACCACAGCCCGACCAAGCAGGCGGTTGGCTGGATCGCAGAGAAGGCCAGCAGGGTGAAGCTGAGCGAGACGATGACCGGTGATCAGGACCTTAAACGCCTGCTGGAGTTCGAGACGATGTCACTGGGCATCGAAGGCAAGCTGTCGATGTGGCGGGCGCTGATCGAGGTGAGTGACTCACACGCCGAACTCGCCGAAACCGACTTGGCTGGCCTCGCCAAGCGCGCCGAGGCCCAGCGCTCCGACCTTGAGGAACTCCGACTTCAGGTGGCCAATGGAGCCCTGACCCGCTGATGCGGTCTCCGACTCCGGCCAGCCTCGGCAGCGGGGTCGGTCCCTGCACACGCACCACACGCCCAGCGCTCGTTCCTACCAGCGCGAGAAGATGCGGTGTTCAGTTCCCCGGCCGGGTGGGCGCTGCCCGGCGAGGTTTGGAATGGATCAACCGGGGGTAGTTGCCTGGGTACTGGTCCCCGCTCCGGGGTCGGCTGGCGGAAGGTGGTGGCAGTCATGGGTTTGATCATTGGCCTGTTGGTGCTCTGGCTCGTGTTGGTCGTCGTCGGATTCACCGTCAAGGCATTGCTGTGGCTCGCCATCGTCGGTCTGGTGCTGTTCGTTGCCACCGGGGTGTTTGGCGCGATCCGCGGGCGAAGCGGGGGCCGGGCCCTGCGTTGAGCCGCCGGATTAGACGAGCGCGAGGCCGCCGCGCTACTGCGATGCTGCGCTGAGTTCCAGGCGGACGGCCCGGGCTGTCGAGCGCCATCTAAAGCTGGCTTACACACCTTCCAGTCTGTCGCCGACACCGTCGTGGCTGGCCGGTGCTGCTTACCGGCAGGGGTGGATGCCAGGATGGTCGAGTGTCGAGCGTGATCTGGATCTCAGTTGCCATCGCGGTGGTGTTGTTAGTCGCGCTGGCCGTGGGCCTGCTGTTGGCCCGCAGCAGGCGGATCAGTATCGCCGAGGAACCGGACAAGGAGGTGGAGGCGCCGCCGTCGGCGCCCCGCCGCTATCAAGCCGGTGGCGGTATCAGCTTCTCGGCCGGCGGGGGAGGTCCACCGGCCCCGCCGCAGGCCCCCGCCCCGCCGCAGGCCCCGGCCCCGGCCCCAGCCCCGGCGCAGGCTTCCGCTCCGGCCCCGGCCCCCGCGCAGGCTTCCGCTCCGGCCCCGGCCCCGCCCGAGGTTCCGGCTGCGCCCGAGGCCCCGGCCCCCTCGCAGGCGCCGGCCCTGCCGGAGGTCCCGGCCCCGCCGGAGGTCCCGGCCCCCCCGCAGGCTTCCGCCCCGGCGCCCCCGAAGCCGCCTGCGCACGGGCCACCTGTGGTGGCACCGCCGGCTCCGGCCGAACCAGTACTGGCTCCGGCCGTTGCTGAACCGGCAGCACCGCCGATCGAGCCGATCGAGCCAATCGAGCCCCCTGCCGGCCGGTTGGTGCGGCTGCGCGGCCGACTGTCTCGATCCCGCTCAGCATTCGGGCAGAGTCTGCTCGGCCTGCTCGGAGCAGGTGACCTGGACGAAGACTCCTGGACCGACATCGAGGACACCCTGCTGCTCGCCGACCTTGGCATAGCGGCTACGACCGAGATCGTGACCCGGTTGCGTGCCGAGCTTGCGGCTCGTGGTGTGCGGACGGCCGAGCAGGCCCGGGCCGCGCTGCGGGACGTACTGGTCGAGGCGCTGCGTCCGGACCTGGACCGTTCGGTGCGGGCACTGCCGCATCACAGCAACGGTGTCAGTACCCCCGGCGTGGTCCTTATCGCCGGAGTGAACGGCACCGGCAAGACGACCACCACAGGCAAGCTCGCCCGGGTTCTGGTCGCCGGCGGCCGGCGGGTGCTGCTGGGCGCTGCTGACACCTTCCGGGCGGCGGCGGCAGATCAGCTGGTCACCTGGGGTGAGCGAGCCGGCGCGGAGGTCGTGCGGGGTGCCGACGGCGCCGACCCGGCCAGCGTGGCCTTCGAGGCGGTCAAGCGGGGCAGCGCCGACGGGGTCGACACGGTGCTGATCGACACCGCTGGACGGCTGCACACCAAGGCCGGCCTGATGGACGAGCTGGGCAAGGTCAAACGGGTGGTGTCCAAGCAAACTGAGGTGGACGAGGTGCTGCTGGTGCTCGACGCCACCACCGGCCAGAACGGGCTGATTCAGGCCCGGGTGTTCCGTGAGGTCGTCGAGGTCACCGGCATCGTGCTGACCAAGCTGGACGGCACCGCCAAGGGCGGCATCGTCTTCCACGTGCAGCGCGAGCTCGGTGTTCCGGTCAAGCTGGTGGGCTTGGGCGAGGGCGCCGACGATCTTGCCCCGTTCGAGCCGGCGGCGTTCGTCGACGCGCTGCTGGACTGAATTCCGGACGAACGTGCGCGGCCAGGACGACCCGGACCGGTCAGTAACCTGGACGTAACAGCGCGAACCGGACAGTTCACGTCGCTGAAACATACCGCGACTCCGGTCGAAACACCTGCTGCTCACCCTTTGCTGCACCGCCACCCGATCGGGTGTCGTCGACACAGTCGACAGAGGATGGAGTGAATCCGTGCCAGACACCGGTGACACCGCCTGGATGCTCGCCAGCTCCGCGCTGGTGCTGCTGATGACTCCAGGCCTGGCGTTCTTCTACGGCGGCATGGTCCGCTCGAAGAGCGTCCTGAACATGATAATGATGAGCATGTCCGCGATGGGCATCGTGGGTGTGCTGTGGGTGCTCTACGGTTACTCGGAGGCGTTCGGCAACGACATCTACCACGGCCTGCTCGGCAATCCGTTCGAACACTTCGGACTGCATGGTCTGTTCGGCGGGACCTACGTTGCCACCGCGGGCGCCAAAGTCGACATCCCGCTAGTGGGTACCATCCCAGCGACGGTGTTCGTGGCGTTCCAGGCGATGTTCGCGATCATCACGGTTGCTCTGGTCTCTGGTGCGGCCGCGGACCGGTTGCGGTTCGTGCCCTGGCTGGTGTTCGCGGGGCTCTGGGCGACGGTGGTGTACTTCCCGGTCGCGCACTGGGTGTTCTCGGCCAACGGAGTCAGCGCCCCGGTGGGTGGCTGGATCAACAACCAGCTCAAGGCGATCGACTTCGCGGGCGGCACGGCGGTGCACATCAACGCCGGCGCTGCAGGGCTGGCCCTGTGCCTGGTGCTCGGCAAGCGCCGTGGCTGGCCGCGGGAGGCCATGCGCCCGCACAACCTGCCCTTGGTGATGCTCGGTGCCGGCCTGCTCTGGTTCGGGTGGTTCGGCTTCAACGCCGGCTCGGCGGTGGCGTCAAACGGCGTCGCGGGTATCACCTTCATCAACACCACGGTGGCGACCTGCACGGCCATGCTGAGCTGGCTGTTGGTCGAGCGGATCCGGGACGGGCGCCCGACCAGTCTGGGCGCCGCCTCCGGCGTAGTGGCCGGTCTGGTCGCTATCACCCCGTCGTGCTCGTCGGTTTCCCCGCTCGGGGCGATCGTGGTAGGAGCGGTCGCCGGCGCGGTCTGTGCGCTCGCGGTTAGTCTCAAGTTCCGGCTCGGCTTCGACGACTCGCTCGACGTGGTAGCGGTGCACCTCTTCGGCGGCCTCGCCGGTACCCTGCTGGTTGGGTTCCTGGCCACCACCGAGGCACCAGCGGGGGTGAACGGCCTGTTCTACGGCGGCGGCTTCGACCAGCTGTGGCGCCAGGCCGTGGCCGCGTTCGCGGTGATGATCTTCTCCTTCGTCGGGGCTTTGGTCATCGCCCTGGTGGTGAAGCACACGATCGGTCTGCGGCTGGACGTTGACGCCGAGCAGGACGGGATCGACGAGGCCGAGCACGCCGAGGCCAGTTACGAACTCGGTGCGATCGTCACCGGTGGCGCAAACAGCCGGGCGGCCGTGGCGGCCTCCCCGAGCAAGATCCCGGCCTCGACCGGTAGGAAGGGTGAGTGGCGATGAAGCTGGTGACCGCGATCGTCAAGCCGTTCACGTTGGAGGACGTCAAGGGTGCCCTGGAGCGGGTCGGGGTGCTCGGCATGACGGTCAGCGAGGTGCAGGGCTACGGGCGGCAGAAGGGGCACACCGAGGTCTACCGGGGCGCGGAGTACTCGGTGGACTTCGTGCCCAAGATCCGGGTCGAGGTCGTGGTGGACGACGCGCAGCTCGACAAGACCCTTGATGCCCTGGTCGAGGCGGCCCGAACCGGCAAGATCGGGGACGGGAAGGTGTGGGTCAGTCCGGTGGAGACGGTCATCCGGGTACGAACCGGTGAGCGTGGCCACGACGCGCTCTAAGCCCGACGACGTGCGGACACGGCCCGGCGGAGCACCGGTGGACGGTGCCGATGCTCCGCCGGGCGATATCGCCCAATGCGAAGCCGGGGCCGATATCGCCCGTGCGAAACGGCAGGTGAAACCTGTTCGTAACGGGCCAGGGGGGGCAGTTCACGTCACTGAAACCCGCCGTGACGGCAGGTGAAACACCGTTGCCCAACCCTCAGCTCGAGGCTCACGGGCCCTGTGGGAGAGCCGGCGAGCACGGCCCGGACGTACGTAGGGGACGAGGCAGATGGGACCCGATCCCGGCATGATGGCGGCCGGGGCGCCGCCGCACGGGCGGGGTCCGGATACCCCCGCGGACGACTTGGCCAGGGCCCGGGCGGCTCTGCTCAGTGCACAGCCACGGCAGCGCCAGTTGTCGGCCGAGGCGCTGCGGGCAGCGCTGGCCGATCTGCACGAGTTCTGGTTGGTCTCCCGATGCGCGTCGGTGGGGGTTGGGCGGGGCACCGCGCTGGTCGCGGTCGGCGCACTGGGCCGGCGTGAGCTGGTGCCCTACTCGGACCTGGACCTGGTGCTCTTGCATGACGGCAAGCGCGACGTGCGGGAGCTCGCCGACTCGCTGTGGTACCCGCTCTGGGACGCCCGGATCGAGCTGGACCACAGCGTGCGAACCGTCGGGCAGGCCGTGCAGGTGGCGGCCACTGATCTGCGCGCTGCGCTCGGGCTGCTGGATGCCCGCCTGATCGCCGGGGACGGCGCGCTGTTCACCGCGATGGACACTGCGGTGCGCCAGGCCTGGCGGGCCGGCATTCGCGGTCGGCTCGAGGAGCTCGCCGAGTCGGCGCAGCAGCGCTGGCTGCGCAGCGGGGACATCGCACACCGGGTCGAACCGGACCTCAAGAACGGCCGTGGCGGGCTGCGTGACGTGCAGCTGCTCGACGCGCTGTCCGCCGGTCAACTCCTGGACCGGATCGGGCCGGACGTGCACGCGGCGCGGGACCTGCTGCTGGACGTACGCACCGAGCTGCACCGGCTGGCCGGCCGTGGCCGCGACGTGCTCCACGCCCAGGACGCCGACGAGGTTGCCGCCGCTTTGGCGCGCGGTGATCGGTTCGACCTGGCCAGGAGCCTGTCGGGGGCGGCTCGGACGGTGGTCTACGCAATGGACGTCGGGTTGCGAACCGCGCGAGCCGCAGTGCCCCCGCGCGGGCGCGCCCGGCTGGCCGGACTGCGCAAGCTCGGGCGCGGGCCGGTCCGCCGCCCGCTGGATGAGGGGGTGGTGGAGCATGCCGGCGAGGTGGCGCTGGCTCGCGATGCCTACCCGCCACGGGACCCGGCGCTGGCGCTGCGGGTCGCGGCGACCGCGGCGCGAACCGCCACGCCGATCGCCGCGGGCACCCTGTCCACGCTCGCTGACACGGCGCCTGAGCTGCGCCGACCCTGGCCGCGGGAGGCGCTGGAGGAGCTGCTGTCGCTACTCGGCGCGGGGCACTCGGCGGTGGATGTGATCGAAGCAATGGACCGCACGGGGCTATGGGGACGGCTGCTCCCGGAATGGGGGGCGGTGCGTGACCTGCCGCCCAGGGACCGGGCCCACGTCTGGACCGTCGACCGGCATCTGGTGGAGACCGCGGCGCAGGCCGCCCGGCTGACCACCACGGTGGCTCGCCCGGACCTGTTGCTGCTCGGCGCGCTGCTGCACGACCTCGGCAAGGGCCGCGGCGGCGACCACTCCGTCGTCGGCGCGGCCCTTGCCGAGCAGATCGGCCACCGGCTCGGGTTGTGGCCCTCCGATGTCGAGACGCTGAGCGCCATGGTTCGCCACCATCTGCTGCTGCCGCATACGGCAACCCGCCGGGACCTTGAGGACCCGACGACAGCGCAGCGGGTGGCGGACACCCTCGGTGGGAACCTGGAGCTGCTGGAGCTGCTGGTCGCGCTGGCCGAGGCCGACTGTCTGGCCACCGGCCCGGGCGTCTGGACAGAGTGGCGAGCCGCGCTGCTCTCCGACCTCGCCGAGCGCTGCCGCGCGGTGCTGGCCGGCCGCCCGATGGTGACACCGGACCCGCTCACCAAGGAGCTCCGGAAGCTGGTCGAACGGTCTGTCGCGAGTGGCTCCCTGCACGTGGCATCGCACCCCGTAGCGGGGATGGGTGCGGCCATCACGGTCACGGTCACGGTCGCGAGCCCGGGCCGCCCGGGACTGCTCGCGCTGGCTTCGGGAGTGCTCGCACTGCATTCGTTGCAGGTTCACTCGGCGGACATCCGGGTCATCGAACTGCCCTCCGGAGACTCCGTCGCGGTGGACACCTTTACTGTCTCGCCGCGCTTCGGCCGAGCGCCTGACGTCGCGCTGCTGCGCCAGGACTTGCTGCGGGCGCTGGATGGCTCGCTGCCGTTGGCGGACCGGCTGGCAGCCAAGGAGCGCGACTATGGCGAGACCCCACTTTCCGGGACCTCAGCGCGCGAAACGGAGTCCCCGGAGGTCGCGGCCAGGGTGCTGTGGTTCGACGATGAGGCCACCGGAGCGGTGGTCCTCGAGCTGCGCACCACCGACCGGATCGGGTTGCTGTACCGGGTTGCCGCGGCGCTGGAGAGTGCTACGGTGGCGGTCCGGTGGGCCCGGGTCGTGACGCTGGGCAGCTCCGTGGTGGACTCGTTCTGCCTCACCGGATCTGGCGGAGAGTCTGGGCTGGGGCCGCAAGCACGCACGCTCATCGAGCGCGAGGTGCTCATCGCCGCCCGGTGACACAGCGAGCGCCCGTCATCGCACAGGGCTACGATCCGGCCGCATGCATGCAATGCAGGACCAGATGGCCCCCTTGCGCCCGCCGTTCGAGACCGTGCTGCGTGGCTTCGACCGTCAGCAGGTCATCGACCACATCGGCGCCCTCGAGACTCGCATCGCGATGATCGGGGCCGACCGGGATGCCGCGCGGGGGCTGGTCGCCGAGTTCAAGGCCCGCCTGGCGACGATCGAGGCCGACCGCGACGGCGCGCAGCGACGGTGCGCCGACCTCACCAAGCAGCTCGAACAACTGCGCCGGGAAGCGGCGGAGGCGACCGCTCAGGTCGATGATCTGCAACGGTCCCCGCTGACCGCAGCGGGTGCCCGGATCCAGCGGATGCTGCAACTGGCCGTGGAGGAGGCTACCGAGCTGCGCACCAGCACGGAGCAGGAGACCACCTCCCTGCGCGAGAGCACCCGCGCCCAGGCGGACCAGCTGCAACGCGAGACCACCCAGCAGTGTCAGCGCCTGGAAGCGGAATCGGGGCGTCGGCGCCAGGCCGAGGAGGCTGAGTCCGCAGGCCGATGCCGGCAGGCGGAACTGGATTCCGAGCGCCGCCGGGTGGCGGCCGAGCAGCAGTCGGAGCATGACATCGCGTCCCGCCGTGCCGAGACCGAAGACTGGGTCCGCGACTACCAGACACGCGGCGTGGCGGCGCTGCACTTGATCCTGCGGATGGCGGGTCAGCGGCTGGCGAGGCGGGTAGTCGAGGTCGAGCGGCAGGTGACCGCGCTCACCGGGCTCCGAGGTGAGATGACCGATCAGGTGTCCGCGGTGCACCGCTTGCTGGTCGAAGCGGTCGGCCTGGTCGATCAGCCCACCACGGGCGAGGACACCGAGTCCCTGCACGACCCACCCGGACCGAACGGATAACCCGGTCACGTCGTCGCGGCTTGGGCGCTCTCAAGCCGTGGTGCGGGCGGCCCAGCTGAGCGCGACCAGCGCGATCAGCATCCAGGCCGCCAGGTAGGTGAACGCCACCGTCGGCGACGCCACGGTGTAGAGCACTCCGGCGATCGCGCTGGCCGCCACATTCCCGATTGCCTGCACGGTGGCGAGCAGCCCGAACGCCGAGCCGCGGATGTCGGTCGGCCGGCGCGAACGCGGCCACCGTGGCGTGCTCGGCGGTCTCGGCGCACCCGATCCCGATGCCGGCCAGGGCGAATGCCATCGGCCGCGCCTACAGATACCTCGCCGACGGCGCAGTGATCACCCTGGCCGATCGGCGCCGGGCTCGGGTGGCCACCGACGGGGTGATCGCCGCAGCACGTTTACTCGAAGCGGACCGGGTGTTCCGGCTGGCCGGCAGCGACGATCCGGCGCTGCAGATCGTGCTCGCCCACGTCGGCCCGGCGGTGGTCCCGGTCGGTACCCGCGGAAGCTTCCAGGGACTACGCGCCCTCGCTCGGGGCACTGCCGATGGCGCAGCCATCCACCTACGTCATCGCAGCGGCACCCATAACGCGCCCTTCGCCCGTGCCCTGCTTCGTCACCGCCACCCCCACCTTGCTCCACTTGTGGCGGCGTGAACAGGGTCTGCTCGTGCCACCGGGCAACCCGCGCGGCGCGGCCACCCCCGCGGACCTCGCCGGCCTGCGGGTCGCCAAACGCGAGGTCGGCGCCGGCACCCGGGTACTGCTCGACCAACTCCTCACCGCCACCGGAATCGCCCCTCACGAGGTGGCCGGCCCCGAACTGCACTCCCACCTGGAGGTCGCCCTCGCCGTGGCCGCCGGCATCGCCGACATCGGGCTGGGTCTGCGCGCCGCCGCCAACGACCTGGATCTGAGCTTCATTCCCCTGACCTGGGAGCCCTACGACATCGCGCTCAGCGGTGACGCCCTCGGCGCGGCCGCTCCCCTGGTCACGGCTCTGCGCGCCCCCGAGGTTCAGGCGTCGATCTCCAGCCTCGGGGGTTACGACCTGGAGCCCGCCGGCACAGTCGAACCACTCGGTGAGTGACTCCACCGCGGGACGGAATCGGTCGGCCTGCCCACTGGACCCCGAACGAAGCAGAAGGGCTCGTCTCCCCGCCGTCCGTGGTCGAGCCATTGGCGGGCCTGGCCTCCGGCGGACACAGCGGCCTTGTGACTCGCGCCGACAGCAGCGACAGCGGGATCGGGGGTGCCTGGTCACCAGCGGCGGTGGCCCGGCTGGGAACGCCGTGTGGCCACTCGTCAACCCGGCTGGGCCCGTTGTTCCAGGAGCTGGATCAGCGGGCGCAACTCCGTAGTGATCCCGGTATCGTCCAGCAGCACCCGAACGTGTTGTTCCCCACGAACGATCGAGAGATCGTATTGGAATCTGTCGGGTTGCGGGTGGCTGCGGGCGGTGCGGGCAAGTGCCTCGAGATCGAGGTGGCCCACGATCTCACTGAGTTGCCGCGCCTCGTCCTGCGGGAGGCTGCGGGTATCCAGTGAACTGCGACTTTTCAGCCCAGCGAACCCTCCTGTGCGGATCAGGTCGACCCGGACGTTGCCGCCGGCAGCCGTGACGGTGCTGCTTGGCGGATTTGGCTGCCATGCCGGTTCGCCCGCGCTGGATGCGCCGCAACCCGCAAGCACCGCGACTGCGAGCACGCAGGTAGCCCGACGTAGGTGAGCCCGCTGGTGCACAGAGTTCAGTGTGCGCCCAGCTAGGCGCTGCGGCGACACGCCGCCTGAGGCCGAGTAGTCCTACCTATCGAACCGCGGGTGTTCACGCTTCCCCGACGGTTCCGATACCGGCACGCTTGTCGGGTGGCTCGGCGGCGTAGGGACCGCCGGTAACCCGGGGTGGGGCCTGGGAAGCCGGCGGTCCCGGGCTTCGCAGGCAGGTCGGGTCAGGTCCGGCCCAGACCCGGGCGGCCGGGCGGCTACGCTGGAAACACAGCAGCCAGAATCCGGGGCATCACCCCGCCGGACCCCCAGGGAGCGCGACCGGCGTGTTCGACACCCTTTCCGATCGGCTTACGTCAGCCCTGTCCAGCCTGCGCGGCAAGGGCAGGCTCTCCGAGGCCGACATCGACGCCGCCGCCCGCGAGATCCGTATCGCCTTGCTCGAAGCCGATGTCGCGCTGCCGGTGGTCCGCCAGTTCATCGTGCGGATCAAGGAACGCGCCAAGGGCGCGGAGGTCTCTGCCGCGCTGAATCCGGCCCAGCAGGTCGTCAAGATCGTAAATGAGGAGCTCATCGGCATCCTGGGCGGCGAGACCCGGCGCCTGGAGCTAGCCAAGACACCACCAACCGTGATCATGCTTGCCGGCTTGCAGGGTTCCGGGAAGACGACGCTGGCCGGCAAGCTCGCCCGCTGGCTGCGCAGCCAGGGGCACACCCCGCTGCTGGTCGCCGCGGACCTGCAACGGCCCAACGCGGTTACCCAGCTCCAGATCGTCGGTCACCAGGCCGGGGTGCCGGTGTTCGCACCGCACCCGGGCGCATCGGCGACCGGGGACTTGGCACAACCCGGCGACCCGGTCGACGTCGCGCGCCGCGGGCTGGCCGAGGCCCAGGCCCGCCAGCACGACATCGTCGTGGTGGACACCGCGGGGCGGCTGGGCATCGACGCCGAGATGATGCGCCAGGCTGTCGACATCCGCGATGCGGTGCAGCCCGACGAGACGCTGTTCGTGGTCGACGCCATGATCGGCCAGGACGCGGTGGCCACCGCCGAGGCCTTCCGTGACGGCGTCGGCTTTACCGGTGTGGTGCTCACCAAGCTGGACGGCGACGCCCGCGGTGGCGCGGCGCTGTCGGTGCGCTACGTCACCGGCAAGCCGATCCTGTTCGCCTCCAACGGGGAAAAGCTGGAGGACTTCGATGTCTTCCACCCCGACCGGATGGCCAGCCGGATCCTGGGCATGGGTGACCTGCTCACCTTGATCGAGCAGGCCGAGCAGGTATTCGACGCCGAACAGGCCGAACAGGCCGCCGCCAAGATCGGCAGTGGTGAGCTGACCCTGGAAGACTTCCTCAAGCAGATGCAGGCGATCCGCAAGATGGGGCCGATTGCCAACCTGCTCGGGATGCTCCCCGGGGCCGGCCAGATGAAGGAGCAGCTCGCCGAGGTCGACGACAAGCAGCTGGACCGGCTGGAGGCGATCATCTGCGGCATGACGCCCGCCGAGCGGGCCGACCCGAAGATCATCAATGCCTCCCGCAGGCAGCGCATCGCGCGCGGCTCCGGGGTGGCGGTGAGCGACGTCAACCAGCTGGTCGACCGGTTCTTCGAGGCTCGCAAGATGATGCAGCAGATGGCCGGCAGCTTCGGCTTGCCAGGGATCGGCGGGCGCCGCAGCCGCAAGGGCAAGAAAGGCCGGAAGGTCAAGGGACGCGGACCGACACCCCCGAAGGTACACGGCGGGCTGCCCGGGGGATTCCCTGACCTGTCCCGGATGGCGCCGGACGGGACGGGTTCGGGACCCGCCCAGCTGCCTCCGGGCCTGTCGGGTATGGACCAGCTGCCGCCCGGTTTCGACCCGTCGAAGCTGAGGTTCCGCAAGAAGTGAGGGTGCCCGCGCTTCATCTGCGGGGGGTGTTGCTGCCCGCGGGGCAACCCGGTGAGCTGTGGGTGGCTGGTGGGGTGATCTGGACTGAGCCGGTACCAGGCGCGATCACCATCTGCGATGGAGGGTTCGTGCTCCCGGGCCTGGTCGACGCGCACTGCCACGTCGGTCTCGGTCCGCAGGGGTCGACGAGCCTGGCTGAGGCGGCCGAACAGGCCGCCACCAATCGGGACGCCGGCACGCTGCTCATCCGGGACTGCGGAGCCCCGATCGACACCCGGCCACTGCAGTCCCGCGACGACCTGCCGCGGATCATCCGAGCTGGACGACACCTGGCCCGTCCTAAGCGCTATATCCCGTCGCTGGGTGTGGAGCTCGACGATCCCTGGCTCCTACCGGAGGCTGTGGCCGAGCAGGCCGCGGCCGGGGACGGCTGGGTCAAGCTCGTCGGCGACTGGATCGATCGTGCGGCCGGTGACCTGGCCCCGCTGTGGCCGGACGACGTGCTGGTCGCGGCGATTGCTGCCGCGCACGCCGCCGGGGCCAGGGTCACCGCGCACGTCTTCGGCGAGGACGCGCTGCCGGGCCTGATCTCCGCAGGGATCGACTGTATCGAGCACGGCACCGGCTTGACCGCCGACACCATCACCGAGATGGCCGCGCGCGGCACCGCTTTGGTCCCCACCCTGATCAACATCGAGAACTTCCCGGCGATCGCCGACGGCGCTGGGAAATACCCCCGCTACGCCGCGCACATGCGCGCGCTGCACGCCGGGGTGGCCGACACCGTCGGTGCCGCGGTCGAGGCGGGAATCCCGGTCTACACCGGCAGCGATGCTGGCGGTGGCATCGCGCACGGCCGCCTGGTGGACGAGATCGACGCGTTGCGCGCCGTCGGGATGGACGGTGAACAGGCCCTCGCAGCGGCGAGCTGGGCGGCCCGCGACTGGCTGGGCGTTCCCGGCCTGGTGCCCGGTGCGCCCGCGGACCTGCTCGTCACCCGCACCGACCCGCGGCTGGACCCGAGCGTGCTGCGGGACCCGGAGTTGCTGCTGTTGCGCGGCGTAGCCCGGTGAGCGCGCCGATCCCGCAGCCAGTGGAGGCGGCTGCACCGGAGGTGATGGGGGCTGACCGGGATATTGGCCGTGGATTCCTGATGCTCGCCGTCTTCGTCGTCGCCGAGGTGACGTTCTTGGCGGTGTCCGTGCTGGTGGTGCTGCCCTTCGCGCTAGGCGCGCCGCATCGGGCCGCGGCCGGGTCACTGCCGCCCACGGTTCTGGTCGCGTCACTCGTGGCGCCCACGCTGCTGGCCGGTCTGGTCGCGATGGGCGGCGCTGCCCTCATCGGCCGGGGCAGCCTGAGGGAGCGGTTAGGCAGCGAGCTGTCCGTGCGTTGGCGGCGCTCCGATGTCGGCATCGGGCTGGGACTGGGCGTGGCCGGCATGATCATCACCGTGCCCGCCTCGCTGCTCTGGGCGCGCTGGGTCGGCAAGGGCCAGGCGAACTCAGCGGTGGGGGAGGTGTTCGACGGCCAGCGCCTGCCTCTCGGGTTGGCGCTCGCTGTGTTCGTCGGGGTGTGGCTGGTGGCGCCGCTGTGCGAGGAGCTGCTCTACCGGGGCGTGCTGTGGCGGGCCTTGGAGCACTGGAGATGGAACCGCTGGGTAATCTTCGGGCTGACCACGGTGCTGTTCTCCATGGCACACTTCGAAGTTCTGCGCACCCCGCTGCTGGTGGTGATCACGCTGCCGATCGCGCTGGCCCGGCTGCTCACCGGCAACCTGCTGGCCAGCATCGTCGCGCACCAGGCAAACAACTTCCTACCGGCGGTCGGCCTGCTCCTGGTCACCCAAGGCGTCACCTAAGCCCCGGCGTGTCGTGCTCTCCTGCCCCGCGTGTCGTGTCTTCACGCCCGGTGTGTTGTGCTGTCATGCACGGCGCGCGGACGGGTGCCATGGATGCCAGGACGGTCTGGCACAATGGGACCCCCTGCGCCCCCGCAGTGCGCCGTGTGCGCTCACCCGTGAATTCTCGTGCGTTGACAGGAGTAGCTCCCCCCGTGGCTGTGAAGATAAAGCTCATGCGGCTCGGCAAGATTCGCCAGCCGCACTACCGGATCGTCGTCGCCGACGCCCGCACCCGCCGCAACGGCAAGGCGATCGAGACGATCGGCAAGTACCACCCCAAGGAAGAACCCAGCTTCATTGAGGTCGACTCCGGGAGGGTGCAGTACTGGCTCGGCGTCGGGGCCCAACCCACCGAGCCGGTCCAGCACATCCTCAAGGTCACCGGTGACTGGCAGCGGTTCACCGGTCAGCCCGGTGCGGAGGGCACCCTGCGGCGTGCCGAGCCCAAGCCGGACAAGGCGGAGCTGTTCAACCGGGCGCTGGCGGAGGCTGGCGAGGTGCCGACGACCGCGGCGACTACGCCCCGGAAGAAGAGCGCTCGCAAGACCGCAACCCCCGCCGAAGATACCGGAGCCGGTAACGACAAAGCAGACGACACGGCGAAGGCAGCGGACGGGCAGGCGTGAGCATGCTGGCGGACGCGCTTGAGCACCTCGTACGGGGAATCGTCGACAACCCCGATGACGTGCGCGTCCAGCTGGTGACCACGCGGCGAGGTCGCACTCTTGAGGTGCACGTCAACCCCGAGGATCTCGGCAAGGTGATCGGCCGGGGCGGGCGCACTGCCACTGCACTGCGCACGGTCATGAGTGGTATCGGCGGGCGTGGCGTGCGGATCGACGTCGTCGACACCGATCACTGACCAGCCGGCCGGGACGTTGAACCATGGAACCGGACCATCAGCGGGTTGTCGGCCGGATCGGCAGGCCGCACGGCCTCCGTGGTGAGGTGACGGTGCAGGTGCGGACCGACTTTCCCGAGGAGCGTTTCGTGCTGGGCGCGCAGCTCAGCGGTGGCGCTGGCCGGACGCTGACTGTGGACGCGTTGCGCCCGCATGCCGGAGGCCTGCTCGTGCGATTCGCCGGGGTGACCGATCGCGCCGCGGCGATGGAGTTGCGTGGCGTCCTGTTGACCGTCGATTCTGCCGAGCTGCCGGCGCTGGACGACCCTGACGAGTTCTACGATCACCAGCTTGAGGGCCTGACGGCCGTCGGGCTCGATGGCGGTGCACTGGGCACTGTGCGAGAGGTGATCCACGCCCCGGCCAGCGACCTGCTGGTGCTGGAGACCGACCACGGCGAGACGCTGGTGCCCTTCGTCCGGGCCATCGTCCCGAAGGTGGATCTTCCTGGTGGCCGTGTGGTGCTCGACCCACCCGCCGGGTTGTTCTGAGAGCGTTGAGCTGTGTTCATTCAGGTTGTCACGATCTTTCCCGAGTACCTCGCCCCGGCCAGGGAAGCGCTGCTCGGCCGGGCCATTGCGCGAGGGTTGATCACCTTCGAGGTGCGTGAGCTGCGGGACTGGACCCACGATGTGCACCGGGCGGTGGACGATGCACCCTATGGCGGCGGCCCTGGCATGGTGATGCGCCCCGACGTCTGGGGCGAGGCGCTGGACGAGATCCTCGCCGGGGAGCCGCCACCACGGATGGTGGTGCCCAGTCCCGCCGGTCGGCGGTTCACCCAGCAGGTAGCCGCGGAGCTGGCCGCACAACCCCGGCTGGTTTTCGCCTGCGGTCGCTACGAGGGCATCGATCAGCGGGTGATCGACGATGCGGCCGAGCGGGTTGTCGTTGACGAGATCTCCATCGGCGACTATGTGCTGGTCGGAGGGGAGGTCGCGGTGCTGGTGATGGTCGAGGCGATTGCCCGGCTACTGCCCGGCGTGCTGGGCAACCCCGCCTCGGCCGGGCAGGACTCGTTCTCCGACGGTCTGCTGGAGGGACCCTGTTATACCCGCCCCGAGGTGTGGCGGGGCCGCGAAGTTCCCCCGGTACTGCGCTCCGGCAACCATGCCGCGATCGCCCGCTGGCGCCGGGACCGCGCGGTGGAGCGCACCGCGGCCCAGCGTCCCGACCTGCTGGCCGCGCTGCCGCCTGGGGTGCTGGACGGTGCGGACCAGGCCCTGCTCGACCGGCTCGGCACGCCACCCGGGTAGCGACTGCCCGGTTTCCTGGCGACCGCGACGGTCTGGCAGACTGGTGAGGGTGCCGCAGCGCAGGGCCAGTCCCGGCGTAGGCGAGTGTCACCACCGAAGCCGCCGGTGGCTTGCGGCGTAGCGTCGGCAGCGGGCGCCTCCTAGAACGTACCGAGCACATGATGACGAGGACGGACCCGATGAACACCCTGGACGCCTTGGACGCGGAGTCGCTGCGTTCCGACATCCCCGACTTCCGGCCCGGTGACACGCTCAAGGTGCACGTCCGCGTTATTGAGGGTTCGCGCCAGCGGGTTCAGGTGTTCCAAGGCGTGGTCATCCGCCGTCAGGGCGGTGGAGCCCGGGAGACCTTCACCGTGCGCAAGGTATCCTTTGGAGTGGGTGTGGAGCGCACCTTTCCAGTGCATACGCCCAACATCGCCAAGATCGAAGTGGTCACCCGCGGTGACGTCAGGCGCGCGAAGCTGTACTACCTCCGTGATCTTCGGGGTAAAGCCGCCAAGATCAAGGAGAAGCGTGAGACGCCGTCCGCGTCCTAACCCACCTCGTTTCCCAGCCTGCCGATAGCCTGGGGACGTGGCCAACCTGGTGTCCTCGACGGAACCCGCTCGCGGCGACGATCCCGACGACCCTCGCCGCCGCGTCCACCGGCATCGCATGCCGAAGAGGAGAGGGTCGTTCTGGCGAGAGCTTCCGATCCTGGTGATCACCGCGCTGGTGCTCACGTTCCTGATCCAGACATTCCTGGCCCGGGTGTACGTCATCCCGTCGGCGTCCATGGAGCCGACCCTGCACGGCTGCCCAGGCTGCACCAACGACCGGGTGCTGGTCGACAAGCTGACCTACCGACTGCGCGCTCCGAGCCCCGGCGACGTCCTGGTGTTCCGGGTCCCGACTCGTGGGGCACCAACGCCGAGTTCTCCAACCCGCGGTCGGACAACGTTGTGGTCCGTGGGCTGCAGCAGGCTGCCTCCCTGATCGGCCTCGCCCCGCCGGACGAGCGAGACTTCGTCAAAAGAGTGATCGCGGTGGGTGGCCAGACGGTGAAGTGCTGTGACAAGCAGAACCGGGTCACGGTCAACAACGTCGGGCTGACCGAGTCCTACGCCGTCTTCGCCGGGCATGAGCCCCAGGAGGAGTTCGGTCCGATCACCGTGCCCCCTGGGGGGTTGTGGATGATGGGGGACAACCGGAACAACTCCGCGGACTCCCGGCGGCACGTCTCGGACCAGCGAACCGGCACGGTGCCCCTGGAGAACGTCATCGGCAAGGCACGCCTGATCGTGCTCCCACCGGCCCGGTGGCAGGGCATCGCCGATCCTGATCCGCAGCATGTGACGGCGCTCGGTGCGCAACCGCCGGACTGGCCGGCCGGCCTGCCGCTGAGCGCTGGCCTCTTGCTGAGCTGGCCGGTACTGCGAGGTGGCCGTTTCCTGCGCGAGCGGGTGGTCGCCGTCAGGCGCGGCTGAGGACGGTGCACGTCGTGGCGCGCAGTATCAGCCAGCCCCTGCCGCGGCCGCCGCGGGCGGTGGTGCGCAGGGACAACGGGACGTGGACGTTGCAGGCCGTCCTGCATCGCCGTGGCCTGGGCCCCGTGGCCGGCGTGGACGAGGCCGGTCGAGGGGCGTGCGCCGGGCCGCTGGTGGTCGCCGCGTGCGTGCTGCGACCAGCTGACGCGGTGGCACTGGACGGGCTGACCGACTCCAAGCTGCTCACTGCGGCACGCCGGGAGCGTTACTACGACCTGATCACTGCCCGGGCGGTGGCCCGGAGCGTGGTGGTGATCCCGCCCGAGGAGGTCGACGGGCTGGGCGTGCACGTGGCCAACCTGGAGGGCATGCGTCGCGCCGTTGCCGGTCTGCCGGTGCATCCGGGCTACGTGCTCACCGACGGGTTCCGGGTGCCTGGGCTGACCGCTCCGAATATGGCGGTGATCGGTGGGGACCGGGTCGCTGCCTGCGTGGCGGCGGCCTCGGTGCTGGCTAAGGTGACCCGCGACCGCATCATGGGCGATTTGCACGAACAGCTGCCGTGGTACGGCTTCGACGAGCACAAGGGTTACTGCACGCCGGAGCACACCGCGTCGCTACTGACGCATGGGCCCTCCGCGCAGCATCGGTTCGGCTACGTCAACGTCGTGCTGGCGGCGCGCCGGCACGGCCTGACCGCCGCACCACGCCGGACAGCACGGGCCGGCCCCTGGGCTGTGGTCCAGAATGAGGGATT